>CAZWAE010000013.1:8293-32196 GCA_964631805.1 uncultured Desulfobacteraceae bacterium | reverse complement strand
TGGGCGGAAAGCGTGTAATGATCTTTTCCATTTTTATTGTTCCTTTTGAAATCGCCTCTAGTCATTCCCTCCGGCACCGAACCCATCAAATGAGCCGGGTTCCCACCCTGAAAGTCACCGATGGGAAAATGGCTGCCAGACCGCTTCAACTACACCGGCTTGGCACTAGTGCTGGATATAAATGACTACAAGTCAATTTATTATTAAGTTATAAGTTAAACAGTATCCGTTTTTATTTTCCGGGTCTTCCTCAAACTCACCTGACACGGCTGGACTGTCATGGAGCAGACTCGAATCAGTATATGGTTTCCCACAATTAGAATGTAATTATTCATAATATTTTCAATATATTAAATTCAACTATTCTTATAGGCCCAAAAAGATCCACCTCAATACCACAGCCGTAAAGATAGCACAACCGGCCGAGAAAAAAAAATAATTAAAACTTGACATTCCGCTACAATTCAATTACTAAAAAGCCACCCTTGAACCGCCCCGGCGATTTGAGGATTATTATTTTAAATAACAAATAGTTAGGAGATTACTTATGGCTGTACCGAAAAGAAAAAAATCCAAGTCAAAGAGGGATAAACGGAGGACGCACCAGAAGTTGACGGCCCCCAATCTCTCCACATGCCCTCAATGCGGTGAAGCAACCATGCCCCACCGGGTTTGCCCAAGTTGTGGAAATTACAAGGATCGGACGGTTGTCGAGACCGACGAGATTTAAAGACATCATTTAAATCGGGAATTCGGGTTTGAAACCGATGGCCTGTCCGGCCATTTTGTTTCAAAAGCCGCCGGATAACCGGGGTGAAGATGCCTGGACCCGTGATGAGGTGGTCATGACCAAAGAGATTGTACGGACAGTTGTCGTAACAGGGGCATCGAGAGGTATCGGCAGGGCCATCTGCCTGGCGCTGGCCGATGCCGAAACCCGGATCTTCTTCAACTATTTTTCCCCGGGAGATCCGGAAGCCGAAGAGGCCGCCGCCAGGGAGACCGAACGACTGGCAGCCGATGCAGGTTGCACGGCAACGGGAATCTGCATGAATGTAACGGACAGCGGCGAGGTGTCCGGTTTTTTTGACAAGGTCATGGCGGAAACAGGGTGCCTGGATATCCTGGTCAACAATGCGGGAATCACCAAGGACGGTCTTTTGGTCCGGCTGAAGGAAGACGCATGGGATGCGGTGCTGGACGTCAATCTGAAAGCGGCTTTCCGGTGCATCCAGATAGCGGGGAAAATAATGATGAAACAGCGCCGCGGCCGCATCATCAATATTGCGTCCATTGTCGGCGTGACCGGCAATCCCGGGCAGGTCAACTACGTGGCCTCCAAAGCGGGGCTGATCGGTGTGACCAAAACCGCTGCCATGGAACTTGCCGGACGCGGCATTACGGTGAATGCCGTGGCACCGGGTTTTATCGAAACCGATATGACGGCGGTCCTGCCCGAAAAAGTTAAAGCGGCGATGCTGGGTCGAATCCCGCTGGGAAGGGCCGGTACACCGGCCGACGTAGCGGATGCGGTGTCATTTCTGGCCTCGGACCGGGCCGCATATATCACGGGCCAGGTCCTTCATGTGAGTGGCGGTATGTACATTTAATAAGGAGGTTTCATGTCTGTAGAAGATAAAGTCAAAAAAATAATCGCTGAAAAATTGAGTGTCGATCTGGAAGAGGTGGTGCCCGAAGCGTCCTTTGTGGATGACCTGGGTGCGGATTCACTGGATCTGGTGGAGTTGATCATGTCCATGGAAGAGGAATTCGATATCGATATTTCCGATGAGGATGCCGAAAAACTCATCTCTGTCAAGGACGCTATAGATTACATCAACGCGAATTAGGGAGATTTAAGTGGACAGGCGTGTGGTCATAACGGGTATCGGACTGGTCACCCCCCTTGGCATAGGGAAGGATCCGACGTGGGAATCATTGTGCGCCGGGAAATCCGGCATTGCCGAAATCACACGCTTTGATACCACCGCGTTCGAGACGAAGATCGCCGGCGAAGTGAAAGATTTTCACCCCGGCGATTTTCTGCCCAGGAAAGAGGCCAAACGGACGGAAAATTTTATCGCTTATGCCGTGGCCGCCGCCCGCATGGCCCTTGAAGATTCCGGACTTGTCATCGACGGTGCAAATTCGGACAAGGTCGGCGTCCTGACCGGTTGCGGCCTGGGCGGGTTGGAATATCTCGAAAAAACGGCTTATTCCGTGAAGGTAAAGGGCCCCAGACGCGTCAGCCCCTTTTTCATCCCCATGATGATCGGCAACATGGCCCCGGGAATGATTTCGATTCACCTTGGGGCAAAAGGCCCCAACGCTTCGGTTGCCACCGCTTGTGCCGCCGGCACCCACGCGGTGGGGGATTCTTATGAAGTTGTGAAGCGGGGAACAGCCGAAGCGATGATTACCGGCGGCGTGGAATCGGTGATCACCCCCTCCTGTGTTGCCGGTTTCAACGCCTTGAAAGCGCTTTCCACCAAAAACGACGATCCTGAAAAAGCCTCCTGCCCCTATGACCGCGATCGTGACGGATTTGTCGTGGGGGAAGGCGGCGGGATGATGATCATTGAAACCCTTGAGGGCGCCCTTGAAAGGGGGGCCCACATCTACGCGGAGATCTGCGGGTACGGCATGTCCGGCGACGGTTACCACATGACGGCCCCTTCCCCGGATGGCGACGGGGCGGCTCGCTGTATGAAAGCCGCCCTCGACAACGCCGGTCTGTCCGGTGAAGAGGTCGATTACATCAACGGCCACGGCACGTCGACGCAGCTCAACGATCTCACGGAATCGCTGGCGGTTAAAACCATCTTCGGCGACAATGCCTATCACATTCCCATCAGCTCCACAAAATCGATGACCGGCCATCTGCTGGGCGGCGCCGGCGGTATCGAAACAGCGTTTACAGCCCTCACCATCCACGACGGGATTATTCCCCCCACCATCAATTACAGGAATCCTTCCGAGGGATGCGACCTGGATTATGTCCCCAATGTGGCGAGAAAGAAAGCCGTCGACATTGCCATGACCAACAGTTTCGGGTTCGGCGGGACCAATGCCTCGTTGATTCTAAAGAAATACCCCGACGTTGTTTAGCCAAATCCATGAATACATCTACCGTTCCTGATAACAGGTGCCTGCCCGTCATTCGTAGCAGACAATTCCGGCGGCCGGAGGGGCGACTTTGTCAAAACGCTCTCGAAAAAAAGGCGATTATGTGATAGTTAGCTTGGTTTAAAAGTCTGCGGAAAGGACGGTGCTATAACGGCATCCGGCACCATTCGATTTTTTACCCAAGAAAGGCGGATTCAAAATGGCTGAAGATAACACGCCCATCATTATCGGCTGCGACCATGCGGCATTCCCTATGAAAGAGATGGTAAAAGCATACCTGGAGAAAAATGGAATCGAGGTAAGTGATGTGGGAACCCATAGCGAAGATTCCGTCGATTATCCCGATTACGGCATCCGCGTGGCCTCCAGTGTATCAGAGGGCGCTTTTGACAGGGGAATCCTTCTGTGTGGCACCGGTCTTGGCATGTCCATGGTGGCCAACCGTTTCCCCCATGTTCGCGCCGCACTTTGCAACGACCTGTTCTCGGCCATCATGACCCGTCGCCACAATGACGCCAACCTGCTGGTAATGGGGGGGCGGGTCATCGGGGAAACCCTGGCGCAGGAGATCGTATCGGCATGGCTCACCACACCTTTTGAAGGTGGGCGGCACCAACAGAGACTGGACATGTTTGACCAGACTGAAAAGATACTCCGGAAAGAGGGAGAGGCTGAATCTTGACATCAGAAATCATTAAGCGGGTAGACCCGGAAATCGCCGGTGTCATCGATGAAGAGTTGCACCGTCAACAGTATAACCTTGAACTGATCGCCTCGGAAAACATTGTCAGCCGGGCCGTGATGGCCACGCAGGGCAGCGTACTCACCAACAAGTACGCCGAAGGATACCCCGACAAGCGCTACTATGGGGGCTGCGAACATGTGGACATGGCCGAAAGGCTGGCGATGGAAAGAGCGGCAAAATTGTTTAATGCCGCCTATGTCAATGTTCAGCCCCATTCGGGCTCCCAGGCAAACATGGCGGTCTATTTTGCCCTGCTCAATCCAGGAGATACCATACTGGGGATGAACCTGTCCCACGGCGGCCACCTGACCCACGGCAGCCCGGTCAGTTTTTCGGGACGCCTTTACCGTTTTTTTCATTACGGTGTTAAAAAAGACAGCGGCACCATCGATTACGAAGAGGTGGAAAGTCTCGCCAAACAGCACCGCCCCAGAATGATCGTGGCCGGTGCCAGCGCATACCCCCGCTTTATCGATTTCAAGGCGTTTGCCGATATCGCAAAAGCGGTGGATGCCTACTTAATGGTGGACATGGCGCACATCGCCGGCCTGGTGGCCGCCGGATTTCATCCCAACCCCATCCCCTTTGCCGATGTGGTGACCACCACCACCCATAAGACGCTACGGGGTCCTAGGGGCGGGATGATACTGGCCCAGCACGACTTCAATGGAAAGCTTAACAAAGAGATCTTTCCCGGCATACAGGGCGGACCGCTCATGCACGTCATCGCCGCCAAAGCCGTGGCCTTCAAAGAGGCGCAGGCAGACGGTTTTAAGCACTACCAGGCCGACGTCGTTAAAAATGCAGCGGCCCTGGCCGGCTTTTTGGTATCTGCGGGCGTTGACCTGGTGTCCGGTGGCACGGACAACCATATGATGCTGGCCGATCTCAGGAACCTGAACATTACGGGAAAGGACGCGGAAGCAGCGCTGGAACAGGCGGGCATTACCGTCAACAAAAACGCTGTCCCCTTTGACAACAGGGGTCCCCAGATCACCAGCGGCATCAGGATCGGCACCCCCGCCGTCACATCGAGAGGGATGGGCGAATCGGAGATGAAAAGAATCGCGGAGCTGATCGTCGATGTGCTGAAAAAACCCGCCGATGGGAACCTTATCCGCAACACCCGGGAAAAGGTGGAAGCGTTGTGCCGGGCGTTTCCCCTATACCGCGATATTGACGAAACACCCATAAGTGGGAAGGAATAACGACCCGATGTCCAAAAACCGACGACCGTCCTGGGAATCGTACTTCATGGAGATAGCCGAGCATGTGGCGGAACGCTCCACCTGTCTGAGAAGGCAGGTTGGTGCCGTTGTCGTGAAAGATAAACGGATCCTCTCCACCGGGTATAACGGTGCGCCGTCGGGCATCGACCACTGTCTTGACGTAGGGTGTCTGAGGGAGCAAATGAAGATCCCATCGGGAGAAAGACACGAACTCTGCCGCGCCATCCATGCCGAACAGAATGCCATCGTCCAGGCCGCCTACCATGGGGTGACCATCAAAGGGGCAACCCTGTTCTGCACCAATCTGCCATGTTCCATCTGCGCCAAAATGATCATCAATGCGGGGATCCAAAAAATTTACTACCGCTCCGGATATGCGGATAAACTGGGGAGCGAAATGCTCAATTCCACAGAAATCGAAATCATTCAACTGAAACCAAGCGACCGGGGAGACCATCCATGAAATGTCCATTTTGCGGAGAGTCGGAAGACAAAGTAATCGATTCCAGATCGAGCAAAGACGGCAACGAAATCAGGCGCAGGCGGGAATGCCTTGAATGCGGCAGACGGTTTACCACTTATGAGCGGATTGAAGAGATCCCCATCATGATCATAAAAAAGGATGGTCGCAGGGAGGTGTTCAGCCATGACAAGGTGCGGAAAGGACTGCAGATGGCGTGCCAGAAACTGGACATCAGTACGAATACCATCGATGCTTATGTGGATGAACTGGAACGGGATCTTCGCGAAACAGGGGAAAAAGAGATCGGATCTCACCGGATCGGAGAAAAGGTCATGGAAAAGCTCCATGAACTGAGCGATATCGCTTATGTGAGGTTTGCCTCGGTCTACCGTGAGTTCAAGGACGTCAACGATTTTGTATCCGAACTCAAAAGTCTTCTGAGCAAATCGAAATAAGGCGGTGCCAAGAAAGAGAACCATTGAATACAGACAAACATTTTATGGAGATGGCGCTGGATCTGGCCGAAAAAGGCCGGGGTTTTACTTCTCCCAACCCCATGGTCGGTGCAGTGGTGGTAAAAGAGGGCATCGTCATCGGCAGCGGCTATCACCGGAAAGCGGGAACCCCCCACGCCGAAGTCAATGCCATCCATGATGCCGGAAAAGCGGCAAGAGGGGCAACCCTCTACGTTACCTTGGAACCCTGCAATCATACCGGTCGGACACCGCCTTGTACCGAAAAAATTCTTCAATCAGGAATCCAACGGGTGGTGGTGGCCGCCGATGATCCCAACCCGGATGTCAGGGGCCACGGATCCGCCTTCCTGAAGGAAAAAGGGGTGGCGTTGACCCGGGGCATCTGCAGGGACAGGGCGAACAGGCTCAACGAATTTTTCAACAAACACATCACCACCAAACGCCCATTTGTCATCGCCAAATGCGCGGCGACCCTGGACGGCCGGACGGCCACCCGTACGGGAAATTCCAAGTGGATCACCGGAGAAACCGCCCGGGCGCACGTTCACCGGATCCGGCATGCCGTGGACGGCATCATGGTCGGAATCGGCACGGTGAACCTGGACGATCCGCATCTGACGGCACGTGTACCGGGGGGAAAAACCCTTGACCCGGTGAGAATTATCCTTGACAGCCGCCTTGATATTTCCGAAAACGCCCGAGTGTTTCATCTTGACTCCAATGCCGACACCCTTATTATATGTGGGTGCTCCGCCTCCGCGGAAAAACGGCGGCGGATCGAGAAAAAAAACGTCCGCGTTCTGGCGGCCCGGGAGCGTAAAGGACGCATCGATCTGGATTCCCTGATGGACAGATTGGGTGAAATGGAGATCACAAGCCTGCTCATAGAGGGCGGCAGCCGGGTGCTGGCTTCGGCTTTCCGGGAAAGGATCGTCGATAAATGCGCCCTCTTTTTTGCCCCCAAACTTCTGGGGGGGGACGATGGGTTCCCGATTCTGAAAGGGGTCGGCCCGGAATTAATGGCAGATTGCATCCAACTGGACCGCATGGATATCCGGCAGCTCGGAGAAGACATCCTCATTGAAGGGTATGTAATACAGTAGAAACCATCTCAAAAGGCCTGGCCATGTTTACCGGTATTATAGAAGGACTGGGCACCATCCGTCGAATTCGTTCATCCGGCACGGGAAAACGAATCACCCTGGATACCGATTTTAATCTTAAAGGGACAAAAACGGGAGACAGTATCGCTGTCAATGGCGCCTGCCTGACGGCGGTTCTGGTTGAAAAAAACCGGTTTGAGGCGGATGTCTCACCGGAAACGCTTGCCGCAACTACCCTGGGCGGGAGTGCGGTGGGGGCCCGGGTCAATGTCGAAAGGGCACTGCGTATTTCTGATCGCCTGGACGGTCATCTGGTATCCGGCCACGTTGACGGTACGGGCCGTCTGGAGAAAAAGGAAACCACGGGAAACGCCATTGTCATGACCTTTTCCATACCCGGACCCATATCCCGGTACATGGTGCAAAAGGGATCGGTTGCTGTGGACGGCATCAGCCTGACCATCAACCGGTGTGATCACGATCATTTCGAAGTGAGCATTATTCCGCATACGGCGAAGATCACCAACCTGGGGCTAAAGCGACCGGGAGACCCGGTAAATATCGAAACCGACATGATCGGTAAATATGTGGAACGATTTGTAACCGCCGGCCGGGAAGAAAACCAAACTCCCGGTTCCGGTACCGTTGATATGGATTTTTTACATCGAACCGGATTTCTATAAAGGAGTATAGGAAGCTCATGCCGCTGTTGACGACGGAAGATGCGATAAAGGAGATCAAGGCCGGCCGCATGGTCATCCTCGTGGATGATGAGGATCGTGAGAACGAGGGGGACCTGACCGTGGCCGCCGAAAAAATCACGCCCGAAGCGATCAATTTCATGGCAACACATGGAAGGGGTCTGATCTGCCTTCCCATGATCGGAAAGATGATCGACCAACTGGGGCTGCCCATGATGGTGGACGACAACACCTCTCCTTATGAAACCGGTTTTACCGTATCCATAGAAGCCAGATGCGGCGTAACCACGGGTATTTCCGCCAAAGATCGTGCGGTCACCATCAGGGCGGCGATTGCCGACGATGCCGGCCCGCGTAATATTGTGAGACCCGGTCATATCTTCCCCCTTCGTGCCAGGGAGGGCGGCGTCATGGTCCGAACGGGCCAGACGGAGGGCGCAGTGGATCTGGCCCGTCTCGCGGGACTGAAACCGGCCGGTGTGATATGCGAGATCATGGATGAGGACGGGACCATGGCCAGAATGCCGACGCTTGAAAAATTCAGCGAGTCCCACGGCATTGGTATCTGCACGGTTGCCGACCTGGTCGAGTACCGAATGCGGACCGAATCTTTCGTTCGCAGGGCGGTGGAGACGACGGTCCCCACGGGCCATGCCGGAGATTTCAAGGTGATTGTATATGAAAACGACCTTGAGGACGTGCAGCATGTGGCGCTGGTCAAAGGAGAGATCCCTACCGATGAACCGCTCCTGGTAAGGGTGCATTCCGAATGCATGCCGGGGGATGTCTTCGGGTCCATGCGTTGCGACTGCGGCCAGCAGCTTGCCAAATCCCTGGAGATGATCAATGTTGAGGGCCGGGGTGTCCTGGTGTATATCCGGCAGGAGGGCCGGGGGATCGGCCTGATCAACAAGTTGAAGGGATATGTGCTGCTGGATCAGGGTATCGATACACCCGAAAAAAACCCGACCCTTGGTTTCAACCCGGATATGCGGCATTACGGTATCGGCGCCCAGATCCTGGCCGATCTGGGGGTTCGGAAGATGCGGCTTCTCACCAACAATCCGAAAAAAATGGTGGGACTGCGTGGATACGGGCTTAGCGTCTCGGAGCAGGTACCCATTGAAATCCCGCCCAATGAGCACAACCGGTGCTATCTGGAGTGCAAGAAACTTAAAATGGGGCATCTGTTGAGTCTTGATCCTTCAGCCTGACAGCGCTTTTTGGCAGATGACAGAGAGGCACATCAACCATAAAATCAAGCTTATAGACGAAAAGATGGATCGGCGATAACATCAATATCTCACGAGGGGGCATTACATGGCAACCATCATCGAAGGAAAACTGACCGCAGAAGGCAAACGTTTTGCGCTGGTGGTCAGTCGGTTTAACGACTTCATCACGGAAAAACTCGCTTCCGGCGCCCTCGACGCGCTCGAACGCTCCGGGGCCAATGGTGAAGACATCGACATCGTTAAGGTTCCAGGAGCGTTTGAAGTCCCGCTGATTGCGAAAAAACTGGTGCAATCCAATCGGTACCATGCCGTGATCTGTCTGGGTGCCGTCATAAGGGGTGCCACACCTCATTTTGACTATGTGAGCGCCGAGGTCAGCAAAGGGATTGCGATGGTCGGCCTGGACGCTGAAATTCCGGTTATCTTCGGGATCGTCACCACCGATACCATTGAACAGGCCATCGAACGGGCCGGCACCAAGGCGGGGAACAAGGGGTGGAGTGCCGCGATCACGGCCATAGAGATGGTTAACCTGATGGATGCGGTGGATCGGGCATAAAATGGGAAAAAGAAGAGCGTCCAGGGAACTGGCATTGCAGGCGCTGTTTTTCATGGATATGGCGGGAGATGACTCCGAGGAAAAGCTGCAGCTTTTTATGAAAAGTCGCGCCATGCCCCAAAAAACGCCACCATTGTTTCTGGAACTGGTTCGCGGTGTCACCGAAACGCGCCGGCAGATCGATAGCGTAATTGAACGTTTTTCAAACAACTGGAAAATCGATCGCATGTCCGCAGTCGACAGAAATGTCCTGAGAATTTCCGTTTATGAAATGCTCTGCCGGGAGGATATACCCGCAAAAGTATCCATCAACGAAGCCATCGACATCGGCAAGAAGTTTGGCACCGAGGACTCCGGGGCTTTCATTAACGGCATCCTCGACAGCATTCATCTGGCGAGCGGGGAGGAAAACCTCCGCATCCGGATGCCCTCACCCGTTTCGGTTCCGCCGGCTCCGGTAGTTGAGACGGGTACCGAAAGCAAAACAGCGCCCCCGTCCAGCCCGTCCGCGTTCTCTCCGGTCAAAGGAAAAAGAGGGGTGGTGAAGCGGCGCAACAGAACCCAAATGTAAAACAGCGGTCAAGGCAACGTTACCCGGTACGTGCCGGACACCGATCATCTTTATCATCTTTTATTGTATCCGGGTTTAGATCGACACGTCATCAAAGGAGGCCATCTTGCTCGTTAAATCATTGACATTAGGACCCATACAGGCAAACTGCTTCATTATCGGTTGCGAAGATACCAAAAAGGCTGTTGTGATCGACCCGGGCGCCGAAGCGGACAGAATCCTTGCCACCCTTGCGGAATCTTCCCTGACAGTGGAATATATCATCAATACACACGGACATTTCGATCACGTGGGAGCCAATAAAAGAATGAAGGAAGTCACCGGCGGAAAGATTGTGATCCACGCAAAGGATGAACCCATGTTGAATCAGTTGTCGGCCAGTGCCGCCGCCTGGGGTATGTCGGCGGAAAACTCGCCGCCGCCTGACCAGCTTGTCGAAGACGGAGATGCCATAGAATTCGGAACCCTCTCGCTCAAGGTGATTCATACGCCGGGACACACCCCGGGCGGAATTTCGCTGCAGACGGGAGATGCCGTATTCGTTGGCGATACGCTTTTTGCCGGCTCCATCGGAAGAACCGATTTCCCCGGAGGGGATTACGGGACACTGATCTCCAGTATACAGCAGAAGCTTTTTGCACTGGCAGAGGATACGGTGGTATATCCGGGCCACATGGGGAACACCACCATCGGCCATGAGAAGCGGACCAATCCTTTTGCAAAGATAAATTAGTTTCCATCCATAAATGGTCTTTTTCCCGAATCTCGGCGTCAATCCGCAGAATCACTTGTGCGGTGTACATGCGTACACCTCCGCGTGATTCCTTGATTTCCTTGATATTCGAAAAAAATCCTCATTTCTGGATTGGAAACGTTCGGAATTGTGTGAATGTCAATGGCCGGATAATTTATTTGTCCATCAGGTTATCGTGGCTGAAAACTCATTAAGTCACGGGGAGTCTGTTATTTGACAACCGGATCTTTTAGCATAAATAGGAGAGAAACGCGTCAAATCCGTATCGGAAAGGTTCGGGTCGGCGGCGGGGCGCCTGTTGCCGTTCAATCCATGACCAACACGCTAACCGGGGATGTGGCTGCTACCGTGTCGCAAATCCACCGTCTGGAGAAGGCCGGTTGTGAAATTGTAAGGGTGGCAGTACCTGATCTGGACGCGGCCAACGCCATCTCTTCGATTAAAGCGCAGATCTCTATTCCCGTCATCGCGGACATTCACTTCGACCACCGCCTGGCCATCGCGTCGGTCAAAGCCGGGGCAGACGGACTTCGAATCAATCCCGGAAATATCGGCAGTCAAAAAAAAGTTGCGGCAGTGGTGTCATGTGCGTCGGACCATGGGACACCGATACGGATCGGGGTCAATGCCGGCTCCCTTGAAAAGGATCTGTTGAAGGAATACGGAAGCGCAACGGCCGGGGCGATGGTCAAAAGCGCACTCCGCCACATCGACCGGCTGCGGTCGATGGATTTCCACGAGATCAAGGTTTCCATCAAGGCGTCGGATGTGTCACGGACCATCATCGCCTATCGTTTATTTTCCGAAAAAAGCGACCTGCCGCTTCATGTCGGGGTAACGGAGGCCGGCGGATTGTTCTCCGGTATCGTCAAATCGAGCCTCGGCATCGGCATGCTGCTCGCAGAAGGTATCGGCGACACCATTCGGGTATCATTGACCCGTGACCCCGTTGAAGAGATCCGTGTGGGGTATGAGATTTTAAAGGCGCTGGGTATCCGGCAGCACGGGCCGGACATCATCTCCTGTCCCACTTGTGGAAGGTGCCGGATCGATCTTTTCGATATTGCCGAAAAAATCGAACAGACCCTTTGGCAAAACCCGAAACCCGTAACCGTGGCCATCATGGGATGTGTGGTAAACGGCCCGGGAGAAGCCAAAGAGGCCGATATCGGAATTGCCGGCGGCGATGGAACGGGAATCCTGTTTAAAAAAGGCAGGGTCGTCAAAAAGTTCCCCCAGGAGCAACTGGTGGAGGTATTGTTGGAAGCGATCGATAATTTTGATACAGAAAAGGAAAGGGCGGAGAATTAAAAAATGGGAAAGCAGGTAAAAGCAGCCATATCCCCGACTAGAGCCGAAGATTACCCCGAATGGTACCAGCAGGTTGTTAAAGCCTCGGACCTTGCGGAAAGATCTCCCGTCCGGGGATGTATGGTGATCAAGCCATGGGGGTACGCCCTGTGGGAAAATATCGTAAGCGGAATGGACGCCATGTTCAAGGCAACCGGAGTCAAAAACGCCTATTTCCCCCTTTTTATTCCCCTTGACTTTCTACAGAAGGAGGCCGAACATGTAGAGGGATTCGCCAAAGAGTGTGCAGTGGTGACGCATCACCGATTGGAAAAAGGCGCGGACGGATCATTGGTTCCTGCAGGCCCGCTGACCGAACCCTTGATTGTCCGGCCCACCTCCGAAACCATCATCGGGGATTCCTTCTCCAAATGGGTGGGGAGTTACCGCGATCTTCCCATCCTGATCAACCAGTGGGCAAATGTCGTCAGATGGGAGATGCGTACGCGACTTTTTCTGCGGACCAGCGAGTTTCTGTGGCAGGAGGGGCATACCGCCCATGCCACCAGCGAGGAGGCCATCGCGCGGACACAGATGATGCTGGATGTCTACGCGACCTTCGCGGAGGACTATCTGGCACTTCCTGTCATCAGGGGGCGTAAAACACCGGCTGAGAGGTTCCCGGGTGCGGTGGACACACTTTGTATCGAGGCGATGATGCAGGACAGGAAAGCCCTCCAGGCAGGAACTTCCCATTTTCTGGGTCAGAATTTCGCCAAAGCGTCGGACATCCGGTTCCAGACCGCGGAGGAAACAGAGGCGTTTGCCTGGACGACATCATGGGGGACATCCACCCGTCTCATTGGAGGCGTGATCATGACCCACAGCGACGACGACGGTCTGGTGCTGCCGCCGAGAGTCGCTTCCGCACATGTGGTGCTTCTGCCCATCACCCACAAGGCAAAAGACAGGGATCGGGTGATGGACTATACCCGTGACCTGGCTAAAGAGGTTGGAAAACAGCGGTATCACGGCCGCAATATTGTCGTGGAGATCGACAATCGTGATATCGGGGGTGCCAGGGGATGGGATTGGATCAAAAAAGGGATCCCGCTACGGGTAGAGATCGGACCCCGGGATATCGACAACAATGCGGTTTTTGTGGCGAGACGCGATGAGGGCATTCGGGATAAAAAATCGATAAAAAGGGAGCAGTTCATCACCGATATCCCCCAAATACTGGACCAGATTCAGCAAACTCTTTATGACCGGGCGTTGGCGTTTCAAAAGGCACACACCGTCGACCTGGATGATAAAAGCCATTTCATCGAATATTTTACACCCAAAACCTCCGACAAGCCGGAGATTCATGGTGGATTTGCACATTGCCACTGGTGCGGGGATGATGCCTGTGAGGCCAGAATAAAAGAGGACCTGAATGTCACGATTCGATGTATCCCCCTTGGGGCGGATGAGGAAAAAGGGGTTTGTGTGTATTGCGGAAAACCCAGTGACAGACGGGTGGTTTACGCCAAAGCCTATTAGACCCTTTGTCAAAATCATTTACGCTTTTGCGTGTATCTTGCACTAAGCCTATCGATTTTGACACCTAAGGGTCTTATCCAGCTCTGCTGGGTTAGAGGCCATCTAAAAATTTTTCTGTTAACCGTACATCATTATCGTTAGCTGGTTTATTTCAAAAGATGATTCGCATCACCGATATCCTGGACAAGGTAGACGACAACTATCCGGATCCGGACCTTAACATTATCGACAAAGCCTACATCTTCTCGGCACGGGTTCACGACGGGCAGGTGCGTCTCTCCGGTGAACCCTATCTCTCACATCCGCTCGAGGTCGCCTATCTGCTCGCCGACATGAGGCTCGACCCGGTCAGTATCGCTGCAGGTTTGCTTCACGATGTCATCGAGGATACCCATGCCACGGCCGATGAAATCGAAGAGATGTTCGGGGTGGAGGTTCGTCACATCGTCTCCGGTGTCACCAAACTCGGCGCCCTGAAATTTGACAGTTCCCAGGCGCGCCAGGCGGAGAATATCCGGAAGATGCTCCTGGCCATGGCGGACGATATTCGCGTGATCCTGATCAAACTGGCCGACCGGCTCCACAATATGCGCACACTTCAATTTCACAAGGAGCACAAGCAGAAAAAGATTGCAAAGGAAACCCTCGACATCTACTCTCCTATTGCGGCACGCCTCGGTATCTACTGGGTCAAAAGGGAACTCGAAGACACGGCGTTTATGTACATCCAGCCGGATGTTTACAGCCGGATCAAAAACCGTGTGGCCAGAGACAAAACGGAAAGGGAAGAGTACATCGAAGAGGTCAAGCGCATCATCCGGGAAAAAATGAGTGAGAACCGGCTGGAATGCACCGTGATGGGGCGGTATAAATACTTTTTCAGCATCCACCAGAAAATGATCACCCAGAACCTCTCCTTTGAGGATGTATACGACATCATCGCCTTCAGAATTATTCTGGATACCGTATCACACTGTTATGAAGCGCTGGGATTGATTCACTCGCTGTGGAAACCCATCGATATAAAATTCAAGGATTATATTGCCCGTCCCAAGCCCAACATGTACCAGTCGCTTCACACCACCGTCATCGGCCCCAGGGGAGAACGGGTGGAAATTCAGATCCGGACCTGGGAAATGGACAAGGTGGCAAAATCGGGGATTGCCGCCCATTGGGGATATAAGGAGGGCAAGCGTGTCGATGAAGACACCAGCGGCAAATTCGCCTGGCTTCAGAGTCTGATTGAAAATCAGGAAAGCATAAAGGACCCTGATGAGTTCTTGGAAAATGTCCGCATCGATCTTTTTCCGGATGAGGTCTATGTGTTTACACCCACCGGAGAGATTAAAACCCTGCCCAAGGGGGCGACCCCGATCGATTTTGCCTATATGATCCATACCGAGGTCGGTCATCAGTGCACCGGCGCCAAGGTCAATAAAAAGATGGTGCCTGTTCGGCATGAATTGCAGACCGGCGATGTTGTCGAGGTGGTTACCACCAAAAATCACCACCCGAGCAAAGATTGGCTTAAATTCGTCAAAACTGTCAAGGCCCGCTCTCGTATTCGCCAATGGATCAAAATCCAGGAAAAGGACCGGAGCATCACCCTGGGCCGCGAAATGTTGGACAAGGCTTTCCGAAAAAACCGCCTCTCGTTCACAACGCTTTCAAAATCTGAAGAGATGGAAAAAATCGCCGCAGATTTTGGGTTTAAAGCGGTTGAAGATTTGATTGCCAACGTGGGTTATGGGAAAATAACACCGCTGCAGATCGTCCGCAAATTTGCGCCGAAGCAGGATCCGGAAGGGGAAGAGGATTCGCTCATCAGCAAGATAGTGGGCCGTCCACGCAAAAAAAAGTCAAGTGCGGGGGTTTTGGTAAAGGGGATAGAAGATATCCTGCTCAAGTTTGGCAAGTGCTGCCAACCGGTCCCCGGTGATCCCATCATCGGCTATATCACCCAGGGGTTCGGTGTCACCGTTCACCGGACCAATTGCGTCAATGCACTCAAGATGAATCCCGAAAGAAAGATAGAAGTGTCCTGGACCCTCGATTCCACGGAGACATATCCGGTGAAAATCCGGGTCAATTCGATGGACAGGGTGGGTTTGCTGGCAGATGTGGCGGTGGAAATCAGCAAGTACGAAGCCAATATTGTCAGCGCCAACACCAGGACACGGGAGAACCAAACCGTCGACAGCATGTTTACACTGGCGGTTAGGGACACACGGCACCTGGACAAGGTGCTGTCAGCCATCAAACAGGTAAAAGGGGTTCTTGGGGTCAGGAGGATTTATAACTGAAGCCTAGCCCTAAGGTGCTTTGACGACGTGCCCGGTTTTAATGCAGTTTGTACACACAACCATTTTTTTCACCCTGCCGTTCCGGAGCGCCCGCACCTTCTGCAGATTGGGGTTGAATCGTCGTTTGGTAACATTGTGGGCATGGCTGATGTTGCTTCCAACCATGGGTTTCTTGCCACAGATTTCACAAATTTTTGACATTTTAAACTCCTGAATCAGGGCCATTCAATCGCATTTGCGATTCAACGGCCACGGAATATCGGTAACCGTCCCCAAGGGAAAAGGATTAAAGGATGCACCCATACATAATATCCCGGTCCGTGTAAAGGTTTTTTTGATCTTTGATCATCGATTGGATCGATTGGCATCAGTTATCCTTTTTCTGGTTTTCCAGCCTCTCTTCACAACGGGCCACGTAAAGAATCGCTTCCCGGTGAACACCGAAATCGGGGTATTCGGTGATAACGGTCTTAAAACGGTTCAGGGCCGCTTTGTAGTGTTTGGTTTTATAATAATACAACCCCACATACAATTCATGCCCGGCCAATGTCTTCAGGCATCTGTTGATATGGTCCTCAATCTTGTTGCCAAAGGGATTGTTCGGAAACTGATTGTTCAGTCTCCTGAAAGTTTCCAGTGCTTTCCGTGAGGATCCCTGGTCCCTGTCCACAGTATCCATCCTGTCGAAATAGCATCGCCCGATCTGGTAGATAACATAGGGTATCGCTTCATTACGGGGATGAAGATTCTCAAAATTCTCGTAGGCAAAAACCGCCTCATCGTAATTTTCAAGCCGGTAGTACGCATCGGCAATTTTCAGCTCTGCCACGATGGCGAACTTGCTGAAAGGATACCAGTCTTTCAATTTCTCGAACGATTTAATGGCCTCCTCATACCTCCCGGCTTTTAAGGCTTCCATACCATCGCTGGCAAGCTCCTGGGCAGGTTTGTCTTCCACCGTCTGAAACCAGGAACATCCTGACAGCAGGAGTAGAAAAACGAGAAGGACAGGGGAAATGGACTTTCTCATATCTGATGGCCTCTCATCGTTGATTAGGGCGCGCTAACAAGGAAAACCGGCGATGGGGAGATTCTCCATCGCCGGAGTTATCCAAACCTGCCCGGTTCGTTCGATGCATTTTACAGAATGTTGTTGATGGATTCTTCTAGTTTTGCCTTTGCAACCATACCGGTAATCTGATCCTCGACCTTTCCGTTTTTGAAAAAGATCAGTGTCGGAATCGCTTTGATGCCGTATTTACCGGGAGTGAGGGGATTTTCGTCAACATTGCACTTCACAAAATTCATCCGGTCGCCAAAGGTTTTGGCAAGGCCTTCGATGACAGGCGCTATGGCTTTGCAGGGACCGCACCAGGGCGCCCAGAAATCAACCAACACCGGTTTATCCGCTTGCAGTACATCCGTCTCGAAGTTGCTGTCGCCAATTTCCGAAATATTTTCTGCCATTTCGCATCCTTTCGATATTTTTTTTAAATTGACCCGAATTATAGTATCCAATCGGGCCATTGTCAACCTCGTCAGCAGGGACCGAACGGCATGGGAGCCGCCTTTAGATTCATTATCTTGCGGTGCACAGCCCTGCCGACACAAGATGGGGAAATGAGCTTGCCTTTTTATGTGCGAAAGGATAACCCAAAGCTCTGCCCTCCGGGTAGAGATTTTTTACTGTTTCTCAAAAGAGTTAAGATTGATGTCATTCCATTAAAATTTTGCCCCTCCTGTGGGCGAATCTTCAACTGTGAGCATCCATGACCAAATTCAAACTGTTTCGTCTAAAAAACCAGATGGTTTTGGGAAACTTCATTTCCAACCTCATCGGTGTGACGGTGGTCGGCATCGTTATCCAGCAATCCATCTCACAGCCCTCTCCCGGGATCATCAAACTGGCTGAACGCCTGGATATGTTTTTCATGCCGATCTCCTTTTCCCTGGTGGGCGGCCTGATCATATTATATGAAAGACCGGTCCGAAAATACTTAAACGACATTTACCACCGGCAACCGGTGACGGAATCGGATGAAGAAACCGCCCGGCGGCGGCTCCTCAACGAACCCTTTGTTCTGATCGGGTTTAACATCGGCATATGGCTGGCGGCCGCCATCATCTATTCCACCGCTTTTCACTTTGAGGATTTCGGCATGGCGAATATAAGCCGGATGTTTTTTCAAACCATGCTGGTGGGACTGGTGACCAGCATCATTGCCTTTTTTGTCCTTGAACGGATCTTACAAAAACACCTGGTTCCACATTTCTTCCCCTACGGCGGTCTGTACACCATTCCCAAGACCCTCCGCATCCGTATCTTCAACCGAATTATCGCCCTGGTCCTGGCCTGCAACATCGTTCCGTGCATTGCATTTATCGGCACAGTGAAGGGAGCCTTTTACAGCGGCCAGGATCCGGGACTGGTTCTGGACCGCCTGCGGGCCTCCGTTGTAACCAGCAGCCTCATTTTTATCGGTGTGGGCCTTTTTCTGGCTTTTCTGGTCAGCAACAATCTCTCACGACCTTTCGGTGAGATCATCGAAGTGTTGAAGGGAATTAAAAGAGGACGCCTGGACCGAAAAGTGCGCGTCACTTCAAACGATGAGATCGGCTATACCGGGGATGTGATCAACGAGATGGCCGAGGGCCTCAAGGAGAGAGAAAAAATGCGCCGGTCTCTGGACCTGGCAAGGGAAGTTCAGCAAAATCTCCTCCCGAAACATCCCCCGGCCGTAACGGGTTTGGATGTCGCAGGACGAAGCATCTACTGCGACCAGACCGGGGGGGATTACTTCGATTACCTGACGCCCGATGCTGCCCCGGGGGATAAGGTTTCAATCGTGTTGGGGGACGTGTCCGGGCACGGCATCCCGTCGGCGCTGCTCATGGCCACTGCGAGGGCGTTTTTGCGGTTGCGCTCCTTTCTTCCCGGCGGAATCGCACGGGTCGTCACCGATGTGAACCGCCAGCTGGCCCAGGATGTGGAGGAAACCGGTCAGTTCATGACCCTTTTCTACCTTCAGGTGGATACAGGGAAGAAAAGCCTTCAATGGGTCCGGGCCGGCCATGATCCCGGCATATTCTATGACCCGGACACCGGCGCTTTCAGCGACCTGGCCGGCCCGGGAATTGCGCTGGGCATCGATGAAGACCAGAGATATGAAGCCCGTAAAAAAGAGGGACTCGTTAAAGGGCAAATCATCGTTCTGTGCACGGATGGAATATGGGAGGCCTGCAATAAAAAAGGGGAGATGTTCGGCAAATCAAGGGTTCATGACGTCATTCGAAAACGTCGCAGCGAAAGCGCCGAATCGATCGCCGACGCCCTCATGGGCGACGTAAAAAAATTCCAGGCCGGGGCTGTGGTGGCGGACGACATCACCCTGGTAGTGGTGAAAATCGGCGACCTGTCATGAGGTCAGGAATCTTTTGGCACGGGCGAATACAGTTTCTGCAATAGCACGGCTCCGGCCATGGCGCCAAAACCGGCGAGATCCGCCCACCAGGCCGGCCAGAAAAGTCCTAACGCGGCGACCCAGAAGAGGAGGGTTTCAGGCCATGTGGCCCGTCGGATGAAAAAACGCTCTATGGCCGAGGCGAAGGCAACCAGGCCCAAAGTCGTGGCCACCATGGTAATACCCACTTCCCAGTGAAGCAATTCGTAGTTTTTTCCCATGCCGAGCAGCGGCCGGTAGGCCATGACGATGGGAATGATATAGAGCCCTTTGGCCAGCTTCCACGAGGTAAAGGCGGTTCGCATGGGATTTGCCTTGGCCACTCCGGCGCCGGCAAAACTGGCCAGGCTGACCGGGGGGGTGACATTGGCGTCCTGGGAATACCAGAAAACGATCATGTGAGACACCATCAAAGGAACCCCCATATCCAGAAGCGCAGGACCCGCCAGGGTCGCCAGTACGATATAACTGGCCGTAACGGGAAGCCCCATGCCGAGGACCAGGGAGGCCGCCCCGATGAGGAGGATGGCCAGGACCTTGATACCGTAGCTGAGATCCAGAACCAGGCTGGAAAACTTCAGCCCCATACCGGTCAGGGTTACCATCCCTACGATGATGCCGGCCGCCGCACAGGCCACCGAAACCATTACGGCGTTTTGAGCCCCCCGGTTCAGGGCATCGAGAATCTGGCGCAATTCCAGGCGGCAGAACCCCGCAAAACCGGGGCGATCCGGGCTGCTGTCCCTCACCCATCTGACGCTGTTGGCCGCAATGCTGGCAGCCAGGGTGCTGAGAACCGCCACAAACCCTGCCATCATGGGGGAATAGTTGGCCATCAGCACATAGATCAAAATCCCCACGGGAACGATGAAATGGAGGCCGTCCTTGATCACGGAAAGTGCTTTGGGAAGGTTTTCCTTGGGCTGGCCTTTGAGGCCGAATTTTTTGGCCTCGTAATGAACAAAGATCAAAACGGTAATATAGTACATGATCGCCGGTACCAGGGCCACTTTGATGATGGTCAGGTAGCTGATATTGGTGAATTCCGCCATCAAAAAAGCCCCGGCCCCCATGATGGGCGGCATGAGCTGCCCGCCAGTGGAGGCGGCGGCCTCGATGGCACCGGCAACGTGGGAACGGTAGCCCACCTTTTTCATCATGGGGATGGTAAATGAACCGGTGGCCACCACATTCCCCACGGCGGATCCGGACACCGACCCCATGAAACCGGATGCCACCACAGAGGTTTTGGCCGGCCCGCCTGAAAACCGCCCGGTGAGCGCATAGGCCAGATCAATAAAAAAAGCGCCACCGCCGGTGACCTCAAGAAATGCACCGAAGAGAACAAACACAAATACAAATGTGGCGGCGACGCCGATGGGCAGGCCGAAAATCCCCTCGGTGGTCAGCCACAGGGTTGTGGCAATCCGTTCGATGCTGTACCCCTTGTGAATGATCAGTTCGGGCATATAGGGACCGAAATAGGCGTAGAGGATACCGGCGAGACAGATACCGGTCATAATGTTGCCGATGACCCGGCGGCAGGCTTCCATCACCAGCAGTGTGCCGACAACGCTGACCACGAGATCGCTGGGCAGCCAATCTCCCTGGCGCTCAAAAATAGCCGTCAGGTTGTAACAGATATACACCACGCACGAGACGGAAACGGCAACCAGCAGCCAGTCCAGGAAAAGCCATACGGTATATTTATCTTTGCGGGCACTTTTGAAAGGCGGTTTGAGCAGGAATGTCAACGAGAGGATGGCGCCCAGATGAATTGATCGCTGTATCAGGGCGGTCAATGCCGTAACACCCGCCGTATATAGCTGGTACAGACTCAGCGTAACCGACAGCACCATCACCACAAGGGCGGTAACGCGCATCAGGGTTTCATTTCGATCCGGCGGTGCCGAGGTTTCTTTTGGAGCATCCACGTTTTCAGATGACCGTTTTTCTTGGGGGGTAACGCCTGCCATCAATGGTTCCTCTCAACGGGTGTGGCCGGATGGGGGATGATAAACCGCCACATCCGATACAATCGGCTGACCGGACGGGCGGAGAATTGCACGGCCTTATGGGGGATCTCCGCGGAAAGGTTCCTTTCCGTCCCCCTCCAAAGGACCGTGTGATCGACACCAGGACTGCCTACCCGCAGCACAAAATCGCCGGTGGGCATGTGCATATCTTCAATCACCTCATAGGGTCCCCGGCGGACCATACGACCCACACCGGGCATCCGGCCCATGCCGGCTCCGAATTTCAGATAGCGCTCCTCTTCAATGTAGATACGCCCCTTTTCATCCAGGCTGTGCTCCTCCCAGATAGGGGCGTTTTCCACTGAATGATAGTAGTGCAGGGTAAAGCGCTCTCCGGCTTCAAGGGGCAGGACCAGCACCGCCTCCCCTCCTTTTACCGGCACTATCCGCAATTCCAGTCCACCGGGTAGTAATAAACGGACGGCCAGCAACAAAACCACGCCGGAAAAGACCGCAAGGATGATCCTGCGCCAGGTGGTCAAACCCGCCTCCCCGATTCGGACCCATCGCAGAAGATGTCTCTTCTGAAATGGACTTCAGAATTTCAAATCCCGGCTTAGGGCATCAGTTTGGCCGGAACCTTGATTCCCTTTTCCTTCAGATACTTGATGGTGCCCGGATGCAGCGGTATCGGCGAATATTTCACCGCATTTTCCGGGGTGGTATAGGACGCTGACGGATGAATTTTCATCAGGTAGTCGTTGTGCTCGTACAGCGCCTTGACCAGTTTGTAAACCATATCTGTTTTAAGCGATTTCTGGCAGATCATCACGTTCCAGACGCCGATGGTGGGCACCGCGCTGTCCACGCCCCGGTACACGCCTCCGGCCAGTTCCACCGATGAATAGGTCTTGTTGGCCGCCAGGATTTTCTCGGTCTGCTCCGGTGTGAACGAAAGGATGTTGATCTCATGGGTGGTGGCCAGATCCATGATGGAGCTGGTGCCCGGCCCAACGGACCATGTGCCGATTTCAATGGTGTTGTCCCTTAAGGCATTGGCACTTTCCGTAAAGGACAGGCGGCTGTCCTTAAATGAATCCAGCGGGACTCCTAGGGCTTTGAAAACCGCTTCCGCCATGAAATTGGTGCCGCTTCCCGGGCTGCCGGTGCTGATACTCCGGCCTTTGGCCTGCTCAATATTGTTGATGCCGCTTTTTTTGAGGGCAACGACCTGCAACAGGTTCGGGTACATGATGGCCATGGAGAGAACGTTGTGTTTCTTCCCCTTGAACTTGGACAATCCGTTGAACCCTGCCACTGCGACATCCCCCATCACCTCACCGATGACGGTCTCCCCCTTGTGGGCAAGCTTGACGTTCTCCACGCTGGCACCGGTCACCTCGGCCACCGCTTTGATGCCGGGGACATACTTGGACCAGATTTCAGCCACACCGCCGCCATAGGGATAGTAGATACCGCCGGTACCGCCGGTGCCGATAGAGATAAAAGTGGTTTTCGCCGCTACAGGACCTGCGAAAAGCAATGCCAGAATCAAACACAGACTCATCAGAAAACTTGCTCGTTTCATATCTTTCCTCCCTGTCAGACCCTATTGGCCCATGGTTTTGATGATCAGCATAATCTCTTTGGGTTTATCCGTCATCCCCTTCACCGGATAAACGAATGAGGTCGACGCTTCCGGCTTCACCAGTCCTTTTTTGGTTTTTCTGGGCAGCAGACCGCCGACGGCCTTGCCGTTTTCCAGAAACATATTGACGCGGTAGCGCTGGGGAGTATCGCTGACATTTTTTAGGCCCACCTTGAAATGCACCACCTGCTCACCTTCATACCGCTTGAAAAAGCAGGAGAAATTCTCCAGCATCACCTTGCCGGCGGTGTCGGCGTCCATGGTGACCTTCGGCGCGCAGGCAAAGCCGTCATCAGCGGCCTGAGCACTGCCGACAAGCACCAGTCCCGCCACCGCGGCCACAATCATTAATCCGGTAAAAACCCCTCTTGTTCCTTTCATGGTATCCCCCTTCTTGAAGAATTAAACGACAGGAAAAAACCGATCATCACAGAAGAAAATAAGACCATACCAACCTATTGTTGTCAATCGCAATTTTTTACTTCCGGCGGTTATACCGGTTGTCGTAAATATGTTTCGATTGAACTTCGGTTTAGGCCGTATCGGGTTACAGCAAACAGCAGGTCGCTTGTTTGAAGCGAATTAGCAATATCGCTCTTTCCCCAACCGCCCGGCAAAAGACACCCATCCTTCCAGTTCTCGCATCTTCATGATCCCGAACCCAAGATCCTCCATTTTTGAACGCACCCTCTCTTTGTTTTTTTCGATGATACCGGAG
>CAZWAE010000013.1:6970-8193 GCA_964631805.1 uncultured Desulfobacteraceae bacterium | reverse complement strand
AAGATCCTCCATTTTTGAACGCACCCTCTCTTTGTTTTTTTCGATGATACCGGAGCAGATGAAAATACCGCTGTCTGTCAGCAGACGCGGGATGTCGTCAAGCAGTTCCACGATCACCTCGGAAAGGATATTGGCAACGATAAGGTCGAACCGCCGGTTTCCAATGACGGAAGTGGTGCCGGTATACAACTCGAACCGGTGGTCATCGATGGCATTGAGGCGGATATTGTCTCCGGCAACCTTTACGGCCACCTCATCGGTATCGATGCCGCACATTCTGTCGGCGCCCAGTTTGGCGGCTGCAATGAGAAGGATACCCGACCCGGTCCCCACATCCAGCACATCATCTTTTGGCCGCAGGTAGGTCTCGATCATCTGGACGCAAAGCCGGGTGGTGGGATGGGTGCCGGTCCCAAAGGCCATGCCCGGATCGATTTCGATGACCTTGTCACCCGGGTTGGCGTCGTAAGAACGCCATGTGGGTTTGACCACCAGGTGCCGGCCGATTCGTTCCGGCCAGAAAAACGCTTTCCAGGATTCCGCCCAGTCCTCTTCATCGATGTGCCGGTACGTCACCCGGCTTTCGACCCCGGTGGTACGGCGAAGACGGGCAAGTCCGTTTTCCAGTTCCCGGCAACGATCCGGAAACGTATCACTCGCCGGGAAAAACCCGATGACAGCATGATCCTCCGGACGAAATACCGGAGCCTCTCCCCACCCCTCATCCGGCTCCTCATCGGGGTCCTCCACCACCACGCCTTGCACCTTTTGAGTATAAAACAGATCCGATATCACCTCCACGGCCAGCTGTTTTGCTTCGCATTCAAAAATAACTTTGGCTTCGATCCACTTCATAATCGGGTCCATCCCTCTTTTGGCGGATTGAAATACCCGTATTTCAATCCCGGGAACACCCGTTTGACCCGGCCCAGCACCTCTTCCATACCGATGGGGTTTTTGTGGGGCACGGCTCTGTCCATGACCGCCAGATACCGTAGCGGATCGAAATTTAAATTCCGCCACTGGATCATGTCTACGGGATGCGTTTCTAAAAAAGCCAAAAGCGCGTTCAACTCTTCGGGGGTATCGGTAAACCCGGGGAGGTTCAAATAATTGATCGCCACATGTTTGCCCCGGTCTTGGGCGGCGCCGATGCTTTGGAGGACATCTGAAAAGAGGTATCCTTTGGGACGAAAATAGGCGTTGTAGCAGACCTCCCTGAC
>CAZWAE010000013.1:5723-6870 GCA_964631805.1 uncultured Desulfobacteraceae bacterium | reverse complement strand
GTTGCAGGGACAGGCATCCGAGACAACGGGCGTTGCACCTGTTTGAAACGGGAAGCGGCGCTTCATACCTCCCCAGGAAAAAGTTTTTCCCGGCCGGGCAACCATAGGTGAGGGCACAACGCTCAAGGTGTTCCCTGAGGCGATTATGAGGCAAACGAAGCCGGATCCGCTTCACTCCGGTTTTTACGTCTTCCGGTTTCATCTGTCGCAGATCCTGCCGTGGCTCCCGATCCACGCGGACAACGGGAGTCCTGAACCCGTCTTTATGCCATCCTACAGCGCCATAGGAAAAAAGAGGCAAAGGTGCCGCGTCCTTTGTTTCGCCATAGGCACAATGACGGGTGATCACATATCCGGGGGAGTTAAACGCCGCAACGGGGAAAATCGGTTCTCCGGGCGCATAGGGATTTTCAGGGATCACGCCGAATCTGCCGGACTTGATATGGTACAGGATGGGAATCCGGTCGGGCAGGTACATCAATTCTCCGCCATAGGGCATCTCCACAGTGGTATCGACGGACATCGGAATTTGCATATTGCCGGCCATCCCCACGGCGGCATATCCCTCAAGTTCAAAGATCTCCCCGCGCGCATCCGCCACCACAGCAGACAGCAGGCTGGTTTTACGTCCCGGAAAAGGTCTTTTTTCAGATCTGGTCCGCTTGCCCATGGTCATTCGGAAAGGAGCCAGTTGACGGCATCCAGGAGGTTTCCGGCCACCTTGTCCGGGAAAATCCCCTTTTCGGCAAGAACCGATTCGGCCTGAACGCCGTTGCCGGTACGGACGAGAATGGACCGGCCGCATCCCGCATTCCGGGCGCACTCCACGTCTTTTGCACTGTCACCGATCATCACCGCATCGGCAAGGGCGATTTGATATTTCTCCCTTGCAAAATGGATGAGACCCGGTTTCGGTTTCCGGCAGGCACACGCCTCTTCCGGGTGATGGGGACAAAAAAAGATATCAAGAATCTGTCCGCCCCTCTTTCGGATCGTCTCCTGCATCATGGCATGGATGTGCTTCACCTCCTTTTGGGAGGTCAGCTCACGATTGATAGCGGATTGGTTGGTGATCACAATGACGGGCCGGGCCGCCAAATGGAGCCGGCGGATCGCTTCGATACTGCCGGGCAGGAATTCAAACTCC
>CAZWAE010000013.1:1877-5623 GCA_964631805.1 uncultured Desulfobacteraceae bacterium | reverse complement strand
ATAAACGGGTTGCCGAATCCGTCCGCCGTCAGAAGTTGCCGGCCGGATTCCGCCTGTACAAGTGTTGAAAACTGGCCTACACGTACCTTGTACAGAACCCCATCCCCCCTGTCCATGGCGATGATGTGGGCATTTTTGTATTTCAATGCCAACCTCTTTTTGAGTTTCTCCGCATTGCCGCGATCCCTGAAGGCACCCACTTGAAAAGTGAAATTACCCATCTGATAATTCACCGGCGCATACGTGGGTCGATTGCCGGCTCCCGACTTCCTGGCTGCCGCCCGGCCCAGGGCAACGACCTGCACTTCGGCGGTGCCAGGCCCCACGACGCCCAGCTTTTGGGCGGCCCCGTAGGAAAGATCGATAATCCGACCGGTAACAAAAGGACCCCGGTCATTAACGCGAACATCCAGTTCCCGGTTGTTCTCGAGATTGGTCACCCGGACCCAGGTGTTCATGGGAAGGGTCTTGTGGGCGGCCGATACCCCGTACATGTTGTAGGTTTCACCGTTGGATGTTTTCCGGCCGTGAAACTTTTTGCCGTACCATGATGCTTTTCCATGCTGCACGAAACCACCCGCATCGGAGATGGGCTGGTACCATTTCCCCATTACATAATAGGGCTTTGGCTGCGAGTGCGAAGTGGGGGGAGGCTTGGCGGGAGCAGGGCTCCGCACCGGTGTGACACGGGCACAACCGTGAATCAACAACATCAGGCAGATGAAGAATACAGCAATGTACCGTATAGAGCCGGGTGGTTTTTCGATTTTATACACCATCGGGAACTCATTGGATGACAGACGATGCCGGGACCCCTTTATTCGGGGATGGCGATTTTCACCACATCCATCATCTTATCGACAAAATTGAAATCGATCTCCTTTGTAATCTTTTTCGGGATATCTTCGAGGTCTCTTTCGTTCCACTTCGGGAGAATCAACGCCTTGATTCCGGCCCTGTGGGCCGCCAGCACCTTATCCTTGACCCCGCCGACCGGCAGCACCTGGCCCCTTAATGTGATCTCTCCGGTCATGGCCAAATCCTTTCTCACCGTCCTGCCGGTAACAAGGGAGGTCAACGCCGTCAGCATGGTAACGCCGGCGGAGGGGCCGTCTTTGGGGATAGCCCCTGCGGGGACATGGATGTGAAGGTCGTGGTTTTCAAAAAACCCGTCGGGGATTTTGAGTTTCTTCTCATTGGCACGGATAAAGCTCAGGGCGGCCATGGCGGATTCCTTCATGACATCCCCCAACTGCCCGGTAAGGGTCAGCCCCTTTTTCCCCTTCATGGCGGTGGCTTCGATAAAGAGCAGGTCCCCGCCGGTGGGGGTCCAGGCCAGTCCCATCACAACTCCCGGTGTGGTAATACGGGCTTTCGCTTCCGAAGTGATCCGTATCGGCCCCAGGTATTTGGGAACGCCGCCCACTTTGATCACCACCGATTCGACTTCCCCGATGGCGATTTTGGTGGCAACTCCCCGGCAGACGTTGGCGATCTCTCTTTCCAGATTCCTGAGTCCGGCCTCCCTCGTATATCCGGAAATGATAAGTTTGACCGCCCCTTTGGTGAAAGATATCTGCTGGGCATTGATCCCGTGGGCCTTCCGCTGCCTGGGAATCAGGTAACGATTGGCGATTTTGATCTTTTCATCCAAAGTGTACCCCAACAGCTGCAACACCTCCATTCTGTCCCTCAAGGCGGGCGGAATGGTGTCCAGGACGTTCGCCGTGGTGATGAACATCACCTTGGACAGGTCGAAGGGGACATCCAGGTAATGATCGGAAAAGGAAAAATTCTGTTCCGGGTCGAGAACTTCGAGCAGGGCCGATGAGGGATCCCCCCTGAAATCGCTGCCGACTTTGTCGATCTCATCAAGCATGAACACCGGATTGTTGCTCTCGGCGCGCCGGATTCCCTGGATGATGCGACCGGGCAGCGCCCCCACGTAGGTTCTCCGATGACCGCGAATCTCCGCCTCATCCCGGACACCGCCAAGAGAGATGCGATGGAACTGACGTCCCAAGGCCCGCGCAATGGAGCGCCCGAGGGAGGTCTTTCCGGTTCCGGGGGGGCCGGCAAAACAGAGAATGGGTCCCTTGGATTCCGGTTTCAACTTCCGGACGGCAAGGTATTCCACCACCCGTTTTTTGGGTTTTTCAAGGCCGAAATGATCTTCATCCAGCAATTTTTTCGCTTTTTTAATGTCCAGGTTTTCCTCGGTGCTGTCGTGCCACGGCAGGGCAGTGATCCAGTCCAGATAGGTAGAGGCAACGGTGTATTCGGCGGAGGAAGGATGCATCTTGCCCAGGCGATCCAACTCTCTCTCCGCCTCCTTCAGAGCCTCGGGCGGCAGGTTCTTCTCCATGATTTTGGCCTTGTACTCGTCGACCTCGACGGGTGCTTCATCCTTTTCGCCCAGTTCCTCTTTGATCGCCTTGAGCTGCTGCCGGAGATAATACTCCCGTTGCGATTTATCCATGTCGCCTTTGACCTGGGTCTGGATCTTGTTGCCCAGTTCAAGGACCTGCACCTGATGCTTGGCCAGCTGGATCACCATCTTCAACCGTTTTTTAATATTCATGGTTTCCAGCACTTTTTGCTTTTCCGCCGTGGTGGAGTTGATGGTGGAGGCCACCATGTCGGCCATCACACCGGGTTCTTTAATGGATTTTGCCATCTGCCCGATCTCTTGGGGCAACCCCGGTGAAAATTCAACGATTCGTATGAAAAGGCCCAGGATATTGGCCATCATGGCCTCGATCTCCGTGTCTTTGGCCTCATCCTCTTTGATATGGCTCACCCGTGCCTGGAGGTAGGGTTCCCCCTCCACGAACTCTTCGACAGAAAACCGGCTGATCCCCTGGACCAGCAGTTGCGCTTTGCTGTCATCGGTCTTTGCCATTTTCAGTATCATCGCACTGGTGCCCACTCCAGCCAGATTTTCCCGGATCTCGGACATTTTCTTTTTCTGCGTGTCCGCCACCAAAAGCCCGACGATCCGATCCTTGGCCATGGCATTATCAACCAGTTTAACGGACTCACCTTCCATGATCACCAACGGCAGGACCATTTTGGGGAAAAGGGCCGCCTCGTAAAGCGGTAGAATAGGGAGCGTTTCGGGAATATTATCGGCGCTTTTTTCAGTCGCTTCGATCTGTTCGGTCATCGTTGCCTCCAGCAAGCTCTTTCTGGGAGTTGTAAATCTAAAGCAGATTTCTCACACCATGCAATGGAACCTCTACCCGTCTGAAATAGGTACTTTGTAGGTTCTGTCTTTGGGTAGTTTGGCCAATCGAATTTGGAGAAAACCGTCGGTATAGACGGATGAGACCACCTCCGTATCGATGGGTGATGGCAGGTAAAGAACACGTTCAAACTTGCCGTATTGAATTTCGGCAAGACGGTAGGCCGAATTGGGGCCCGAAGGAAGCTCCTTCCGGCTGCCGGATATCCTGATGGCCCGGCTGTTGATCTCAACCTCAAGATCATCTTTCTCCACACCGGCAATTTCAGCCCTGAGGATGACCTCCTCGTCGGTTTCATAGATATCCATCTGCGGCGACCAAGTACGCCCGTAGGAGGAAAACATGGGGCTCACCGGTCTGGGACGGAAAATATCCTCCATCGCCTTGTCAAATTTTGAACCCAGGGAGCTGAGCTCATTGCTGAAACGAATTTTAATATAATCCATTATCGGCTCCTGCCTTTCGAACCAGTTGATGGGTTGCGTACCGATTTATCCCGGA
>CAZWAE010000013.1:0-1777 GCA_964631805.1 uncultured Desulfobacteraceae bacterium | reverse complement strand
TATCACCAAGGACCCGACTTGTAAAGCAAAGATGGCTTGCCAGACCATTGTTTCGTCCGATATAAATCCCACCGCATGGGGACAACCCTCGACATACGGTAACAGACTGTCATCTCTTGACATCATGACGGGTGTGATTAAATTCAGGGGAAAAAAGAGATAATCCGTCGTCACTCCAAAATTGGAATTTCATAGGATGCTGCGGCAAATCCAGGCCATGAGAAGGGGACCGGGCGAAAAGACAATCTTGGGGTGAATTCCAGCATTTTACCCGTTTCACCAGGGAGGTGGCGTCATGCCGGTGGTCAGATGGGATCCATTCAAAAACGTCAACGCACTGCAGGACAGGATAAATCGCATGTTCGAGGAAACATTCCCCATGGAGGGAAAGGATGAAGACCTTTCGGTATGCGCCTGGAGGCCGGTTGTCGATATCTACGAATCGGATGAAGGAATTGTCATAAAAGCGGATCTGCCAGGCGTTCGCAAGGAGGACGTTGCCGTTGAGGTCAAGAACAACATCCTCTCCCTGAGCGGAGAGCGGCATACGGGTGAAAACGTCAACGAAGCTAGGTATTATCGAAGGGAAAGATGTTTCGGCACGTTCATGCGTTCCTTTTCATTGAAATCGACGGTATCCCCCGACAGAATAAAGGCGCGGTTCAAAGAGGGGGTGCTGACCGTCGAGGTCCCCGGACCTGAGGAAGAAAAGCCAAGACAAGTCACCGTAAACGTTGAATAATTCCACCGCCCGACCGGCCACCACCATTATCGGTGCCCAGTACTTTCTGTATTTCGGGGTACTGGGCATGTTTCTCCCCTATTTCAATCTATACTGCCATCATATCGGATTCACCGGTTTCCAGATCGGCGCGCTTTCCGCTGTCCGGTCCGTGGTGCTGGTGATTTTTCCACCGCTGTGGGGTTGGCTGGCGGATCGCTTCCGAAGCCGCAAAAGCATCTATATCTTCTGCCACATCGCCAGTTCGACGATCTGGACCTTCTATCTTTTTACCATCGATTTCAGGCTCATGTTTTTCATCACCATCGTCTATGGCGCTTTTTACGCCCCGTTGATCTCCTTTCTGGAAACCTTCACCATGGAATCCCTGGGCACGGCCAAAACAGGCTACGGCAGGGTCCGGGCGTGGGGCTCCATCAGTTTCATCGGAATCGTCGTCATCCTGGGTTGGGCCATCGATCTCTTCTCCATTCGCATCCTGATAGGATCGGTGCTGGCCGGATCGATCCTGATGACCGCCTTTTCAACGAAGATCCCCGCTGCTAAAAGGGTAAAAAAGGAACTATCCCCGGCACAGAAAGGGGCATTGTGGAATGCCCGGGGGGGTGTTTTTCTGTTCTGTGCATTTCTCATGCTGGTGAGCCATGGCACCTATTACGGCTTTTTTTCCATACACCTGGAGGCACTCGGGTATGGCAAAACATTTATCGGGCTGACCTGGGCCATGGCATCCACCGCCGAAATCCTGGTGATGATCCGATCGGAAGCGCTCTTTAGGCGATTTTCCGTCGATCGCGTGCTGTTCATCTCTTTCCTCGTGGCGGCAGCGCGATGGGCTGCCCTCTATTTTGTCACTTCCCCTGCGGGCATCATGATGACCCAGGTCTTGCATGCCGTTACCTATGGTACTTTTCACATGGCAAGCATCCTCTACATCGACCAGCTTTCCCCGGACCGTTCAAAGACCACGAGCCAGGCGGTGAACAATGCCGTCACCTACGGACTCGGGCTGATGGTGGGATTTTTCCTGAACGG
>CAZWAE010000012.1:0-34605 GCA_964631805.1 uncultured Desulfobacteraceae bacterium | reverse complement strand
GCGGCCGTCTCTGAATGTCCCGCCGGGTGAACCAATGGATCGACGTGTCGATTCCGGGCCGGTTCCACCGCCACCCGTTTCGGCCACACCCCTTTGTTGAGGCGATGAGCCACCAGCCTCAGATCATTCAGGATGGTCAGCAGGCTGGGAATCAAAACCAGGGTCAAAACCGTCGCAAACAAAACGCCGGCGGCGATGGAAAGCGCCATGGGTATCAAAAACCGCGCCTGGAGATCCGTTTCCATGATGAGCGGCGTCAATCCGCCCACCGTACTGATGGTGGTCAGGACAATCGCCCTGAAACGCCGTTCGCCCCCCTTGATGATGGCACCGAAAAAATCCATCCCTTCGGCGATATTCTCGTTGATCCGTTCGATGAGCACAATGGCATCATTCACCACCACCCCGGTAAGGGCCACCATACCGAAAATGCTCATCATGGAAAGATCGAAATTCATCGCCAGATGCCCGGCTACCGCCCCGATGATGCCGAAGGGAACGGTGAACATGATCACCAGGGTCTGCATGTAGGATCTGAACATGGTGGAGATGATGATAAAGATCCCCATAAGCGCCAGGGGAAAGCCCACCTGAAGGCTGTCGAAGGATTCCTTCATCTTCTTCTTTTCTCCCTGGAGCGATAGGTAGAGCCCGGGGTATTTTTGTTCGAGTCCGGGAAAAAATTCCGATGAGAGTTCCGCATAAATCTCATTGGCATTGGCCTTGTTGGTGTCCACACCGGCCTTGACCGTCACGCGGCGCATCCCGTTGGTGCGCCGGATGGTGGAATATCCCGGCGCAAAAGAGATATCGGCCACCGAAGTGAGCGGGATCTCAAGACCGCTCTGGGTCCGGATCCGGATGTTTTCCAGGTTGGAGAGGCGGCTGCGCTCGTCGGCCGTGTACCGGACTTTCACCCGGATATCGTCGCGTCCTCTCTGCAACCGCAACGCCTCATTTCCATAGTACCCGGTGTATACCTGCCGGGCCAGGTCATCCACGGTGAGCCCAAGGGTCCGGGCTTCCGGTTTCAGGGAGAGACGCATCTCGTTTTTCCCCTTGGAGAAATCGGAACGGATCTGATACACCCCGTCAAAGCGGCGCAGCCGGCCCATCAACTCCTCCGACGCCTCGATAATCTGCTCCATCTCATGTCCCTGAATCCATACCTCGATGGGATCCCCCGGCGGTCCGTGGGACGCACCGGCAAAGGTGAGGGATTTGACACCCGCAATGGGACCCACCTCCTTTTCCCACGCCACCATCAGATCCTTGGTGTGAAGACCCCTATCTTCCGATTCCAGCAATATGGCCTGGACGCTGCCGACATGGGGGCCGGACGGGCCGAAATCCTCTAACGACTGGCCCACCAATGAAATGCGGTCCCTCAAAAGAGGGGCTCCGGAACGGGTCGTCGTTTTTTCAGCCATTCGGATCAGAGCTGACTCCACCTGCATCACCGCCCTTTCCGTTACCTCCGGCGGGGTCCCCTGGGGAAATTCGATGTTGCCGTTGATCACAAACCCGTCCACTTCGGGAAAGACTTCAAATTTCAAGATGCCCCCCCGGAGCAGGCCGAACGTCAGTAGCAGGACGCAGATGGCGATGGAAAACGAGACATAACGGTAATTGAGGGCCCGGCTGAGCAGCGGGGTGTAGATCCGGGCCGCGAACCACTCCAGACCCCTGCTGGTGGTCCGATGAACGAAATCCAGGATCCGCGACAGGGGATTCAATTGTTTGGACGAACGGTTGGGGTCCGGCAGATCGCCCAGATGGGCCGGCAGCAGTATGAGGCATTCCACCAGGGAAACCGCCAGGCAGGCGATAACCACTTTCGGCAGGATGGAGATAAACTTCCCCATAATCCCGCCGACATAGGCCAGGGGCATAAACGCCACGATGGAGGTCACCACGGCTGCCACCACAGGTAGACCCACCTCCCCGATGCCGTCCACCGCGGCCTTTATCGGTGGTTTTCCCATCTGGCGGTGAACATAAATTGCCTCACCGACGACGATGGCATCGTCCACGACGATTCCCAGCACCATAATCAGGCCGAACAGGGAGATCATGTTGATAGTGCCCCCGATGGCCCACAGAATGGCCATGGCACCTGCGATGGAGATGGGAATGCCCATCCCCCCCCAGAAGGACAATCGGGCATTCAGAAAGAGCCACAGGGTCACGAACACAATGATCAGCCCGGTGCGGCCGTTTCTGACCAGCAGATCGATACGCGATTGCAGCATGTCGGTATTATCGTACAACATTTGCAGATTGGTGCCATCGGGCAATTGGGACCTTTTATCAGCAAGGTAGGCATTGACCGCTTTCGATATCTTGAGGGCGTCCTCCTCTTTTGTTTTTTTGACGATAATCAGCGCCGAAGCCTCTCCGTTGATTCGCGCCTTGATGGGGTCTTCTGTAAACCCGTCACGGATTGACGCCAGGCGATCCAATGTGATCACTTCCCCGGTGGGTCTGGCCAGAACGACAATGGAGGCCATCTCCTCACCGGTATATTTCCGGCCCACGGTACGTACCCGGATCTCCTCTCCTAGGGTGCGAATGGTGCCGCCGGCCATGTTCAAACTGCTGCGGCGGACAGCATTGGACACATCGCTGAAGGTTAAACCGTATTCCCGTAGCCGCTGTTCCGAGATCTCGATGTTGATCTCATACGCCCTGGACCCGAAAATATCCACCTGGGAGACCTCGGGCAGCAACTGAATCTCGTCCTTTATCCTTTCCGACCACTCCTTGATGCGGCGCTCTGACATGTCTCCGGAAAGATAAACGAAAAGAACCGGGTCGTTGATGGACATCTCTGTGACCACCGGTTTTTCGGCATCCGCCGGAAATGTGGAGATGGCGTCCACCTTGGTTTTGACATCGTCCAGCGCTTCTTTGACGTCGAAATTCTCCTTGACTTCGATCCAAACGGAACCGACGTTCTCGTTAGAATAGGTGGTGTACTGCTTTAAGCCCTCCACATCCTCCAGCGCTTCTTCCAGTTTTCGGCTGATCCCCTCTTCCACCTCTTCCGGATCGGCACCCGGATAAGCCACGGTGATATAGATCATATCAAGGGAAAATTCAGGGAAGTTCTCCCGGACCATGGACATGGTGGCAATCCCGCCGGCCAGGAAAATCAGCACCAGGACGATATTGGCAAAGACCGTATTCTGCGCAAAGGCAGCCATGACGCGTTTCATGAGTTGTCTTCCTTTTCCCCTTTTTCCGTGCGTTGGATCTCCAGAAGTGAATTTTCCAAAGGATCGATGAGCCGCGTGACTATCACCAGATCTCCTTCGGTGATCCCCTTGTCTATGTATACAAATTCACCTTCCGCTCGTGCCGTTTCGACCGGAACGGTCTTCAATCGGCCCTCGCTGTCGGCAATGAAAATCGTGTTCTTGAAACTCACTGCCCAGCGGGGCAGCTTGAACACATCCTCAATCACCCTTCCGGGTATCCCAACCCGGCAGAACATCCCTTCCACCAGGGGCAGCGCTTTACCCTCCCCGGCAATGGCCGAAGCGGCATCGATACGGACGGCTACGGTGAGCGTCCTTGTCTTTTGCTCGAATTTGACCACCCGGTGCAAACGACCAGTCCATGTCTGCCCCTTCTCCCCTTCGGTCCACTCAATCTCACACGGGACCTGGCGAAGCCCTGAAAACCAGGCGGAATCGCCGGCTTCCCCATGACCGTTAAACCGGAGCCACTTTCGGGCATCCCGGCTGTCCAGGGGCACCTGGATCTCGAGCAGCGTATCATCCGCAAGGGTCACCACTCTTTGGCCGGGCGTCACATACTGCCCCGCCTCAAGGGACACAGCGGCGATACGACCGGTAAAAGGCGCCCTGACCTGGCAGCGCTTGAGGTGAACCGCCGCCATTTCCGCCCGGGCCCTTGTGGAAGCCAGGGTGCTCTCAGCCTCTTTGATCCGGATGGGATAGAGGGCGATGGCCTGGGCCATCTGGTCAGCCTGGTCCTTGGCCGCGTTGTAGGCCTGCTCCGCCCGATCCACACCCGACCGGGTGCCGACCTCATCGGTTTCCAGCAGACGCCGTGTCCGCTCAAACTCCTCTTCCGCCAATACTTTGTTGCGGAAAATAGTTTCCCGGCGTTCCACATCGATGGCAAACTGTTTTTTCAATCGCAGAATGGTGTTCTCCCATTGCGCCACGGAAGCCCTGGCATCCTTCAGCGATGCGGCATAATCCCGGGAATCGATTTTGAAAAGGAGTTCTCCTTTCTTCACCACCTCTCCCGTCTCCAGCCGCGGGTGCACTTCCATCACTTTACCGGCGGTTTCAGACGCAATGAAAACCGTATTCAGGACCTTGGCTTCTCCATAGCCGGAGATGACGGTCTGCACATCCATGGGCACGGCCTCTACCACCTGCACACGCAACGCCTGCTCCTTTTTAACGGCTTCCGCCGGGGGTTTTTTCAGGCTGGCAAGTTTTGTCATTCCCATCACCCCCACCCCGATGATGATGAAGCAGACGACCACGCGGGTGGCGATATTGGCGATGGGTTTCGATGATTTTTTCTTTTCCGGATTTTCCATTTCGGTTTACCTCGTCTTACGAATTTGTCTGATTACAACTTCAATTTGGTCACGATCTGTTCCATGACCTCGCACCATTTGCGGCTGGTTTCCGGCCCGATTTTTCTGACAAGATCCATAAAGGAACCCAACAGGGCTTTTTCCACCTCTTCGATATCCTTCTCCACCGAGGGTGAAATGCTCACCATCACCTTGCGGCGGTCTTTGACGCAATGTTTGCGCGCCAGGATCCCCTTGTCCACCAAACGGTCCACCATGGCCGAAGCCGAAGGCGGGGAAACGTCCAGGAAAGCGGAAAGCTCGGTCATGTAAACCTCTTTGTGCATCCGAACGGCGTGGATGGCGTTGATCTGATCCAGGGAGAGCCCCCTGAATGTGTCTCCTTTGCCCCTTGCCGCAAAATGGTCATTGTGCAGTCTGGAAATGTGATCCCGGATTTTTCTTCCGGAAGTGAATATCACCCGCGCACGTGCCAGTGTCTCATCGCTGCTCATCGATTGGTCACCCTTAAACAAACGTTGGCCTAAAATTTTTAATAATTAAATTTTAGCTTTAATAATATTTAGACAAACTAAATATTCTGAAGATGAATTTTTGTCAACAAAATATTTTTAAATTGTTGGTATTATACGGGAAAGATCACAAAAACCTTTTCAGGCGGGTAACGATTTGTAACAAATTGTATCGGGATGCCTTTTTAGCCGGAATCGGCTTATAGAAGAACGGTATGCGCTGCTGATCGGTCCGGATGCATGCTCCTGTTGCAAACACCCTTTCCCTTTCGGGACGATATCCTCAAAAGAGGGTTTCCAGGAAATAGCACCCGAGGGTCATGGCCCATGGCCTTTTCATAAAACTTCCAGTTTCAGAATCTCCGAAACCCTTTCCCCAATGGCAGCCGAGGCGATTTCGATGATCTCCCGGCCGAGATCCCCCGTTGCCAGCCACGGGGCGGATTCCATCCGACCGTCCGGAAAAACCGCCTGCATTTCACCGGCCGTCAGCGGCCAGTAATAATCGGGATGGGCAACCGCCTGTTCGCCTGTGGGCTTGGATGCAAAGGCATCGGGCCTGACATGCCGGGTGATGGAAACCTCTCCGGGTGTCGCATGATGCCCCTCCTGCCCGCCGAACTGCTCTTTGCAAAACCGCCTCACCTCCTCCAGTTCGTACCAGGAGATCACATCGACTATCCCCTTGGCGCCGCCGAGTTTCAGGTTTTGGGCGGCCACTCCGATGGCGTGGACATTTCCCCCGTGCCCGTTGATGAACAGGATGCGCCGAAAACCGTGTGCCAGAAGCGAGGTGGCGACATCCTCCACAAGGGCGATGAGGGTGGCGGGTTTGAGGCTCACCGTGCCGGGAAACGCCATGTGGTGGGAAGAAACCCCGTAATTCAGGGTGGGGCAGACGAGGATGCCCATTGCATCAGCCACCTTGCAGGAAATGATTTCGGCGGTAATAAAATCGGTCCCCATCAACCCGAAGGGACTGTGCTGCTCCACGGAACCGATGGGTACCAGGACAAGATCCTTTTTTTCCAGGTAAGCATCCACTTCAGGGTATGACAGGTTTTCCAGCAGTGTGGTCACAGATTTTCCTCCATTTTTCTGAAAGGTTTCTTTTCCAGCCTCGATTCCATCCCCGGCAAAGCGGCGTCTGATGAGGATATCATCAATATCGTTTTCACCACTACAATTCAAGCCCGATACCTCATTGTTTATGATACGGGTGTATATCGCCTCTATTTTGAAAATAGCCACATCGGAAGTAAGATTGTGTTCGTCCAGAAATGAGGGTTTTGGGTGAAATCAAGACAGGGGACAGATTTATTCGGGAGCAACAACTTGCTAATTCAAAGATTTAAACAACGGCGCAACGCCGATACTTGTCCACCTACGAAAGATTGCCCCAAAATACCATTTATGGATGAGCACTATCCATAAATGGCAGGGATTTATTCGCCCCCAACATCTTGCTTCCTTAACAGTAGGTGATATAATGGATACTTGAGTTCGACTCGCTCCTATTCACCCCACCTATAATTACGCTCACGAACTTGATAGTATTTTGACCAATAGGAGATTTTGAAAACAGTCTCGACCCTGAAACATCTGACGGTTCACGGATAATGGCGTATAGTTGATTTGAGAGGGCTATATACCGTGGCCAATAAAAGCGTTAATATACAGATTCAATGGCAGGGCATCGGATTGCGTGGATCTTCTGGCTCAACGGTTGAATGTGGACATGCAGATCGTATTCGGCATTCCCTTTAATAATGCCTTGGCACAAAGTCGGACCGGCCGAAATGCTATATTCCATGTTTTCACAACGTAGCCGTGCGGGATGTAAGGGCGAATTAAAAATGAAACTAATTATTGCGCGAGCCCTTAATGTAGAATCCCCAACCTTAAATTTTCGTAAAATAGTGCACAGGCCATCACAATGTCTTTAGAGCCAACATATGAACAATTAGAAAAACGGATTCAGGAATTAGAACAAGCCGAATCTCAGTACAAACAAACCGAGCAGGCGGAAAAGGTCCCACGAGAGAGTGAAGAAAGATATCGCAGACTTTTCAATACCGTGACTGATGCCATTCTGGTTTTCGATGCTGAGACGAAAAGGTTTATAGATGTAAACGAAGCTGCATTGGACCTCTACGGTTACACAAAAGAAGAATTCCTCGGGTTAACGCTATTAGATATTACAGCTGAGCCTGAAGAATCCCGGTCTTCTATTCGGCGGACTATTTCAGAAGAAATAACGAACATTCCAATCCGTTTTCACAGGAAAAAAAATGGGACCGTATTCCCCGTAGAAATATCAGTTGGGTCATTCAAATCGGGGAATCGACAAATACTATGTGGCATTATTAGAGATATCTCAGAGCGCAAACGGACTACGGAACGGATAGAGCGTTTGAATCGTTTAAATGAAACACTGCTTAGCTCCGGCAGCCTTAACGAAAAACTCAGACTCATAACCGATGGAGTCGTTAAGATCTTCAAAGCGGACTTTGCTCGAATATGGATGATTAAACCCGGAGATTTATGTGATTCCGAATGCCTGCATGCTATCGTAAGAGAGGGCTCATCGGTCTGCCGCCACCGCGAAGAATGCCTCCATCTTTTCGCCAGTTCCGGCCGTTACACCCATATTGACGGTGGACACCGGCGAGTGCCTTTGGGTTGCTACAAGATCGGAAGGATTGCCGCAGGGGGCGAACCGAAACTGCTGTCAAATGATGTCGTAAATGATCCGCGTGTGCACGATCATGAATGGGCTCTAAAGATCGGTTTGGTTTCCTTTGCAGGTTATAGGCTTCTTTCAGCTTCGGGTAGAGTTCATGGTGTTCTGGCATTATTCAGCAAACAGGCAATTTCCTGCGGGGAAGACGCTCAGCTTGAAAGTTTAGCGGGAACCACCGCCCAGGTAATCCAGACCTCCCAGGCGGTGCAGGCGTTGAATGAAAGCGAAGAAAAATTCAGCACTATGCTGGAAACGATTCCTGATCCTGTTGTGTTGTATGACACCCAGGGATTTCCTAAATATTTAAATCCATCATTTATTCAGACCTTTGGATGGTCCCTGGATGAACTGAGGGACCAGCGCATCCCTTTTGTCCCGGATGATCAGCAAGATTTAATCCGTACTAAAATAAAGGAACTCTACGAACAAGGAAAGCCAGTTCGGATTGAAAGCAAACGGTTGACAAAAAAAGGGGCGCTTATGAATGTTTATATAAGTGCCGCCCTTGTCAAAGATTCCGGCGGAAACCCCAAAGGAATGGTTGTCAATTTAACCGACATTACAGGAAGAAAAAATCTTGAAGAAGAGCGAGAGAAAATTATCCATCAGCTAAAAAATGCCTTGAAAAAAGTAAGGCAATTAAGCGGCCTGCTTCCTATTTGTTCACACTGTAAAAAAATTCGCGATGACGAAGGATATTGGACTGAAATTGAAAGTTATATCGACAAACGCTCGGAAGCGGAGTTCAGTCACGGCATCTGCAAAGAATGCGCTGAAAAATATTATCCGGAATTGGATATTTACGATGATTAATGACCTCGACAATTAACTGGTTGATCTCGCCGGAAACAACCGACCCAACCGTCTCACCTCCTCCAGTTCGTACCAGGAGATCACATCGACTATCCCCTTGGCGCCGCCGAGTTTCAGGTTTTGGGCGGCCACTCCGATGGCGTGGACATTTCCCCCGTGCCCGTTGATGAACAGGATGCGCCGAAAACCGTGTGCCAGAAGCGAGGTGGCGACATCCTCCACAAGGGCGATGAGGGTGGCGGGTTTGAGGCTCACCGTGCCGGGAAACGCCATGTGGTGGGAAGAAACCCCGTAATTCAGGGTGGGGCATACGAGTATGCCCATTGTATCAGCCTCCTTGCAGGCAATGGCTTCGGCGGTGATAAAATCGGTCCCCATCAACCCGAAGGGACTGTGCTGTTCCATCGAGCCCACCGGAACGAGAATGGTGTCCTTTCCACTCAAGTAGGCCTCCACTTCAGGGTAGGAAAGATTTTCAAGCCGTGTCGTCACAGAGCCCCTCCATTATTCTAAATGGTAGTGTTGAATATTCATAGATCAATGCTGAAGTTGAAGAAAATGGGCTTTTAAGCAACTTTTGCAGATCTGCTTTAAAATTAGTAAATTGCGAAAGTGACGAAATCTAATTCGGATCGACTCCCGATTGTTTACCGGTCATGGAAGCGATGATAACCTTGAACACAGCTGTCGATTTGACCCTGTCTTCTGAGATGGTTATTGGCTGTTTCGTATATTGCCCTGTAATAATCGATAGGGCCTGTTGCTTTTCTCCCTTGTTTTCAACCATGGAAGCTTCCCCGTATCCCACTACGCTACGATACCGCATGTCCCAATCGCAGGGCTCCGGCGCCGGAATCACTCCGGCCAGGATATCGAACTCGAAGCAGACCCGGGGATGCTTTCGGATCAATTCATACTTTTTGCTCTTCAAAGCGCCGTGGAAATAGAGGACGCCGTCTCTGTAGCCGAAACAGAGTGGCACGATGGTTGGGGCGTCCCCGTCGAGGAGGGCCAACCGGCAGACACTGGCCTGGGATATGATGGCTTCGATGGCGTCTTTTTTCATGGTCGTCACGATTTAATCACGGTTATTCCGCCGGTACGTCATGGAACCGGCGCTTCGGCTCTTGGGAAATGGCCGGAGATGCCGGGGCAACGCCTTCCGGCAGCGGGCATTCGCAGGCCGTGCGGGCAGCCGATTCCAAGTTTCGATCCCAGTAAAAAGCTTCGTTTTTCTGGCACACCCAGTGACGGTGATAATGGTAGCAGCGAATCCGTGTATCGCTCTGCGGACAGGTTGTGAAGTACTCCCCTGAACCATAGTAATCCGACGGTTTATGGATGAAGGGAATACGGCCGTCGCCGCATTCCCAGGCATGCGCGGAAAAAGAACTGAGAAGAATCCCCAAAAGAATCGCCGGAATGGGAAAGGCTGCCCGCAGGTTCAACATGGGGTGTCTCCGCAACTGTCCGCGGGTGCCCCTGCCGCAGAAAGCCAGCTTCCCTCCACGCAAACGGAATGGATCCCGATATCCTTTATTTTTTCAGTCGGCACCGTAAAGGGATCTTCCTCCAGGACAACCAAATCGGCCAGTTTGCCTGGCTCCAGAGTCCCTTTTACATCCTCTTCGAAAGCGCTCCAGGCTGCAGTTGCGGTAAACATGGCGATGGCTTCGCGGATGCTCACCCGCTGGACCGGGTTGGGGTGGGTGACTGCGGCCTGGATTCCTATGAGTGGGTCATAAGGGGTGACCGGACTGTCCGATCCGCCGCTGATGGGGATGCCTGCGTCCAGGATGGTACGATAGGGGTGGACACGCTGGAGACGGGCTTTGCCCAGCAGCGTTTCATAGAGACCCATATCCTCCTGCCCGATGAAGGCGGGGAGGAAGGCCGGCTGCATGGCAGCCATGATGCCGGCGGCGGCCATGCGTTCGATCTGGTTGAATGTGGGCAGTTCCAGGTGCTCGATGCGGTGGCGGTGGTCCTCACGGGGAAAGGCCCGCAGCGCCTTTTCCAGAGCCCACAGCACTTGCTCGATGGAGCGTTCCGACTCGCAGTGCACGGAGATCTGGAGGCCCTCACGGTGGGCCGCCAGGATGAAGGCATCCATAATTTCCTGGGAGTAGGTCAGGACGCCGTAATTGTCCGGTTTGTCGGAATACGGTTCGAAAAGGGCCGCCGTGTGGGCTTCGAAGGCGCCGTCCGAGCAGATGCACCCGCCGATGCGGGGCAGTCCGAGTGCTTTAACCTCGTCGATATCCATGGACTGGTTATAGCAGACCAGGTGCAGGGGCAGGCGCCGGCGGTTCTGCCGGATGATCCGGGTATCCCCCGGTCCCAGATCCCCGCCATCCAGGGCGTGGACCGTGGTGATGCCTTTTTTCAGGGCCATGCCGGCGGCGGTGAGAAGATAATCGACTTTGGTGTCTTCGGAAACAATGGCAGCCATGGCCGGGTGCACGAAGGTGAGAATGCCCGGATCGCGGATCACCCCAGTGGGTTCGCCGCTGTCGAGATCCAAGCCATCAAGATCGTTCGGAGGATTGACGATTTCCATTGCCCGTGTGTTCAGGGAGCACATGTGGATGGTGGCGTGCATGAGGAACACAGGGTGGTCCGGCAGGGCCCGATCCAGGTCATAGCGCGTCGGCATGGCCTTCTCGGCCAGGTTCTGCTCGTTGAGGAAGCTGCCATAGACCCACTGGCCCTTGTCGGTCTTTCCGGCGCGTTCGGCGATGCGCTCGATAATGGCATCGAAGTTCCCGGCGTTGTCCAGATGCACCGCCGACTCCTGGGAGCCGGTCAGCATCAGGTGCTCGTGGCTGTCGATGAAGCCGGGCAACACGGTTCTGCCGCCCAGGTCCTTTCGGGGCCATCCCTGTTCGACTAACGCTTCGACAGCCTCCGCGCCCAACGTTGCGATGCGGCCGCCTTCAATGGCCAAGGACCGGCAGCGATGGTCGTGGCTATCCATCGTATGGATGTTGGCGTTGACGATGACGAGGCGGCCGCCCATGGGTCAGGCCTGTTTTTTTCGGCGCGGCAGTTTGCGGTCGATCCAGTCGATCAACTGGATGATGCCCCCCGGAAAAAAGAGAATCGTGGCGCAGATCAGCCCCCCTAGAATGGCCAGGCGCAGGGTGCCGGCCAGCCGCAGAAACTCGTTGCCAAAGACGATGACGGCAGCCCCCAGTACAGGTCCCATGAAGGTGCCGATGCCGCCCAGTTCCATCATGGCAATGGTCAGCAGGAAGGGTTCGATGGCCAGGGTTGACGGAGAGATGTCTCCCAGGTAGTGAACATAGAATCCGCCGGCCAGGCCGGTCATGAACGAGACCATGGCGAAGACCTTGATCTTCTCCCGGTATTCGCTGACCCCCAGGGCAGTGGCAAACTCTTTGCTGTCCCGCAGGGCCACAAATGCCAGCCCGGTGGAGGAGTTGATGATCCACCAGACCGTGCCATGAATGAGTAGAAAAAAGCAGAAGACGATATAGTAGGCCTGCACCCGCGTGATTTCGGCAAAGAACGGCGGGATGTCGTGCAGGCCCATGGCGCCGCCGGTAATGGCCCGGGTCTGGGTCAAGATGGTGGGCAGAGAGTCGGCAAAGATCAACGAGAGCAGGGCGATGTAGATGCCGGAAAGGCGCAGGGCCGGCAGCCCCACCAGGAGGGTGACCAACACCATGGCGGCCAGGCCGCCCAGAATCATGCAGCCCCATGGCGACCAGCCGAACTGCTTGGCCAGGATGCCCGAGGCATAGCCGCCCACGGCTAAAAATCCGATGTTGCCCAGGGAGGTGATCCCCGCCACGCCCATCAGCAGGTTCCAGTTGGAGGCCACGGCAGACCAGATGAAAAAGAGAATCATGATGTGCATGATGTACATGTTGCCATGCACCAGGGGATAGGCGGCCATGCCCGCAAGCCCCAGACCGACGGCAACGGTTTTCCAATTCAGCGTCATCATAGGGTCCTCCCTCCCATCAGGCCCTGGGGCCGGATCAGCAGGATGATCAGAAACATGAAAAACCAGATGGGCCAGACCCACATGGGGCCAAGGTACAAAGTGATCACGGCCTCGGCCAGTCCCAGGATGAAGGCTGCGCAGATCGCCCCGGTAACGCTGCCCAGGCCACCGAACACCACGATCACGAACCCCTTGACCATCCAGTCCCAACCGATGTGCGGGGTCATGTAGTACTTGGTGGCCAGAAGCACCCCGGAAAAGCCGGTGACGGCTGTTGCCAGGGCAAAGGCGAAGCCGAAGGTTTTCTTGAGGTTGATTCCCACAATACGCGCGCCGTCCATGTCCTGGGCCACGGCGCGCATGGCCTGGCCGAACCAGGTTTTCTTGATGAAGTAATTGAGGGCGATGACGAAGAGAATCACGATGGCAATCAGGGCGATCTCGTGGTAATTAATGCGTACGAATCCCAGCTTGAAGCGTCCGTCGAAGAAACGCGGGATATCCTTGACCCGCGGTCCGAAAAATTGCAGCAGTAAATTTTCCCATAAAATCCCCAGGCCCAGCAGAAAGATGATGACCGAGAACTCCCAGTTCTCGGTCTTGAGCAGCGGTCTTAAAGTGGCCTGGTAGAGAATCAGGCCGATGACGAACATGACCGCCATGGCAACCGCCATGGCCGGGATCAGCCCCAGGCCGAGCTTGTGCATGAAAAGCCAGGTGAAGTACCCGCCGGATACGGCCACAATGCCGTGGCCGAAATTGAAGATATGGGTTACGCCGTAGACGATGGTCAGTCCCAGCGCCATGCAGGCGTACAGAGACCCCGAAATGGTTCCGCTGACCAGGGCGTTGATTAACTCCTTAATGGTACACCTCTCTTAAAAGTAGCCTTTTTCGATTTCCGCCTTGCTTATCTCGCCTGCCATACGTTCCATGATGACCTCGCCCTTTTTCAGCAAAAGGATCCGGTCGGCCACGGCCAACGCATAGTCCACTTCCTGCTCCACCACCAGTATGCTGATGTCCGTGGTCTTCTTGATGCGGTTGATGGCCCCGAAAACAGTTTTTTTCATCAGCGGGGACAAGCCGATGGAGGGCTCGTCGATCAGCAGCAGCTTGGCATCGCTCATCAGCCCGCGCCCCACCGCCAGCATCCGGCTTTCCCCGCCGGAGAGCGTCACCGCCATCTGGTTCTTGCGTTCATCCAGTCGCTGGAAAAGTGAGAAAACCAGTTCGAGATTTTCATCGACTTTCGGCCGGGCCCGCCGGTTGTAGGCCCCCAACCGCAAGTTTTCCAGAACGGTCATTTCCGTGAAAATATTGCGGGCCTCGGGAATGTAGGCCAGCCCCATTTCCACAATGCGGTCACTGGGCGTGCGGGTGATGTCCGCCCCGTCGAAAAAAATTGATCCGTCGCGAAGCGGATTGAGCCCGGAGATCGCTTTGAGCAGGGTGGATTTGCCATGGCCATTGGGGCCGAACAGCGCCACCACTTCGCCTTTTGGGATCGTCAGGCTGGCCTGTCGCAGGACCTGCAGTTCTCCATAAAAGCAGTCCAGGCCACGGATATCCAAAATGGCTTCGTTTGCAGAGTGCCGGGTCATCCGCTCTCCTCCTCCAGAATCACTTCGCCGTCGCCCAAATAGACTTCGACGACCCGCGAATCCGTGCGGACTCCTTCGGGATCGCCGGTATAGATCACCCTGCCGTTGTCAAGGATCAGCATGCGGTTGGAAACATCGATGAGCGAATCCAGGATGTGCTCGATCATCAAAATGGTGATGCCGCCGTCCGTGTTGATGTGTCGGACGACGCGCATGAAATCGCTGACCTCCGTCATGGCCAGGCCGGCCAGGGGTTCGTCAAGCATCAGCAGCCGGCAGTCGGTTGCCAGGCAGGCCGCCATCATGACCAGTTTGGTGGTGTACAGGTCCAGATTGCTGGCTTCCAGGTCGCGAACGGCGTTGAGGTCCAGAAAATCCAGGGCCTCTTCGATGCGTTTTTTAGGCGCACCCGGTTTTCCCCGCCCGAAGGTGGCGCCCACACGGATATTGTCGTACACCGTCAGGGAGGGAAAGGTCTGGGGCACCTGGAAGGTCCTGGCCAGGCCCAGCCGGCAGATCCGGTGAGCCTTCAGCGAGGTAACGTCGCGGCTATCAAAAACGATCTTTCCACTCGTCGGAGGGAAGGTGCCGGCAATGACGTTGAACAGGGTCGACTTACCGGCGCCATTGGGTCCGGCAATGCCGAAAATCTCGCCATTTTCTACCTCAAGGTTCACACGATCCAGGGCCTGCAGCTGGCCGAATACCTTGGAGATCTCTTTGGTCTGTAGGATCATCGTGCTTATTTGATCCACGCCGGCAGACGATAGGCTTTACCCTCATTGAATTTGGCTGGGCGCATCTTGACATTCTTGCCATCCTGGATCTGAAACCAGACCAGCGGCATGTACTCATCGGTCTGGTAGATGGATTGGTCCCTGGGATCGAATTTGTATTTGGCACACAACCCGTCGTACTCGATAGACCGGATGTTTTCCGCCACCTTTTTGTAGCAGTCGTAGCAACCGGCCTGTTCGACGGCGGCTGCCCATATATCGAAGGCATCGCGGGTGGCCTCGGCATACAGGCCCGCCGGTTCGGATTTGAACTTTTTCATCCAGCGTTTTTTGTAATTTTCGTATTTGTCGCCGAACCCGTAGGCGCCTCCAACCCAGATGACGCCTTCGGCGGCCTTGCCGGCCAGTTGAATAAACTCGGGAATGGACGGCGTGTATTGCATGTAAACCACTGCGTTCAGGCCATCGTCACCGAAATGGTCGGAGAATTGTTTGATGAAGCGGGCAGCATCGGTGGGATCCAGGTGCCAGAAGGTCACATAGGCCGGTTCCCGGGACTCGATCTTGGAAAGAATCGGACCCCATTCGGCCATGCCGAAGGGAACCGTTTCATTGAAGACTACTTCGTAGCCGTCCTTTTCGGTGATGGCGGCGAATTCGTCTGCCGGCACGATGTTGTAGGCGTAGTCCACCTTGATGATGGCAATCTTCTTGTTGGGAGCCTTCCAGCCCATTTGCTGGCCGGTATCGAAGAGATATTTGGCGGCATCGACCCCGTAGGCCTTGTCATTGTACATATACTGGAAGACATTCCAGTATTTGTCCATGTTTTCCGCAACGGGTTGGGTGCAAAGGGTCATGGCGTTGCCATGCAGATAGGGAATGTCGAAAGCGCCGAAGACTTTGGTGTCCACACCGCCGTCATCATAGCCGGTAATGATGGCATTGACGCCCGATCCGATCAGGCGCTCGCCGATGGCCTTGATTTTTTCGGCCTCCAGGCCGCCCACGTCGCCGAACTTCAGTTCGATCTTATGGCCCAGCACACCACCGGCAGCATTTTTCTCAGCCGCCGCCAGTTCGAGGGCCATCTTCATCTGCTCACCGTCGCTGGCGTAGGGTCCTGTAAGCGGCAGCGGGCATCCGATTTTGATGGTTTTTTCGGCCAACGCCGGTCCGGCGACCATCAGGCAAAACAATAACGCAGACACCAATGAAAGCATTTTTTGGAATTTCATCGTCTTCTCCTCCGTTGGAATTTCGGTTGTAGTACTGCTCCTGCTATAGGGTTGCAACTATAAAAGCCTTCAGTGCGATATGCCGTCGCTGGTTAAAATCGCCCCGTAATGGCCCGGTCGCCGATCCCTGAAAAGGCCCCAGGCTTGGCGTTCGTTTGCCATCTGCTTCAGATCGAATTCGGCACTGATTACCCCCTCGGTGGTTCGATCCATCCGCTTGACGAGGGCCCCCTTGTTGTCGGTGATAAACGATGACCCGTAAAAGGTAATCGAAGAGTTGTCGATGGCTTCCACGCCGGTGCGGTTGGAGGCCACCACTGGCACCATATTGGTGCCGGAGTGCCCCTGCATGCAGGTCCGCCAGTGATTGCGGGTGTCATTTTCCGGATTGACGGGTTCGGAGCCGATGGCGGTGGGGTAGAAGAGGATTTCGGCTCCCTGAAGAACCAGGCAGCGGGCCGTTTCCGGAAACCATTGATCCCAGCAGATGCCGATGCCGATGCGGGCATAGCGGGTCTGCCAGACGAGAAAGCCGGTATCCCCCGGACTGAAGTAGAACTTCTCTTCGTAGCCGGGGCCGTCCGGAATGTGGGTTTTGCGGTACACGCCCATCGCTGATCCGTCTGCATCGATGACGGCGATGGAATTGAAGCAGGCTTGGTTCCGCTTTTCGAAAAAACTGATGGGCAGGACGACCTCAAGCTCTTTGGCTACGGATGAGAAGTGATTCACGGCACTGTTGGCCTCTGTCGAAGTTGCCAGGTCGAAGTATTTGGGGTTTTCCACCTGGCAGAAATAGAGGGATTCGAACAATTCCTGCAGGAGGATGATCTGCGCCCCTTGGGCGGCTGCTTCCCGGACCAGTTTTTCGGCCTTGGCGATGTTTTCTTCCTTGTTGACGGTACATTGCATCTGTGTGGCGGCGATGCGGACATGGCTCATTTCAGGCTCCCTGTGGCGTGACGGGAAAAAGATAGGGCTGAACAAATGGCAACGAATGGATTAATATCTATATCGTACCCAATTATAGAATAATGATTCGAATGTCAATCAATATGTTTCGAATATCGATAAATAGCGATATTTTTATACGATTATCGAACTTGATCTAATTTTTTAATTCTGATAGGCTCAGTCCCAGGCGATAGTCGCTGCAGATCCATTGAAACTCCAAACGCAACAACCTTGATGCGAGGCCATATGAGTAATCTGCCCATCGACAATATCGATGCCGAAATGATCAAGCTGTTGAAAAAAAACGGCCGCATGCCCAACACGGAAATCGCCGGCCAGCTTAATTTATCCGAGGCCGCCATCCGGAAACGGCTGCGACGGCTGCTCGACGAAAAGATCATTCAGATTGTCGCCGTCGTGAACCAGCGCAAAATGGGATTTGAGTTGGAAGGCAACATCAAAATCAAAACCGATCCCAAGAAGAATTCGCAGGTCAATGAAAACCTTAAAGGGCTCAGTCGGGTCTGGTATATCGCGCGCGTCACCGGCGCATCCGATTTCGATGTGGAATTCAACGCCAAATCCCAGGATGATTTGCACGACCTTATCGAAACCATCAACCAGATCGACGGAATCCGCAGCACAGAGATTTCGATCCGGCTCCGGTTAATCAAGAATCGTTACGACTGGGAAAAGTGATTAATCTCTATTTTTATGGTAAACCGGCCGGCACCTGCTGGGTGATACAGTGAATATTACCGCCACCTAGAAGAATCTCCCGGCTCATGACGCCGACGACCTTGCGACCCGGGAACAGGCGGCCCAACAGATCCATGGCTTCCCGGTCCCGGGGATCATCGAACAACGGCATGACGATGCCGCCGTTGGCGATGTAGAAGTTGACGTAAGAAGCAGCCAGACGATCGCCGGCCATGCGGGGCTTGGCCGTTTCGCTTATGTCCAGTCCGCTGCATTCCTCCGGTGTAATCGTCATGGGGGCCGGCTGATGGATCTTGTGGACGGTCAACGAGCGTCCCTTTGCATCCGTGGCCGAAGACAGCAGGTCGAAAGCCTTCCGGGATATTTTATATTGGGGGTCATCGGTGTCCTCGGTCCAGGTGAGCAGGATTTCTCCCGGTGCCGTGAAGCAGCACAGGTTGTCCACATGGCCGTCGGTTTCATCCATGTAGACCCCCTTGTCGACCCAGATTACCTTCTGGATATTCAGATAGTCCCGCAGGCAGGTCTCGATCGCTTCACGGGCCAGGTGCGGATTGCGGTTGGCGTTGAGCAAACACTCTTCCGTGGTGATCAGGGTGCCTTCGCCATCCACGTGTAAAGATCCGCCCTCCATGACCAGTGGCGCGCGGTAGCGGTCAACACCCTCTATTTCAAGAACTTTCCCGGCCACCAGGCTGTCCTGCGCCCAGGGGAAGTAGATGCCGCCGTTTAGCCCGCCCCAGGCGTTGAACTGCCAGTCGATACCACGGATCTGATGGTTTCCGGCGACTACGAACGTTGGACCCACATCCCGCATCCAGGCATCGTCGGAGGTGATCTCCACCACCCGGACCGCATCGGGCAGCATGGCCCGGGCATTTTCCCATTGGTCCGGGTCCGCGCCAATAAAAACCGGTTCGAATTCGGTTATGGCTGCAGCCACTTCAACAAAAGCGGCCTGGGCTGGTTTAGCACCCAGGCGCCAGGTGTCCCCCCGCCGGGGCCACAGCATCCAGCACCCCCGGTGCGGTTCGAATTCGCCGGGCATGCGAAAGCCGTCTTCTTGTGGAATACTGTTCAATAGTGTTGCCATTTGTGTCTAAACACTCCTATTCCGGCGTTGGGTTCAAGTCACCGGTAGTCCCGGGGCCTTCCCCGCAACTGCCGGCGCTGCAGCCTCTATTTTTATGCAACGCTGGGGTTCACCCTTGTCCAGGCTTCATTGTCACCAGACGGGTCTCAACCCCCCAGCATAACTCTCGGCAGCCAGAGTACCAGCTCAGGAAATATCATAATCAGGGCAAGGGCCACTCCTTGTATTATTACAAATGGAATGACGGATCGGTAAATATCCCCCATCGTAATATCTGGCGGTACCACGCCCTTTATCAACATCAGGCAGTATCCGAAAGGGGGAGTCATGTAGGCCATCTGCATATTGATAATGTAAAGAACGCCAAACCATATTGGATTGAATCCCAGTTCATTGATAATAGGGATATATATAGGCATGGTAATGAACAGAATCGCGGTATCATCCATGAACATCCCTAAAATGAAGAAGGTAAATTGTATCATAATCAGAACGCCCCACGGCCCAAGTGGGAGAGCATGCGTCACTGTATATATGATCTCCTTGGCTCCCAGCGCATCATAGATTTGACCAAACGTCATCGCTCCCATGAATATCCACATCATAATCGCCGTAAGCTTTGCACTATCCATAAGCGCGTCGCTTATAAGCTTTAGGTTAAGCCTCCTTTTAACCGCAACAGCAATCATGGCTCCCAAGACACCGATCGCAGAGGACTCAACAGGTGTGGTTAGTCCCATCATAATTGTTCCGATAACCGAAACTATGATGGCAGACGGCATGATAAGGTATTTAAGGCTTTTTATTTTTTCTTTCCGTGATGGTCTTTCCTCCTTGGGTATGGGGGGGGCGATATGCGGTTGGAGACTGCATCGTATCGTGATGTAAATGATGTACATTAGAGCCAGGAGCAGTCCAGGTATAGCCCCACCAAGGAAGAGTCTGCCTATGGACTCCTTTGCGATAACGGCATAAAGGATTGCGATGCAGCTTGGCGGGACAAGAAATCCGAGAGCGGCTCCTGCCTGAATGCATCCGGTAGCGATTTCTTTTTGATATCCCCGCTTGCGCATTAAGGGGAGAGCGATCCTCCCCATAGTGAGCGTGCCGGCCGCTTCAGAACTCACGAGAGCGGCAATCATGGTGCAAACACCCACTGTAGCCGAAGCCAGACCACCCGGTATAGGAGCCAGCCAATACTGAAAGGTCGTAAAGAGGTCATCGGCTATGCCGGAATAATACAGCAGCATGCCCATGAATACGAACATGGGAATACAAACCAAAACAGTATAATTCACCGTACTCACTGCTGCCAGATAGGCCATGAAAAGGGATTGCGGCCCCCATAACCACAGGGAAAATACCATGGCGATAGCTCCCAGCCCGTAGCTTATAGGGAAGCCTGTCAGCAGCAACAGCAGCATACTGCCAAACAATAAAATTGTTATCCATTCAATTCCCATTCCAGTCCCTCCCCGTAACCGCTACGTAAAAGTCGCGAATGTACTTGGCCACCCCTGCAATCAGCAGTAAGGAAACACCTGCAGGTATCGCCAATTTGAAGGGCCACAGCACCGGTCTCCAAACTGATCTGGAATGTTCGTTATTAATGAGGCAGCTGTACCAGTCCTGCCATCCGTAGAACACGATCGCTCCGAAATAAAAGAAAAAAAGCGTGAATGTGACCAGATCGAAAATGGCCTTTTTCCTGGTGCTGAAACGATGGAAAACCAGATCCATTCGTACCTGCTCATCGGTTATTAAAAGGTAGGCGCCGGTCAGCATCCACATGGGGCCAAACAGCAGTGCAACCAGTTCCCGGGCCCATAGGGTCGGAGCTTGGAAGAAATATCTCAACGCCACATCAAAAAGGGTAATAACCACAAAAATTAATATGAAGTACTTGACACAATGCGCCGCTCCACTGCCCAGGATGTCCATAAACCAGACCGCTTTTCTTAGTTTGTCCATGTTATTCCCGCCTTCGTGAAATGACACTTCAAATCCGAGATGGCCATCGGGAGATTTTGTCATATTAAAAATAAATACCGGTCGCCTAAAGCCATGACACAGCCGCAATCGGATAAAAGCGTGTGGGTGAGCAATGCTCACCCACAAAACCGCTTTCCCTCAATCGGGTCTCTATACATGCTTTTACTCGATTCGTCCGAAGTCTTTCATCGCTTTCAAAACAGCATCAGCTGCTCTTTTGCAAAACGGCCCTTTTTTTGCAAAGTCGTTCTTGATCCATTCGACAGACTTCTGGGTGATGGTCCTAACATCCTCTTCCGGCAGGTGGGTGACCTTAATGCCATGTTTATCCGCCATGGTTTTCAACGCTTCCTGCTCTTTCTCGGCATAAAAGGATGCCATGTATACCGTATTCGCCTGGACAGCGTTCACAAGAATTGCCTGCTGGTTGGCCGGCAGTTTTTTCCATGCTCGTGTGTTAATGAAATAAAAGGGGAAATAGGCGACCTGGTGTCTGGGGAGAAGGAAACTTTTTGTTACCTCGTGCAGGGACATGTCATACATGGCTTTTGCCCCTCCGTATTCAACCCCTTGAATTACGTTTCGGGAAAGGGCAGTATACAGTTCCTCAGGTCCCATATAGACCGAGGAAGCGCCTGTCAAATCGTGCAAAAATGTGGCATAAGGGTCCAGAATGTTAATGTTCAGCCCTTTCATGTCCTTCAGGCTGTTGACCTCCTTGGTAAACATCAATGCACCACAATCATCTGCCTGAAACCCGAGAACCTTAATACGGTATCTTTTTTCAAAAGCCTCCTTGTAGATGTCGCCCAGGCCATACCTGTAAATGGCAGCCATTTCCTCTTTCAGATTTCCAAATAAATAAGGAGCACTTTCCAGCTCACCGACAGGGACTGAGCCCATCTGATAATCAGGATGCGTATGTCCCATCTCAAGGGTACCAGCCGCTACGGCGTCGCAGAGCTTTTCCACATTCACCAACTCGCCGTCTGCAAACACCTTGATCTCAATTTCGCCACCAGACATTTCTTTAACGATTTTGGCATACTGCTCAAAAAAGTGATTTTCAGCTGCTCCCCATGAATGCTGCAACCTCCACTTCGTCCCGGCAGCTGTAGCCTCGAAAGAGAACGCCATTACCAGAACGACCGCCAATACCACCCTGATTATCGAATCTTTCAATTTCATTGCCTTTTAATCCTCCTCTTTATGATGTTGGGTTTTGTTTACGAGAGTCATTTCGTTTGTCCTTGAATGTCAGTTACAAACAAAGATCTCCTCCTCCTGAAAGCAAATTCATGACCGAGTTTCTCTACATCGCCAACCGCATTCCAGATTTCCCTAAACATCTAAATGCTCATTCAATATTCGATTTTCGGCGTTAATCCGATCTGTTATCCCATATAGTTCGCCGAGCGCGGGATGCGCTCGGCACCTTTCATGACGGCTATAGCCAGGCTGCGGCGCTTCTCCCGGGGCTCACCGGTTTCGCTGCGCTCCTTCATCTGATCCTTGCGGCATTTTAAAGATATCTTGTCGGACTCCTTGAACACCAAAGCCCCGTAGTGGCACTCGGCCGCACACACCGGGTCGCCGCCGCAAAGGTCACATTTGTAGGCATTGCCCGAGGCGTACTGTTCGATCATACCGTAAGGGCAGGCATCCACGCACTGGCCGCAGCCGTCGCACTTTTTGGCGTCAACCACCACGACCCCGCGGTCGCTCTTGAAGATGGCACCGGTGGGGCAGGATTCGATGCAGGCCGCCTTGGGGCACTGGAAGCAGACATTCGGCACCGAATAGCCCTTTTGGGAAAAGTTATTCACATGGATGCGGGCCTTGGACGGCATGAACATGCCCTCCTTGACTGCCGAGCAAGCGTACACACAGCGGTTGCACCCGGTACAGCGGTTGGGAATGACCATCAGATGTTTTTCCATTGGATCCTCCATTATTCCAGCCGGCCGCCAGAGAAGTCAACTGGGCGGCTGCCGGTTGATTGCTTTATATTCTTTAGGCAACTTCCATCAATTCGGCCAATCCCAGTTCACGTAACTTGGCTTCTTTAGGACGGCCCCCTTCATCCCATCCGCGCTGGCGATAATAAAACGCCTTGAGTTCTTCCAGGGTTTCGGGGGACAGCTTCCGGCCTTCATGGGGCCCGTTCTCCAGAACCCGCTTGGTAATTTTCTCGGAGAGGGTGTCGTCGGCCGCGGTGAATCCGGCTGCCAGGTTGAACAGACGCACCAGGTTCCAGACCCTTTCGCCGACCTTGTTCAGGTCCGTGGCAGATACCTGACGCCCCAGTCCCTTGGTGAGCAGGTCGGCCATGATAGTGGTGTCAACCGATCCCCAGAAATCGCAAAAGCACATGGACCACTTGGCCCCATTGCTGTTCTGGTGTGCCACGACCTCCTTTGCCAGATCTCTAAGTTTGAAGGGATCGTCGGCAAACAGAGGAAAGGCGCGCAAATGGCAGGCACCACGCTCACTGGTGGCGAAGGCCAGTCCCATGCCGTAGTTGCCGCGGGGGTCGTAGGCCGGCATCTCCAGGCCCTTGGAATGGGCTGCCTGATCGGGCCGGCCGTATTTGTTGGACAGCCTGGCGGCCCCCAGGTTGAGGTCGCGGCCGCGATCGGTGGAGGCACCGGCCATCTCGTCCAGCACCAGCAGGTAGGCTTCGGCGTCCCCAAACCTCAGACCCAGGTCGGCGTCACCCGATTCGGTCAGTGCCATGGCCAGGCCGATGACGTTGCCGGTGGACATGGTGTCCAGCCCCAGGTCGTCGCACTTGCGGTTGAAGCGCATCACCTGCTCAATGTCGTTCACGTCGCAGTTGGAACCGCCCAGACAGAGGGTTTCATACTCCGGACCCTCCACTTGGACGCCGTTGACCGAAGTAAAGTTGCCGCAGCCCAGCGGGCAGGTAGCGCAGGCCCGGTCACCGATCTTGATGTCTGTTACCGCATCGGAATCCAGTTTGCGGCGGTGGGGATTGACGCCCTTGGAGAAGTTTCGGGTGGGGTGGATGCCCATCTCGTTGGTGACATCCACCAGCATTGGCGTGCCCTGGTCCTTGGCCCACTGGTTGTCGATGGTCATCAGGTTGCCCTCCAGATGCTCGGAAACCGCGCCCCAGAATTCGCCGATTTCGGCCACCTGTACGCCGCCGGTGCCTCGTACGGCCACGGCTTTGAGATTTTTGGATCCGAAGAGGGTTCCCACACCGCCCCGGCCCATCTGCCGGTAGGATTCAGAGCCCACGCAGGCAAAAGGCACCAGATTCTCACCGGCCGGTCCGATGGTAAGGCTCTTCATGCCGATGCCCACGGCTTCTTCCAGTTTCTCTTCAGTTTCGAAGATGCCCTTGCCCCGCAAGGCAACGGCGTCTTCTAAGGAAACTTTGTCGTCTTCGATGCGCAGCCAGACCGGTTTGTCGGCTTTGCCTCTGATAACGATGCCGTCGTAGCCCGCGAACTTCAGTTCGGCGCCGAAGGAGCCGCCGATGTTGGATTCGAATATGGTTCCGGTATGGGGAGATTTGGATACCAGGCAGGTTCGGGAACCGGTGGGCGCCAGGGTGCCGGCCATGGGCCCGGTCATGATCACCACGACGTTGTCCGGGGACAACGGATCCACTTTGGGATCCATGGCCTCGGTGAAGTATTTGGCTCCCAGTCCCCATCCGCCGATATATTCTTTGGCCCAGGCTTCGTTAAGGGGCTCGGCGGTGACCGCACCGGCCGACAGATCCACGTCCAGCATGCGTCCTGCATACAGGTTGCTGACCTTTTTCCGCTTGGGCAGATCAACGGATTTGAAGACATCCTCCAGACGGTTGAGCACTTCGTCCAGTATGTTCTGGGGAATGGTCAGGGCCGGTTCAAAGCGGATGTTTTTGGCATTGGTCAGGGTGCCGGCTGTGAGCACGCCCCGGGAGAAGAGCCCGGAAGCGACCTTGTAGCCGATGCCGTCGGTGGGAAACTCCATGCCCAGCAGCAGGCCCAAGCCGCGGGTCTGGGCCAGGACGCCCGGATAGCGTTCCTTGAGCACTCCCAGCTGTTTGAGAACATATTCACCCTTGATGCGGGCCTGCTCGGCCAGGTCCTCTTCCATCAGCACTGTGATAGCCGCCAGGGCAGAGGCGCAGGCCAGCGGGTTCCCGCCGGTGGTGGTGGTGTGCATGAAGGGGTTGGGCTCCATACAGGTCCAGATCTCGGGAGTGGAGAAGAAACCGCTCATGGGAACCACGCCGCCCCCCAGGGCCTTGCCGAAGCACATGATGTCAGGCGTCACCTCCCAGTGGTCCACGCCGAAAAATTTGCCGGTGCGTCCGAATCCGGTTTGCACTTCGTCGGCGATGAGCAGGACACCGTAATGGTTACATACCTCTCTCAGCCGGGGCCAGTACTCGTCGGGCGGCACGATGGCGCCGGCTTCGCCCTGAATCGGTTCGACCACCACGCCGGCGATGTCCTGGCCCACGGCCTTGGCCGCCGCCAGCATCTGCTCGACAGCGTCGGCGTCGCCGAAGGGAACATGCTGGATTCCGTCCAGCAGTGGCATCAGTGGTTCGCGGAACACTTTCTTGCCGATGAGGGAGAGGCTGCCCAGGGTTTTACCGTGGAAGCCCTTGAGACAGGCGATGAATCCTTTTTTACCGGTGTACAGCTTGGCCAGTTTCATGGCCCCTTCCACGGCCTCAGTACCGGAGTTGCCGAAAAAACCGTATTGGATCTTGCCCGGCGTCAGCAGGGCCAGCACATGACCGAGTTCTGCCCGCAGCGGGTCGAGCAGCTCCTGACTGTATTGGGGTGAGCGGTTTAACTGTGCTTTAACGGCGGCAACGATTTTGGGGTGACGGATGCCGTATGAGTAGAGACCAAACCCACCTAAAATATCCAGGAATTCCCGCCCCAAAGCATCCACTATGACCGACCCCTGCCCCGTCCACTCCGTATAGGCAAAGTTGCCGGCTTCAGTTACTGATTTGCGATATTCCAAAAAGCCTTTGTTGATGTGGTCACGGAAATTACGTACTGTCTTTCTGGCAATGTCCTGCCGGACTTCGAGGGGCGTCTGCTCGGGGGGCGTCAGGATAGTGTCAACCATCTTTCGAGCCTCGGAATAGGCCGCCTGGACGTCTCTCCCCTGGTAGTCGCTTTTGAAATGTTCGTCATAGTCACGCATGCAATACTCCTTATTTAATTAGAATTCGCCACTTTTCAACGCCCGCACCAGTGTTTGCTGGGCCGTTTGGGCGAAGTGTTCAAAAGGTTTCCCATTGGCCAGGAAATGGTTGTGAATTTCCAGCCCTTCCATCAAGGTAACGATGTAGTCGGCGGCTTTGGTGGCATCCTGTACCTGGACAACGCCTTTGGCATTGAACTCCGCCAACTTGCCGGCTAAGTAGTCACGCAGCCATTTGAACATCACTCGGAAACGCTCCATGATTTGATCATTACGCAAGCTCAAGTGGTAGAATCCGAAATGTACGCTGGGATCTACCGTCCGGCTCCATTTGAAGGAGAAGAGCATGCTGATCAGAGCATCGAAGCGCTCCTCATCATCTTCGATATGATCGAAGTCGATCATGTCGGGGGATTCGTATTTTTCGATAAGAAGATCCACCAACTCCAGTTTCAGGTTCTCCTTGTTCTTGAAGTAATGGATGATCAGACTGGGGTGAATGCCGATTCTTTGGGCAATCTTACCGATTGAGGCCCCTTCAAGGCCTTCCTTGATGAGTACCCGGTAATAGCTTTCGAGGATGTCCTGTTTCCTGAATGCTGTACTTTTGTTCTCTCGCATAGGTCCTTAATGAGCTTTTTACTGCATGTTCAATTAATAGTAATAGAAAAATCCGGCGCATCAATTTAAATCAACGCAAATCCCGTACCATCGAGACACGGGCATTTCCTGATTGTCATTTATTAATTTAATATCAGCCGGTTTCAAAAAAGTTAGTCATTAATGGCAGTGGATCGGTTTGAAATAATAATGCATAATTGCATTAAAAAAATTCCATTTTGCATAATCGCCTGGGGAGTGTGAAAGCGGGAGACTGATCTGCAACTGTTTTGGTTCGATTCGATCAAGGCTATCTTTTATTCGGGCGTTTCAGCTTTCTGGCGATGGTCGACTGGTTGATGCCCAGGGCATGAGCCGCTTTGGCTTGGGTGCCGAATTTCTCAAGTGCTTCAAGAATCAGTTGCCGTTCGATGGCGGCCATGGTCTGAGGCAGAGTATTCCCTTTTCCCAGCATCTCCATGGTGTATGCAGTATTGGGCACGAGATGGGCGGTAATCACGGATGGCAGGTCCTTCACACCGATTCGATTCGATTCGGCCATGACGACCAGGCGTTCGCAGATGTTCATCAGTTCCCGCACGTTTCCCGGATAGTGATAGTTAAGCAGGGCGTCCATAGCCCTGCGGCTCAGTCTAGGCGGAATGGCATCCTTCAGTTTAGCGCTGAAGTGGGCGATGAAATGCTGGATGAGCGGGAGCAGGCAAGACTCGCGTTCCCGAAGAGGCGGAACGGTTATAGGGATGACGTTAAGTCGATAGTAGAGGTCCAGCCGAAATTGACCTTGTTCGACCATTTTCTCTAAATCCCGGTGGGTTGCGCAAATGACCCGGACATCCATGGTTTTCGGCACGGTACCGCCGATCCGCGTCACCCTGCCGTCTTCCAGGAAACGCAGAAGTTTGACCTGGGTTGCGATGGGCAGTTCAGCCACTTCATCGAGAAAAAGGGTTCCTTCGTCGGCCAGTTCGAAGTAGCCGGGTTTGCCCTTCTCTTTCGCGCCGGTAAAGGCGCCTTTGTCATAGCCAAACAGTTCGCTTTCGACCAGGCTTTCGGGGATTGCGCCGCAATTAACGTGGATTAACGGTCGGTCGGCACGTGTGGAATATTGATGGATGATGTTGGTGATCACCCCCTTACCGCTGCCCGATTCTCCCAAGATCAGTACCGTTGAGTCCACCTGGCTGACTTTGCGGGCCTGCACGAAAGCTCGGACGATATTGGCGCTGCGAGCAAAAATCTGCCCCAGATTCAATTCTTCGATTTGCATCTCCTGCATGTGCCGCTGAATCCGGTCGTTCTTTTCCATCTGAGCTTCAAGCTCTGCGCGCAGGGCATCAATCTCAGTGATATCGCGCTCATTGGTCACCACCCGGATCAATTCTCCCTCCGGGTTGAACACCGGATTGCCGGTGAGCATCAGCCTGCGGCCTGAACGGGTGTTTTGAAGGATGTTTTCCCGCTTTCGACTCTTCAGCACTTTGAGCGTTACCGAGACGTCGATATATCCTTCATCGACGAGTTCCTTGATGTTGCGCCCGACGACATCGGTGGCGCGCAGCTTATTAAGGCGCTCCGATGCGGCATTGATACGCAAAATAGTGCCGTTGGCGTCGCTGATCCACAACCCATCGCCGCTTGATGCGATAATGGCATCAAGCTCCCGGCTCAACTCCTGATAGGAGAGCATTTTGCGGGTGGTTTTTTCAAGTTCGGTGCGGTCCTCGAGGACACAGAGTACACCGATAAGCGTTTCCCTGAAATCTATGGGTCCCAAACGAGCCAGGTAAGAGATCTCTCCAGCTTGTATCGGAAGCCCATCGAGGCTGCCGCCTTGTTCAAGGACCTGTCGGGCATGAGGCCAGAAATCAGGTAGCGTGTTGGGCAGCAGACTGCCCGGAAACAGTCCAAGCGACTGTTGAACCCTGCGGTTGGAGATGACCACCGTGCCGGAAGGGTTGAGGACGAATATTGCATTTACGGAGGCATCCAGCAACGCTTTGGCAAGTAGTCGCCAGTCGCGAGTATAATAGTCGCCTCCGTGGCTCGAAAAAAAGAGATTTTCAATTTCAGGCTTCGGGGCGGCGGAACTGGTTATTGAGGACTTCATGGTTTACCCATACCTGGAAAAGAGGGTTTATGCAATATTGCATTTTTTTAACTTGCCCTTCTATGAAAATTTTTACAGGCTCGTTGAGATCCGAGGCATTAGCGATGCATCGTGCTGGTATCATAACTATTTTTTTTATTCTGCCAACCAATGAATAGAGTGGTATGCCTTTTGCTGACCTAATTGGTTGTTGCGCGAAATCTCTCTTTGAAGCGTTTGAATCGCGCTGTCCTTTCATCAATCCAAAAAAGGAGTGCTGACCATGCCAGGCAGAAATCAAGAATTGCTCGAAAAACGCAACCAACACGTCCCCCAGGGACCTTTCAACACCACTACCGCATTTGTTAAGGAGGCCAGAGGGGCGATTATGGTGGACGTGGACGGTCGAGAGTTGATCGATTTTGCCGGCGGGATCGGCGTGAATAACGTGGGCCACTGCCACCCAAAAGTTGTGGAGGCCATCCGGGATCAGGCCGGCAAATGCATCCACAGCTGCTTTCATGTGGCCATGTACGAGGCCTATGTGGAACTGGCAGAAAGTCTCAACGGCTTGGCTCCCGGCGACTTCGATAAAATGACCATGTTTGCCAACAGTGGCGCCGAAGCGGTGGAAAATGCTGTCAAAGTCGCCCGATATGCTACCAAACGGCCGGCGGCTATCTGCTTTGAAAACGCTTTCCATGGCCGCACTTTGCTGGGTATGACCCTGACCAGCAAGGTGAAACCCTACAAATTCGGTTTCGGTCCGTTCGCGCCCGAAGTTTACCGGATGCCTTACGCCTACTGCTATCGCTGCCCCTTCGGCCTGAAATACCCTTCTTGCAGCACGGCCTGTGCCGACCACCTGGAAGATTTTTTCATCAACCACGTGGCCGCCGAACAGACGGCGGCCGTGATCGCCGAGCCCATCCAGGGGGAGGGCGGGTTTATTACTCCGCCGGTTGAGTATTTCCCCAAGCTGAAGGCCATCTGTGAAAAATACGGCATCGCTCTGATTATCGACGAGGTGCAAACCGGCGCTGGCCGGACGGGCAAGTTTTTTGCCATAGACCACTGGAATGTGGCTCCCGACGTGCTCACCCTGGCCAAGAGCTTTGCCGGCGGAATGCCCCTGTCGGCGGTGATCGGGCGCGCGGAGATGATGAACGCCTCACATGTGGGCGGACTGGGCGGCACCTATAGCGGCAATCCTGTCTCCTGCCGGGCGGCCCTGGCCGTGTTGGAAATTTTGTTTAGGGACAACTTAATTGAACAGTCGATCAAACTGGGCGAAACCCTGCTGGAACGCTTTACCGCTATGCAGGAAAAATATGAGATTATCGGGGAAGTGCGCGGCAAGGGCCCCATGCTGGCCATGGAACTGGTGGAAGACCGCGAATCCAAGCAGCCGGCCACCGACAAGGCCAAGGCCCTTGTCAGCAGCTGTTTCGAAAAAGGACTTGTCTTGCTTTCCTGCGGTAACTTTGGCAATGTCATCCGCACGCTGATGCCGCTTGTAATCACGGAAGAACAACTGGAAAAGGGATTGGGGATACTGGAGGAAAGCCTCGCGGAGATTTCGGGTTCCTGATCCCGCTTCAGCCATTGCAAACCTATGTCAAAAGACAGATGGAAAATGTCAATTGGAGGGAACAAATCGATTGAAATTGCATCTCATTTCTTAATGATATGGAGAACGAACCATGTACGGATTTTTCAAACAGGCCCTGACCGTCGATGTGAGCAACCGGACCTATCGGGCAGAAGCCCTGGATGATTCGCTTCTGCTGGCTTGCATGGGAGGCAAAGGGCTGGGCACACAACTGCTGCTGGATCGAAATCCTGCGGGTGTCGATCCTTTTTCACCGGACAACCATTTTGTGCTGGCCCTGGGCCCTGCCACGGACAGCCCCCTGCATGGCGCCTGCCGGCACGGTATTTTTTCCAAATCTCCGTTGACGGGGCTGTACAGCGAGTCCTATTCCGGGGGCAGTGCCGCCGTCGCCATGAGCCGGACCGGTTTCGACGCTTTTCTCATCAACGGTGTGTCGGACAGTCCGGCCTGGTTGGAGATCACCGACCAGGGGGTCATTTTCCATGCGGCCGACGACCTGTGGGGGCTGGACACCTTCGAAACCGAAGCTGCTCTGCGCAAAAAAGTGGCGGCCAGGTCGCCGGGGATCCTGGTGATCGGACCGGCCGGTGAAAATTGCGTCCGCTTCGCCGTGGTGAAGAACGACGGATGGCGGGTCGCCGGCCGCACGGGTATGGGGGCGGTGTTGGGTTCCAAAAAAATCAAGGCCGTGGTCTTTCACGGCGCCTTGAAAAGACCGTTTGCCGACCCACAGGGCCTCAAAGCCTATGCCAATCAGATGCTAAAGGATTACAGGCAGCACCCCGTTACCGAAGCCTACCGCAACCACGGCACGCCGATGATGGTAGACATCCTCAACAAAGCCGGGGGGTTTCCCAGCCGTTACTGGTCTCAGGGGTCGGTGCAGCAACGGGGAAGCATCAACGCCCAAAGCATCAAAGATCGTTGCCAGCCCAAACCGATGGCCTGCAGGACCTGTTTTCTGGCCTGCGGCAAGGCGGTCGAAGTTCAGCAGGGACGTCACGAAGGCCTGAAACTTGAAGGGCCGGAGTACGAGACCATTTATGCTTTCGGTGGTTTGTGCATGATCGAGGAGATCGAGGAGATCGTCTTTCTCAACGACCTGTGTGATCGCATGGGGCTTGATACCATGAGTTCCGGGAACCTGGCCGCGTTTGCCATCGAAGCTCGCCGGCTCGGAAAGATCGACCTTGCGATCGACTATAACCAGCCGGACCAGATTGCCGCCCTTTTGAAAAAAATTGTTCTACGCCAGGATGTGGGCGGTCTGCTGGCCGAAGGGATCCGGCCGGCCAGTGAAGAACTGGGACTGGAAGACCTGGCCGTGCATGTCAAGGGATTGGAGCCCTCGGGCTACGATCCACGGGTGCTCAAAGGTATGGGGCTGGCCTATGCCGTGTCCGACCGCGGCGCCTGCCACCTGCGGACGACCTTCTACAAACCCGAGTTGACCGGCCTGATCGATCCTGACCAGATCGAGGAGAAGGCTGCCCTGTTTGTGGACTTCGAGGACCGCTGTACACTCTTCGACACCCTGATTATTTGCCGCTTTTATCGCGACCTGTATCCCTGGGACGAACTGGGCCGGATGTTTACGCTGACCACGGGCGAGCAGATGGAGAAAGCCGGTCTTCAAAACCTGGCCGCGCAGGTGACCGACAGCGCTCGGCGGTTCAATTTGCGGGAGGGGTTGCGCATGGCGGATGATTGGTTACCCAAACGCCTGCTCAACGAAGCCCTGCCTGACGGAAAGCAGATCACCGAAACGGAATTGCGGCAGTTGATCGACGACTACTACCGCCTGCGGGGTTGGCGTGAAGCCGGGCAGTTGCCGGAAACCGATGTGTGAGCAAATGGGAACCCAATCTATGAACATCAAGGCCGACAAGCTGATGTCCCTTTCGGAGGCCGTTGACAAGTTCGTCACTGACGACGCCCATATTTCCATCGGCGGGTTCACCATCAACCGCAACCCCATGGCAGCGGTTTATGAAATCATCCGCCAAAAAAAACGCCGCCTGCATTTGTATGCCCACTCCAATGGCCAGGGAGTCGATGAACTGGTCGGGGCCGGATGTGTGGAGAAGATTGAAATTGCCTATGCGGGCAGCGGACGCTTTGCTCCTACCTGCATCCGTTTCCGCGAAGCGGCGGAATCCGGACGGATTGCGGTGGAAGATTATTCCAACTACCAGATGACCCTGCGTTTCATGGCCGGGGCGATGGGAGTACCGTTTCTGCCCACTCGATCGTCCCTGGGTTCGGACATCACCAACCTGTGGGGGTTTTCCGAGACAGACCGTAAAGGTGATCAGCGCATCCCCGATCGCAAACTGGTCGTCATGGACAACCCTTTCGACGGCTGGTGCGACACCGAAAAAGTAGTATTGGTGCCGGCCATCAACCCCGATGTCACCATTATCCACGTCCAGGCCGCGGACTCCCAGGGAACCGTCCGGATCGGCGGCCTGCCTTTTGCCGATGTGGAGCAGGCCAAGGCGGCCAAACATCTGATCGTTAGCTGTGAAACCTTGGTTGAAACGGATCAATTGCGCCAGTCTCCGGACCAGAACCAGATTCCCTTTTTTTGTGTGGATGCAGTGGTGCATCTGCCCATGGGCGCCTGGCCCACGGCCTGCTACCGGCACTACGACTACGACCCGGCCTTTCTGCACCGATACCGAAAGGCAGCCCTGGACGACGAACGCTATGAGGAATACCTGCAAGGGGTAATTTTTTCCACCGCCACCCACGAGGAGATGATGGACTGTATGGATCACGGACAGGTGGAGAAGATCATGGCCGATGAGCGGACCGGGTATGCGGTGGGTCTGGACCGCCGCTGATTTGTCTATCTGCAAAATCCTTACAAAGTAACTTGCAAACGCAGGAACCGGTGTAAGGAATAACGATTCAACATAAGAGAATAACCCCATGCGTATCCAACCTGACTACACGCCCAGGGAAATGATGGCCGTGGCCGCCGCCAGGGAGATCCGTGACGGCGATATCGTGTTCTGCGGAACGGGCATCTCCATGCTGGCCGCCATGGCGGCCAAGTATATCAGTGCGCCCAACTCCGTGATCTTTTTCGAAACCGGAGCAATTGATTCAAAGCTGGAAGAGGTGCCCCTGGCAGTTGGTGATCCACGGGTGATGTATGCTACATCGGTCAACGGGGGCCTGGCGGATGCCTTTGCCACCATGCAGAACCGCTTTACCGGCCGGCAGGTCGTGGGTATCATGGGAGCCGCCCAGGTCGATATCTACGGAAACCTTAATTCCACCGTCATCGGAGACTATTTCAAACCTAAGGTGCGTTTTTCGGGCAGCGGCGGAGCCTGCGATGTGGCCTCTTTCGTGAGCCGGACAATTATCTTCATGCAACACGCCAAACGTAAATTCGTTCCCAAGGTGGACTATCTGACCAGTCCCGGTTGGATCGATGGACCCGACGGCCGCAAAAAGGCCGGCTTGCCGGACGGAGGTCCCGCATGCGTAATTACCAACAAGGCTATTTTGGGGTTTGATGAAAACAGTAAACAAATGTTTCTGGAAGGTTGTTATGAGGGAATAAGCAAAGAGGATGTTCTTGACAACATGGGATTTGCAGTGGACACATCCAGGGCGCATGGAATTACACCGCCGTCGGCTGAAGAACTGTCCATTTTGAGAACTAAATGTGACCCCCATCGATTAATTTTGGGCTGATTTGTGTTCCTTATACCGTTATATTGTGCGTACAAGCCAAATGCGATTACCCTGCTGTTTCACCGCTTTCGGCAGGCCCTTTAAGTCTTGGGAATAATTCCGCCCAGCAGGGGTTCATAGAGAACGTACTCTGTTTTTTCACCCAGCAGGTCGTCAACCTGACCTTGGATTTGCATGCGGGCCTCACTGTTCAGCCATCGGTTCCAGTCTTTTTCGCTGTTCCAGGTGCTGACAACCAGATATTCACCCGGACAGTCGATGCAGCGAAAGGTCTGCCCGGTGATGTAGCCGGGTTGAATCGTTGCCAGGGACCTGAGTTTTACAATCAGCGGGGCCAGTTCGCCCGATTCTTCCTTTTCGGTAAATGTTCGTCGGATCATTACGGTCACAGCCATGGTTTCCCCCTTTGGTTGATGTGTTG
>CAZWAE010000011.1:14292-35443 GCA_964631805.1 uncultured Desulfobacteraceae bacterium | reverse complement strand
GCCTGTCGAAGGGGCAGCCGTTTTCCGGCGTTCCTGAACCTGCAGCTGATCGATTCTTTTCCCATGAGTCCCCCGATTTGAGGAATGAAAACCACACAGCATCCTGTATCAACATGGTTATTAACACTCAATACCATTTTTACAGTGTGCTTGTTTGTAAAATAGGCATTCACTGCTTTGAAGGTATAAGCACTATTCATCTTGAAAGAACTTTGGTTCTATTGTAAACACCATTTGTTCATTATTTATAAACAATTGTTCACTTTTAATGAACTTTAACTCCGGCATCGAACTTCGTTGAAAGGTAAAATTGCACGGTGCCTGCGTGCTGCCGGGAAAACAGTAAAAAATTTCAATTGGCATACTTTTTGTAACTTCTCAATTATCTCCGGAAGTCAGGTGCCCGGCATCGGTCGGAAAGGAACACCGGGCTCGCCATTCACCCTGCATGGGAATGACGCAATAGATCTCTGCCAAGGTTTGGAACATGGGTATCATGTCGTCCAAAGGACTCACCATCGTGCGCTCCCGTTTCATCGGGTTGGTGTTCGCCGTGATCTTTTCCATCAATGCATCGGCAGCCGATGGTCAGGAGACAACCGGCCGCGTCAAGAATCTTACCCTGCGCCTTTTGATCTGGGAGGGGTATGCCCCCGAACGCGAACAGGCGGTATTTATCAGTACGGTTAGAAGAAAATACAACATCAAACTGAAACTGATTATTAAAAACGCCTCGAATCCGGACGATTTTTTCAACGCATTGCGCAAGGGAGAGGTCGAAATGATCTCCCCGGCCCATAACCTGCCCAAGGATTCCCGTTACAATTTGACCACCAACGGGCTGACCCTTCCCATCGATTTGAACCACGTTCCCAATTATCGCCATATCGCAGAGGACCTCCGGCATCAGCCCTGGGCGATGGAAAATGGGGAGGTTTTTGCCGTACCTGTACTGCAGGGACCCTATGGACTCGCCTACAATGCCGACATTCTAAGGAATGAACCCAAGAGCTGGAACATCTTATGGGATCCCCGCTATTCAGGACGTTATATGGTCTCGGGAGACTACTACGAGCTAAGCATCTATATTTCCGCACTGGCCTTGGGATACAAACCGGATTCAATTTTCTCCTATGACACCATAAAAGGAGATCCTCTAGAGGAACGGATCCGTCAACTGGCCGTTAATGCCCATTCCTTCTGGACAGGATTTGATAAAGCGGTTCATTTCAAAGGGAAAGTCCTGGCAACAAGCTGGCGAAGCACTTTCCCGGAGCTGAACAATCTGGGTGAAAGATGGCGTATCGCCGTACCGCAGGAGGGGACAACCTGGTGGGTCGACACCCTGATGATCGGCCACACATTGAAAAACAATCCGCAACTGCGCCTGATAGCGGAGGAATGGATCAACTATCTGCTGGAGCCCGTGGTTCAGGCTGAGAGTCTGGCCCTCAAACTGGGCATCTATCCGGTGACGGCCCCGGCCCTGATTCTGTTTAAGAAAAAGCAAACCCATTCTCCCGATGCATTCAATCAGAACCGATTGCTCAAAAATCACATCCCCTGGAAGGTGCTAAAAACCCGCAGCCGGAATGCCTTCAGCCTTCTCTGGAAGGAAGCGCTGCAGGCCCGTGGAGGCCGCCGCTCTGAGGAAAAGGAGCCATTTCCGGATGGACACGAACAATTGGACGAAAGAGGAGTGAGTGGCGATGTCATCGAGAAACATCCCCCGGCAACTGAATAGCCAGGGCTCTCTGAAAAGCAGCTTCACCTTCTGGTTGTGTTTCGCGATGGTGGTTACATCTCTGATCGTCATGGCGGTGGACTACAACCTTATCTACAAAAGGACTACCCGGGCACTGAAGGTCGATGTGGAGACAAAGATGGCCAGAGCTGTGCAGACCCTCGGGCATCCCCTATGGCTCTACGATGTCAATTTCATCCGCGAGTTTTCCGAAATACTCACCAATGATCGTAGCGTGGTCCGCGTTACGGTAATCGACGAGCGAAACCGTAACCTGGTGGATGCCGTCAATGTCAATGCCGTGCACGCCGAGAACAACCTTCATTGGAGTCTGGAAGAGGAAATTCGGTTCAATGATCGCAAGGTCGGGAAGCTGATCATGTCCTTTTCCAATTCGGAAGTGAGTCTCCTGACCCGCAGGATTTTTCTCTCTGACATCATAATCCTGTTCAGTGTGCTGCTTTCGGTTCTGGGAACCACATGGTTTCTCATCAACAAACAGATTTTCGCGCCTCTGAGAACCCTGGAAAGAACATTCCAGGAAATTTCGGCAGGCCGCTATTCCCGCCGCGTCAACCTTACAATGAAAAACGAGCTGACAGCTATCGCTACCGAATTTAATGAAATGGTAAAGCAGGTACAGCTCCGGGAAAATAAAATCCGGGAAAGCGAGATCAAATACCGGAACCTGATTGAAAGCTCCACCGAGATCATTTTTACAACGGATATGAACGGGGCGCTGATTTTCATGAACCCGCGTTTTGAAACATGGACCGACCACCGGATCGAGGACTTTATCGGCCGGCCTTTCACGCGGATGTTCTCTCCATCCTGCAAGACCCTTTCGGAGGATAAATTCCGTGCCTGCTTGAAGGGTGAAAGAATCCCCCTGTATGAGATCGAATTTGAAAAAAACAACAAAACAGTGGTGCCCATGGAACTCAACCTGACAAGTCAGTATGACGGAAACAATCGACAGATCGGCACCTTGGGAATCGCTCGCGATATCACCAAACGCAGGGAATCGGAAACCATGCTCCGAAAATATGAACAGATGATCGCCTCCACCATGGACCACATGTGGCTCATCGATGGAAAATACCGGATTCAGGCGGTCAATGATGCCTTTCTCAACGCACGTCACATGTCCATGGAGGAAACCATCGGGCGCAGTATCGCTGAACTCAACGGGTTGAAACAATTTGAAAACGATATCAAACCCTATGTGGACCAGAGCCTGAACGGCGAAAATGTAAGACGGCATTCATGGGCCGAGTTTCCGGACAGCGGACGCCGATACATGGATATCAGCTATCATCCCATCTATGACGCGGACAAGCATGTCTCCGGTGTGGTGATCAGCGAGCGGGATATTTCCAAACGGAAACGTCTTGAAGATCAGCTCAAACAGACCCAGAAAATGGAGGCCATCGGCACTCTTGCAGGGGGGATTGCACACGATTTCAACAATATCCTCAGCGCCATTATCGGGTTCGGTGAAATGATCGAGATGTTCGACGTGAACGAAAATTCAAGGCTGGGCACGAGGCTCGAGTACATCCTGAAAGGCGCATACCGTGCAAAGGATCTGATTGACCAGATCCTGACCTTCAGCCGTCATTCGGACCAAGAAAAAAAACCCCTGAGACTCAGCCCTATCTTGAAGGAAGCCCTGTATCTGCTAAGGGCGTCCATCCCCTCCACCATCAGGATAAAGGAAGCCATCGACTGTCCCAATGATGTAACAATGGCCAATCCCACTCAAATGCATCAGATCTTGATGAATCTGTGCACTAACGCGGCCCAGGCTATGGAAACCGGAGGCGGCACGCTGACCGTAGGTTTGTGCCCATGCAAATTGGAGAAGCAGGATGCTGCCCTGGATGCCGGACTCAATCCCGGAGCCTGTATCCAACTTTCCATATCCGACAACGGATCGGGGATCGAACCGGACGGGATCGAACGGATTTTCGAACCTTTCTATACCACCAAGAAGCCGGGGGAAGGAACCGGAATGGGCTTGGCTGTGGTTCACGGAATCGTTAACGATCACCACGGTATCATCAAGGTGGAAAGCAAGATGGGTGAAGGGACCACCTTTCACGTCCTGCTCCCAGGCCTGGATGTGGAACCGGAAACAGCCCGCACCACGTCCGCCCTCTCTCTGCCTGCGGGTAAAGGGAATATCCTGTTCGTGGATGATGAAAAGCCCCTGGTGACGTACAGCAAAGAGATTTTGGAGTACCTCGGATACGGAGTGGAGGCCCAAACCAGTAGTGTAGAGGCCCTGGAAACCTTTTTGGCGGACCCGGACCGATTCGACCTGGTGATTACAGACCAGACCATGCCGGATTTGGAGGGATTCGACCTGGCGGAAAGGATCCACTCGGTCAGGCCGGATATGCCCATCGTGCTATGCACTGGTTTCAGCTCGCCGGGTACCGAAGAGACGGCCGCTCAACGCGGTATCCGCCTATTTGTCAAAAAACCTGTGGGACCCCGCCAGTTGGCCGATATCGTCAACCGCATTCTGGCGAATCCTGCGAATGAGGAGAATCCCAATGGCAGCCGTACTGATCATTGACGATGATGTGGAAATCTGTGAAATGCTGGCCGATCTCGTTGAAAACATCGGTCACAAGACCGTATACTGCCATACCCTCAGAAAGGGTTTGGAGTATGCAACTTCCCTGAGTTTTGACGTGATCTTTCTGGACGTGAAAATGCCCGACGGCAACGGTCTGGAAATCCTGCCCAGAATCCGTGATACCCATTTCCCCCCCGAAGTGATCATCATCACCGGCGCGGGGGATTCCAATGGCGCGGAAATAGCCATCAAAAACGGCGCATGGGATTATTTGCAAAAACCCCTGTTTCCCAAAAACATCATTTTACCCCTTAAACGGGTCCTGCAATACCGGGAAGGGATCAAGTCCACCGGAACCCCCTCTATGCTTCTGGACCGGACCGGTATCATCGGTGAAAGCCCACAGATCCGGGCCTGTCTCCACACCGTCGCCCAAACCGTCCATACGGACGCCAGCGTTCTGATTACCGGTGAGACCGGAACCGGCAAAGAGCTTTTTGCAAGGGCGATCCATCGAAACAGTGCCCGTGCCGACCAATGTTTCGTGGTGGTGGATTGTGCGGCCCTGCCGGAGACCCTCGTGGAGAGTCAGTTGTTCGGGCACGAAAAAGGGGCTTTTACCGGAGCCGATCGAACCAGCGAGGGACTCATCGCCCAGGCGAACGGCGGCACCTTGTTTCTGGACGAAGTGGGTGAACTGAGTCCTCAGCTTCAGAAAGCGTTCCTGCGGGTGCTCCAGGAAAGGCAGTATCGCCGCGTCGGCGGGAATCACGAAATCACCAGCGATTTTCGCCTGGTTGCCGCAACCAACCGGATCCCGGAACGCATGGTGAAACGCGGGAAATTCAGGGAGGATCTGTTGTATCGTCTTCGAAGCGTATCCATCGATCTGCCTCCCCTGCGAACCCGTAAAGAGGACCTCAAGGATCTGGTGATCAATCTGACGGGCCGGCTGTTCGCAAGACAGGGGCTGGAACCCAAGGGCTGGTCACCGGATTTTATCAGCACTCTAAGCCAGTACGACTGGCCCGGAAATATCCGGGAACTGTATAACACACTGGATGCCGCCATCAGCGAGGCATACTATGAACCGATACTTTTCCCCAAACACCTGCCCGAGCATATCCGGATCAAGATGGCCAGATCCACAGTCCTGCCTCTTGGCGAAAGCCCATCGTCCAGACCGTCAGCTGACATGATATCAGCGACACCCGTCCTCCCCACCATCAGGGCTTATCGAACATCCATCATCGATAAAGCGGAAAAAGCATATCTGCAGGATCTCATGGCAGCCACCCGCGGGAGCATCAAGGCTGCCTGCAAGATATCCGGCCTGGGACGCACCCGGCTGTTTACCCTCATGCGGAAGCATGGCGTGGATCGGATGGGCTGGGTTACCAACGGTACCACCCCCTCTTTCTGAACCGATGTTCACCGAATGTGAACATCGGTTTCTTATCGGTGAACCGGCCGCCCCGCCACCACAATTCTCGATTTTATGCAAACCTTCAATAACATTCTGTATTTATAATATATATCATTTATACTATAAAGTTGGCATACATCTTGATTTCCTCTTGTCTGATCCGAATGACAACCCTCTATCAAAAGCTTGCTTGCCAGGGTTGAAAAGATTTCACCAGTCATTTGGTTCCGTCATTCTCAACCATCGCACCCAATGATAATAAACCGGCCCCATGGATGATCTTTCGCATACGGAAAGACATGGGGCGGTTGTCAAAAAACTGAACGCATCATTCAAGGCGGAGCCTTCACCGGTTCCTTCGAACCGATCTCTTGATCGAATCGGTGTCAATACGTCCGTCCCTCGGTGATGTCGCCGGCAGTCAAGAGACTTTAAGTCCGGCATCCACAACACCAAACCGGCTGGCATGGCTGCCAGTTCCCGTCAACTTAACAGAAAAGGAGGAAGAAATGGAAAGGAAACGAATGCGAAACATGGTTGTTCCCATCTTGCTTGTCGCGGCCTTATTGATGGCAATGCCAACCGTAGCGGTATCGGCTTCCTCTGAGCTGACCGCAGACGAAAAGGTACTGTTGAGCCACCTGCCCGACCAGCAGATCGGTAAAAAGTATCCCCAGGGCAAGACCATCAACGTCGGCTTCCTGGCTGCATTGTCCGGGCCGGATGCCGGGTGGGGACTCCCCGGACTCACCGGGAATACGCTCTGGATCGAAGCGGTGAACAAGACGGGCGGGCTGCTGGTGGGCGGAAAGAGATACCCGCTGAAGATGCACACCTTCGACGATGAGGCCAACGCTTCCAAAGCGCTACAGGGGGCCAGACAATTGGTGATGGAGCATGATGTTAAATTCATCAGTGCCATCGGCGGCGATGCTGCCAACGCCACGGCCCCTTTCCTCACCAAAAACAAGGTCATCTATGCCTCTCTGGTACCCACTGACTGTGATCCCAAGAGGCCTTATGTGGTTGCCGGCGGCGATATCACGCCCCAGTGCAACATGTTCAACACGCTCATGGCCAAGATGATCCTGTCCGAAAAGAAACTTGGACGGCCGCTGAAGTATGCACTGGCCACCCAGGACTGCATCATGTCCCGCCAGGTCGGGGCATGGGAGATCGGTGCTGCCAAGGCGATGGGATTCGATATCGTCCACGAAAAATTCTTTGCCGTGGACACCACCGACTTTGCCCCCATCGTGACCGCTATGATGGCTACCAACCCCGACGTCATCAGCCTCTGCGAGGCCTGGCCCGAATACCAGACCATGATGTGGGAGCAATTGTACCTGCAAGGCTATAAGGGTATAGTGGTCCAGAATTACGCCGACTGGGAAACCAACCTGACGAAAGTTCCGGCGGAGTACGCCGCCGCGCGCCAGGCCATCGACAGTTTCCCCTTGATGGATGACCCGTGGTGGGGAGAAACCTCGTGGCAGATGTCTTTTACACGCGTGTGGAACAAGAGATACGGTCCGGGAGCCCCCGAAGATGTCAAGCGCCGCATGACCGGTATCGACTGGGATCACATGATCTGGCTCATTCCATGGTGCATCGGTGCACAGGTGGCCGGCAAGGACACACCGGGCGAGTGGCCCTCCAACGATGCCGTTCTGGCCGCCCTGAGAAAACTGCCGTCGTTTCCCACAGTTCTCGGTCCCGGGCGCATGAGCGGAAAGGAGATGTTCGGCATCGACAATATGATTGAAGAACCCGTGCCCATGTGCATGTTCAACCTGAAAGCGAAAGACAAACGCATCATCGCCCATATGAATTTCGAGCCTTGGTACATGTCTATAAAGGATATCGTCATTGAAGAGGTAAGAAAACGCGGACAGATGTGGGACCAACGCAAGTAAAATCCAGTCCACGGGGGGGCGGTGTTGAAATCCCTTCCCTCCCGTGGAAAACATGCATGGAATTCACCTTCGCATACACAAGCACTTTCACACGCGAGACGATAGGATGAGGTTGTATGACTATCCAGCTTTTTATTCAAACCACTGCCAATGCCATAGCGGCCAGCAGTATGTATGCATTGATAGCGGTTGGGCTGACGCTGGCTTTCGGCGTCATGCAGATGGCCAATCTGGCCCACGGCCATTTTTTCATGATGGGCGCCTATACCGTATATGCCCTTTATGCCCTGAGCGGCTGGCCTTTCTGGTGGGCAGTGGCAGCCGCCCTTATCGTGGGTATTATCATCGGCCTGGCCGTTGAACGAGCCATTTTCAGGCCGCTGCGGGGAGACGTGGTGGCCGGATTTATCGCCACTGCCGGCTTGATGTTCGTTTTCGAGGTTTTTGCGGGTGAGATGTGGGGGTGGGGGCATATGAGGACTATCCCCAGCCCCTATATGCACCCTTTTAAGATTATGGGCGCCTCCCTGGCGTTTCAGCGGATCCTGGTCATACCCTTTGCCGTGGTCTGCATCGGGGGGCTGATGGTCTTTATGCGATGGTTCAGGTTGGGACGCGCGTTGCGGGCCGTGGCCCAGGACCCGGAGGCTGCATCCCTGCAGGGAATCAACATCAACCGGATGACAGCGCTGGCGATGGCGATTGCCGGAGGCCTGGCCGGTTTGTCCGGAGGACTGATGTCTACCATCTATGCGGTCACCCCTGCCCTTGGAGGGCACCTGATCCTGCCGGCCCTCATCGTGGTGATTGTCGGGGGAATGGGGAGCATCGGGGGGGTCACCGTTGCCTCCATTATCATGGGTTTTGTCATGACCTTCGTTACCACTCTCGTCGACGGGGTCACCGCCTTAATGGTTTCCGTTGCCGTTATGGCGCTTGTTTTACCTATAAGACCACAGGGATTGATGGGTCATGTCACGAACTAATACTGGAATATTCGGAATGGGAATGCTGGCGGCGGTTGTTTTGGGGCTGTGTGCTTTTCCCTTTTTCGCACGTCCGTATCTGGTCGAGGTGGCCATGATTTTTTTCATATGGATCATCCTTGCCCAAAGCTACCGCCTCATTGTCACCATTCACGACTGGCAGCTGTATCATGTGGTGTTGTACGGCGTCGGCGCCTACGCCAGCGGCATGTTCGCCAAGAATCTCGGCATCCCGGTATTTGCAGCCATCCCACTGGGCGGCCTGATGGCAAGTTTATTTGGCGTGCTGATCACATTGATTCTGCTCAGGTCAAAAGGGTGGGGCTTTTATATCGCCACATACGGGCTGGCGGAACTCATCCGCCTGACCTGGCTGAAGTTTCGCAACCCCTTTGGAGGATCCACCGGAATCATCAGCATCCCCTACCCGCCAATGGTCGGAGGCATCGATTTCAGTGCGCCTATCCCCTATTACTTCTTCAACCTGGGGGTTATGCTGGTCATCCTGTATATGCTGTATCGCATCGAGAAATCACAGATGGGGGACACCTTCAGGGCGATCTCCATGGACCCGGAACTGGCGTCATCGACGGGCATCAATATTTCCAAACACCGGCTGCTGGCCTGTGCCATCGGATCCTTTTTTGCAGGGATTGCCGGCGCCCTGATGGTTCATCGCCTGGGCGCGGTGGACCCGAAATTGTTCAACATCACCACCATGCTGTATCTCCTCATATGGGTGGTGGTCGGCGGCACCAATACCTTTTGGGGTCCGGTTATCGGGGTATCGGTGATGTATACCCTGTTCGAATTTTCACGCCCGCTCATTCAGTTGAGGCCCGCATTCTTCGGTCTATCCATGGTCCTGGTTCTGCTCTTTATGCCCGGGGGTATCGAGGGCCTGATCTCGAAAGTTGTCGCCCGGTGGCGAAAGCACACGAATCCACCGCCGGTTGAAGCGGAAGGCGGCGGCCATTGATGGAGCTTCCGGGAATCCCGGCCGCTGCCTGATTAAAATCGATTGGCAATGCGTAGAAGTAGATCGTCAGCGGCGCTGAAGATTCAAGGGCCACATGAAATAGCTTTATATATTGCTCATCCACGATAGCCAAATGGAAAAAATGTTCGATAAGGAGAAAAAGGACTCGTGCCTATACTTGAAGTCAAAAGATTGAGCCGGCACTTCGGCGGTCTCGCCGCCCTGAGCAATTTGAACCTTACCGTCAAAGAGGGTGAAATCCGTGGCATTATCGGGCCGAACGGTGCAGGCAAGACCACCCTGTTCAATGTGATCAGCGGTGTGTACCGCCCGACCTCCGGACAGATCCTCTACGGGAACGGCAGTCCCATCGGCGGGCTTTCCCCAAGCAGAATTGCCAAAATGGGGCTCATCCGGACATTCCAGCGGACCGCCATTTATCATGATTTTACGGTCTTGAAGAATGTCACTGCTGCCCGCCATCTCCATGCCAAAGAAACCCTGTTTCGCGTGTTTGCCGGCACGACCGGTAGGATGGAACAGGAAAACGTCGAAAAAGCTTCTGAAATCATCGAATTCATGGGGCTGGGTCACCTGAAAGAGGAAGTGGCCGCCAATCTGCCCCACGGTCATCAGAGGGCGCTGGGCGTGGCCATTGCTCTGGCCTGCGAGCCGAGAGTGCTCCTGCTGGACGAACCTTTGACCGGCATGACCCCCACGGAAAAAGCAGGGATGATCGATCTCATTCGAAAGGTGCACCGGCAGGGCATCACGATTCTGATGGTGGAGCATGATATGAGATCGGTCATGGAACTGTGTGATTATATCAGTGTGCTTGATTTCGGGACATTGCTTGTCGAGGGAACCCCAGCGAAAATTCAAACTGACGAAAACGTCATCAATGCCTATCTGGGGACTGAAGATATCATATCCGGATGTACACCGTCATGAGGTAAAAACGTTGCTGCTCGAAGTTAAAGATCTCACGGTTCACTACCGCAAAGTATCCGCTGTCAGAAACATTTCCATCACTGTCGATGATGGGAAAATCGCTACGCTGATCGGGTCCAACGGCGCCGGCAAAACCACCATACTGCGCACCATCAGCGGTCTGAAACACCCCACCGACGGAGAGATCCGCTTCAGGGGAAAAAGAATAGACAAACTACCCGCCCACAGAATCAATGCCCTGGGAATAGCTATGGTTCCCGAGGGCAGACGGGTCTTTCCACAGATGACGGTGCTGGAGAATCTTTTACTGGGCGCTTTTCTGCGCAAGGATAAAGATAAAATCCAACGCGACCTGGAACAGGTCGTTTTCAGGCATTTTCCCCGCCTCAAAGAGCGAACCCAACAAACCGCCGGCACCCTGAGCGGCGGCGAGCAGCAGATGCTGGCCATGGGGCGCGCCCTTATGTCGGCACCAGACCTGCTTCTTTTGGATGAGCCCTCCCTGGGGCTGTCGCCCATCATGTGCGGCGAGATCGGAGCGATTATCAGAAACATCCATGCCGAGGGCAAAACCGTCGTCCTGGTGGAACAAAACGCCCGTTTGGCACTGGCACTGGCCCAGCATGCCTATGTGATCGAAACCGGCGGCATCACCCTGTCCGGGCCGGCCGAAAAGCTGCGGAATGACGAAGCGGTGAAAAAAGCGTATCTGGGGGGTTGAAAGACCACCCGTGCAAAGCTAAAGGAGCGAATATGAATTCACGTCTCCGCGATCGAGTGGCAAAGCTGTGTTTCTGGTCGTCCCCCGTATCACCGGAACCCCTTACCGGCGGCATCACCAACACCAATTTCCTGGTGGAGGACCGGGGCAAGCGTTATGTGGTCAGGATCGGTGACGACATCCCGGTCCACGGCGTCATGCGTTTCAACGAACTGGCGGCCGCACGCGCGGCATATGCTGCCGGAATCTCGCCCGAGATCGTTTACAGCGAAGCAGGACTTTTCATTATCCGGTTCATCGAGGGACAGACATTCACCGAACCGGACGTTCGCAAACCTGAGAATCTGGATCGCATCATTCATCTGCTGCAGGCCTGCCACGATGAAATACCACGATATTTTCAGGGTCCGGCGCTGGTCTTCTGGCCGTTTCATATCTGCCGGAACTATATCCGCACGGCCCGTGAGGGTAACAGCCGGCTTATGGACCTGCTTCCCCGCTTCCTCGAAATTAATGAAGCATTGGAAAAATCGGTGGACGAAATCAAAGTGGTGTTCGGCCACAATGACCTGCTGGCGGCAAACTTCATCGATGACGGCAGCCGCCTTTGGCTGTTGGACTGGGATTACGCCGGCTATAACACACCCCTTTTCGACCTGGCCAACCTGTCATCGAACAATGCGTTGTCTGAAACACAGGAAAACCGGCTTCTGGAACGCTACTATGAAAGGCCGGTCACGGAGGGGTTGCTCCGCCGATTTACTGCCATGAAATGCATCTCTCTGCTGCGGGAAACCCTATGGAGCATTGTGCAGGAGATCCACTCTTCCCTTGACTTTGATTACGAAACCTACACGGAAAAAAACCTTGAACGGTTTGAAAAAGCGTACGAAGCATTTCAACGTCTGCATTGATGTCCCATAAATAAACCGACACAGGGAGCGATTTACAACCCCTGATGAAATCCCTGGATCGGCGAGGCATCTGAACGCCACACCATGGTGACCGCCTGCTCGCCCTGGGGAACAAATCGGCATCCGCGGTGGTTTCCATCCCTAACTTCACTCCTTCCCACTCCTTTTTTCAGTTACGATCAATCATGGTCGAAAGGCCGTAGTCTATCAAACTTTTTCCTGGAGAGCGTCCGGGAACTCCGTTCCTCTATGGGATTCCGAAATATGAAACCAATATCACAGTGAAAGTATGTAAAAAATTTCACATTGTGCAAAAAAGGTAACATTTTTTCAGTCCTCTTTTGGAAAAAAGGTTTTATATCCATTCCTGATTAACTTCTTTAACATACTTATTTATAAAGAAATAATCTAAATTCATCTTTTTTGCGTTTTTACCACAATGTGGCATAAGACTTGCTTTATAATCGGACAGACAAAGAAGTACCTTTATAATGATGGTATCCAACAATACTGACCAAACCTGAAACAGATATTAAAAAGGAGACTTAATATGAAAAAATACTATTTCGTGCCGGCGATTATATTAGTGGTATTATTCGGATTGGCAGGCGGAGCCTCTGCTTTCAGTATCGGGGTGCTGAACGATGGTAGTCAATATAATGCCATGACAAACATCAATTATTACGCCTCGCAGAATGCCGGCACAACCGTGACAACCCTCAGCCCAAATTCCACTTTTAACGCGATACCCGTCGCAACTCTAGCATCAGATTATGACGTTCTCATCATGCCCTGGTACGTAAACACCAGTGCTGATCTGGATTGGACCACACGTATTCTTCCGTATCTTGAAGCCGGCGGCAGTGTTTTATGGGAAGATCCATATAATACCGGCGACTTGAGCGGCTCCGGCATCACTTTTGGGGGTACCGGGCACTATAACTCAAGCATTTCACTTGTATCACCGTTTGACGCCAATGGCGCCCAGGGATATTATCATATCCATTACGGTATATCTTCGGTCACATCCGCCTGGGATATCTGGAGCACGGACACGGGCGGCGGCATCCATGGAATCTACGGAGAATTCGGAACCAACGGCGGTCGGATGGTTATGGGCATCAGTGACAACCTGTATCACCCGAATTTCAACAATCCTATCGATGATGACCACTATCAACTATTCGTCAATGAGATCAACTGGTTGGCTACCGGATCGGTATACACTCCGCCTTCTGCAGTCCCCGAACCGGCGACCATGTTCCTTCTGGGTACCGGTTTGATCGGCCTGGCAGGCGTGCGGAGAAAATTCAGGAAATAGAGTCGCCCCCTTTCGCAAGGGATGTTGCACATATACAATCACAAAATCAGAAAGGCAGAGCCATAAAGGCTCTGCCTTTCCTGTTTCCCGCTCTCATATATTATTTTCGTGTCGGTTTTGGGGGGAGCACTCGATCTTCACAAAACGGTCGATGCAACTCCTTTTCTGCAAAAATCCCACCGGTTTTGGAAAGCAAGATACACCGATCCCTTACTTTATCCAGGGCGGCGTGATAAACTTGCTGCCCTTGTAGGGCGTCAGCGGCGGATCGGTATAGATCGGCTGCAGCTCTCCGCCCTGCACCTGATAGTGAACCACCGGAGCGCCGGCCTGGGCGCGCAGGACATTGTCCTTGTCCCATTTGATCGGGCCCATCTCGCCCACATAGCCGTTCTTCCGGATGTAGGCATTCACTGCTTTGAAGTTATAAGCGTCTCCTACATTGACCACCGCATTGGCCCACGCTTTCACAGCAGTGTAGGCTATCCAGGCACCGGCCGGGACCTGATGCTTGTTGAGGCTCACGAACTTGTCGACCCAGGCCTGTCCCTTGGCATTGGGGGCCTTGGGTCCGGGCAGACCGCTTGGCATCTCGCCCACGATACCGTCGGCGGACTTGCCCAGGGCGTCCACCACCTCGCGCGGAGTGATGCCCCAGCCGAGGCTGATGATGGCGTTGGTGGGTTTTTTGAGAAACTGCTGGATGAAGGTGATATTTTCCTGCCCGCTGGGGATCTCCATATGGATCAGCGCCGGTTTGATCCGGCGGATCTGGGACAGGATGACGCCCCATTCGTTGGTACCGTAGGGCACGGTCTCCCGTTTGGACACCTTCCACCCCTTGTCTTTGAAGCTTTTCTCCAGCGTGTCCCCGACCTCAAGCCCCCATGAATCGTCGGTATTGATAATGACCACCTTTTGGTTGGGGTACTTGTAGGGAAGCGCCATGAGCGCCCGAAACATGCTCTTGGCCTGCTCAACCCCCACATCTGTGGTCTGATAGATATTGTAATACTTGGCAGGATCCTCCCTGAAAACATCCACCGCCGCCTGGGAGCCGTCATCGGCAAAAAAGGGCGCATCATATTTACCGTAGGCCCGGACATCCTGGCCCCATCCGGCCCATCCGGCATGCACAGAAGCCACATTCTTCTGGCCGCACAGGTAATCGGCTGCCTGCATCACCACTTCAGGCTCGAATCCTTTGGAATCGAAACGGATGATTTCGAGCTGTTTTCCCAGAAGACCCCCCGATTCGTTGATCTCGTCGATGGCCATTTTGATGCCTTTGAAGTAATCCGAACCGGAACCGGCCGCCCAGCCCGTCATGGGAATGGGAACGCCCACCGGCATGGTATCGGCCGCCATGATGGCGGGGGCAAAAACCAGACAAACCGCCATGACCAATGTAACTAAGCCTATTTTCTTCATGTTCGCTTCCCCTTTCGTTGTAAGATAGCGTTGAAAAATTGGGGCAAAGGATGACGTGTTCGTCGATCATCCCCTCGCCGCGCCTCGATGACCCATAACCATTAACAATTAACCCGTAACGTTTTTCTTTTCGGAATTATAACCCAAATAAAGGTACTCCGAAAATGGAGCCCGGGGGTCCGGTCCCGTGGCCTGAAACTGTTTGAGGATCTTAGTGAGCGTTGAACCGAACAGCGATGACACGGAATTTGATGGTAAATAGGTGAAACTTTCCCGGAAAAAGATAGGTCACCCCGGCCCTGTTCGGTTTTAGGCTCACTTGGATCCGAGTTTTTCAGGCCACGGGACCGGATTTCCGGGCGGCCACCATTATACCTTCGTTTGGGTTATAGTTCCGTTTCTTTTACCTAGCTGCCTCAACCGGAAGACATTTGCTTTGCCGAACGCTTCATAAAAAGCCCCATCACCCCGTTGGGCAGGGCCAGCACCAGAATGACAACCAGCGCCCCCATGGTCACGGCCCGGTATGCACCCAATGGCGCCATCAGCTCGCTACCCGCGACCACGAGAAAAGCGCCGATCACGGCCCCGGGGAAATGACCCAAGCCGCCCACCAGCATCATGACCATCAATATGCTGAACAGATCCAGATCCAGCATGCGGAAGGAGAGCACCCCGTAGAAATGGCCGTAATAAGCCCCGATGATACCCGTTAAAAAAGACGTCAGAGCAAAGACCATCAACTTATATTTGAAAGCGCTGATGCCAAGGCTCATGGCAAAATCCTGGGAATCCTTGAGGGCCAGAAAGGCCACCCCCCAGTAGGACTTTATTGCAAACATGATCACCAGCACACAGGCAAGGGAAACCAAAAGCGTTAAATAAAACGTGGGAACGATATTGGCGGAACTGAAAGTATAACCGAAAATGCTGATGGGGGGAATGGTCAGGAGTCCAACGGACCCGCCTGAACCGAGTGCAATGCCGATCTTTCCTCTTAACGTCGGCTGAAGGGCCATATGCACGCCGAAAGTCACCAAAGCGATATAGGGGCCCGCCAGCTTGAGACAGGGCAGCCCCACAAGAACGCCCATCCCGGCGGTAAACAAACCTGCAATCAGGATGGATAGCACCGGTGTCACCTGATGTTCAATGGCAAGAATACCGGAACAATAGGCACCCATGACGAAAAATGCCACCTGTCCGAATGTGAAAATACCGGCAAATCCCATCATCAGATCCCAGCAGGAGGCCACCACGGCCCAGATGAGACACATGATTAAAATGTTCATGATGAATTTAACGTCGCCCACGAAAACAGGCAGGATCGCCATGATCCCGTAGGAAACGCCGATGATGATCGCCATATGTTTTAAACGCATACTCTCAGTCGCCTTTTCCCATCAAACCCTGGGGCCGCACCACCAGGGTCGCCAGCAGAAGTATAAACAGCGCAATAATACCGTAGCTCATACCGAACATCCAGCCCACAAAGGCTTCCAGCATACCGATAATGAATGCGGCATAGAGTCCGCCACGGATGGAACCCATACCGCCGAAAGCCGTGACCACCCAGGCCTTGACCATGATGGTGCCCCCCGAGTTGGGGTTGATGAACCACTTCTGGCTCAGCAAAATTCCGCCGAAACCCACCATGACCGTCGAGATGGCAAAGGTGGTGGCAAAAATCCGCTCCTTGGGAATGCCCACAATGGTGGCCCCCACCGGGTTCTGGGCCACGGCCTTTACCGCCATGCCGGTGCGCGTGTTGTTGAGCATCCATCCAAAAGCCAGGATGCCGCTGATGGACATGACGAAAATCATGATGTCCTGGTAGGCGAACACCAATTGCCCGACCTCAAGCGTCCCCTCCAGGATGGGGGGCAAAGATTTCATTCGGACGCCGAAGACCACCATGTACAGGTTGGTCAAAAACAGCGCCAGGCCCAGGGTCAGCATCATCACCTTGTTTTCCCAGTCCTCCCGTGTTCTCAACGGCGCCACCAGCAGCTTTTCCAATCCATACCCGACGGCGAACAGGACCGGCACCACGATGAGCAGCACCGTCACGTAACCGCCGAACTGGAGCCCAAGCCCGACGATCAGAATCCAGGCAAAATACCCGCCCATGTTGAAAAAATCTCCGTAGGCAAAGTTAAACGCCTTGGTTACGCCATAGACCAGGGTCATTCCCACCGCCATGAGGGCATATACGGAACCGGTGGACAATCCGGCGATGATCACGTCGGTGATCTCATACAGCATCAAGATGGTATCTTCGCTTAACATTCAATCCCCTACATTCCCAGAAATATCTCCTTGAGATGCTCATTACCGAGCGCCTCCTCTTTATCCCCCTCGAATGAGATATGTCCCTCCTCCATCACGTAGACCTTGTCTGCCAGCTCCGCGATATGGGGAATATTCTGCTCCACGAGAAAAATGGTTTTCCCTTGATTGTTGATCTCCCTGATGGTGGAGAAAAGTTCCGCCCGCAGGCTGGGCTGCAGTCCCAGGGAGGGTTCATCGATGCACAGGAAATCGGCGTTGGACATAAGTCCCCGCGCAACGGCCAGCATCTTGGCCTCCCCGCCGCTCATGGTGGAGGCAACCTGCTTTTGCCGCTCCCTGAGCCGCGGGAAAAGGGAGAAGATCTTTTCCAGGTTTTCCTTTTCGTGCGGACGGGCATTTTTCGGGTAAGCACCCAGCTTCAGATTTTCCAGAACCGTCATGTGCGGAAACAGTTCTCTGTTCTCCGCAATATACGTGATGCCCATGTTGACGATCCTATCCGTTGCCAATCCGTTGATCTCCTGGTCCCGATAAGTGATCCGGCCGTCGGCTTTCTCGGCAAGGCCGCAGATGGCTTTAAGCAGGGTGCTCTTGCCGTGGCCGTTGGGACCCAGCATCACCACTACCTGTCCCCCCTCCACGGTGACGGAGACCTTTTTCAACACCTGTGCCTCGCCGTAATAGGCGGAAAGATCAGTTACCTTCAGCATAAGCATCCCCCAGGTAGCTCTCGATAACCTTCGGATTGCTGGTAACGGTTTCGGGGGCATCGCAGCAGACCATCGCCCCCGACTCGATGATGAGCAGCTTTTCTGTCAGTTCGGTCAGCACTTTCATGAAGTGCTCGATGATAATCACGGTGATGTCGAGTTCCCCGTTGATCCTGCGAATCAGGTCCATCAGGGCCTTTATCTCTTTGGCATTGGACCCGGCCATGGGCTCGTCCAGCATGAGAATTTTGGGCTTTGTGGCCAGCGCCGCACCGATCATCAGTTTCTTCTTCCCCAGCAGGTTGAGCTGACCGGTTTTACGGGCCTGATCATCCGATAGTTCTACAAAACGGATGATCTCCTGAACGTAGGCCGGATCCAACCCTCTTTTGGCGCCGAAGCGGCTCCCGACACTGATGCTTTTTTTGACGGTAAGGCTGGGGAAAATCTGGGGAATCTGGAACGTTCGGGCGATCCCTGCCTTGGCGATACGATAGGGGGGCAGCCCGGTAATGGTTTTTCCCTGGAACAGGATCTCTCCTTCATATCCGTAATTTCCGGTGATCAGGTTGAACACCGTCGATTTGCCGGCCCCGTTGGGCCCGGCAATGCCGTAGATCTGGCCCGGCTCCACATGAAAGCTCAGATCATCTACGGCAACGAGCTCACCGAATTTTTTGGTTACGTTGATCGCTTTCAGCATGGCTGATTTACCTTACATACAGTGTCCGCCACGTCCGACTCGTATCGTCCGATCCAATGCATGAGCCGCGTATTATGTTTGAGATAGCCGAGGTATTGCCTCTCATCCGCCCCTTTTGTGCCGTAATAATCGGTCGCCTCCCAGTGAATCAGATAGAGGTTGGCAGAGGCAAGCATTTTCGGGAAAAGTGCCCGCTCATTTCCCTCAACCGGCGCAAGTCCGCCGAGTTCTCTTAATCGGTCCTGATAAGCATTAAAATAGATAGAAAATTTGTCCAGCCGCAACTCTCCGTCACGGCTCCCCCCCCACTGGCTGCAACAATAAACCACTGCCAGGCAAAGGTCAAACAGCCGATAGTCCATCTTGGCCCAATCGAAATCAAATAACCCCACCACCTTCTCATTTTCCCATTTGAGATTGCCTGGATGGAAATCGCAGTGCACCGGCAGCAGAGGCAGGCCTTCAATCTCTTCCATCCCCGGCGTGTTGCGGTCGATCACCTCAAGAATTTCGGGAACGGAGGACCGGTAGTATCGATCAAATATCTCGCCTTTTCGATTTTTCGCCAGCCGCCTGAAGCGGTCCGGAAACATCTTGAGCAGTTCGCAAATCGGCGGTTCCGCCCTTTTAAGGGAAGCAGGATCGAAATGTCGGACCGCGTTATGATAGTCCGCCAAAACCCGGGCAGCGTTTCTGAATTCGGCATCGGTCAGGTCGGTCGCGGTCCAGGAGTACTTGTCAATTCCGGGAAGATACTCGCAGATGCACCAGTGTCCGCTATCCCCTGCCCCGATGATGGTCTCACCATCCCTGCTGTTTATAAGCCCCGCACAGATCTCCATACCGTGCCCGCGGGCATAGGTGATTAATTTATGCTCAAATTGAATCTCACCAAGGGTGCACTGCGATCGGTAGCGGCGAACAAGATAGGTGGCCCCGATCCCATCCTTAACAACACCGGCACGAAAACTGCGGTTGTTGAAACCGCCGTAGATCTCGCTAACTTCCGAAATCCGGCCGATATCGTAATTGCTTTCGACAATTTCCTGTATCAGGTCATGCAAAAGCCCACCCTTTATGATCTACCCTCCGCCGGTTCCGGCTGCCCTATTTCATTGGCGCGCCTAGACGGACGGCAGCAATTTCTTGCCCGCCAGATCCGCGGCCCAATCGTCGAATGCGCTCAGGTTGGCGGTGCTGTGATAATCCACATGATAGTCGCCGCTGGCAACCCGGCTGATGACATCGTAAGCCTGCCCGTCTGCCGGGAGATACAGCGGTTTTAAATCGACGGTTTCCGGGCGGGCCTCAAGATATTCCCGCTGGGCCTGGCAATCCACCAGGAAAGCCGTTTCGCTGAAAAAGTTGAGGTTGTCCAGCACACCGAAACAATGCCGGGCGGTGTGCACGCCGAAATCACACAGGATGCGGCGTCCGCGGACCCCGTCGACAACGGCTTTCTCGCCGGGAATCTTTTCCTCGGTGCTCCCGCCCGATTGAACCGACGGCAGGCCCGTCACCCACATGTTGAGCCGTGCCACAGCCACATTGAGCAGGTCCATGGCATCATGAGAATAATTCAGATCCCCGTCTGGCCGCGTGGGGCAGGGCATGCCCCCGAACATGCACAACATCCCGGGGTTGACGGTCTGCGCCACGGCCAGCATGAACATCACCTCTGCGTGGGTGATGATGATGGTGGCTTCAGGGGTCTGGGGGGCCGTGCGGCCGGAAAGCGGCATGGTGGTCAGGCACAGGTTGTTGCCCGCCTCCGCGCTCCGAATCAAAGCGTCCATCATATCGTCCATGCAGATGAGCGGCGACTTGACGCCGCAAATGGAATCATGCCAGTCCTCCCTGCCGGCGAACCATTTGACCGCATCCTCCCCCGTCATGTAGGCACTGCAGGTGACCTTGATACAATCCTCCAGACGACCCATGATCTGATTGCACCTGAGCGGATCGCCCTTGTGCACCTTGACCGGCTGGCTCAAAAACCTTACCACATCCAGGTTCTCCCCCACAATCCCCATGAGGTGCTCCAACTCTTCATAGGTTGCCGGCATGGGAAATTGATCCGATTCCCGGTAAAGAAATGGCGGAATGCCGCCGATCCCCAGAGTATTTTGCCCTTCGTCCCCCGCAAAGGTTTTGGCTGCCGACGAAAGAGCTTGGTCCACCAGTTCCGGGAGCAGATAGATGCGGCCCACAGAGGGATCGTATCCGGCAAGCCCTGTGGCTTCCAAAAGAGAGATCACCGCTTTGTTTTTCGTCTCGATTCCGACATCCGCCAGCACCGCCTTTGTGGTCTCGTGAATCTTTTCATAGGCCCGCTTTTCGGAAGTGAGCGCATCCCGGTATTCCACCGGTGCCTTAGCGATGGCGTCCTCAAAATTTATCATGTCAAAATATCCCTACCCGGCACAGCCGGAACCCTATTGAAATAGTGCCTGAACGCAAAGTCCTGTTC
>CAZWAE010000011.1:0-14192 GCA_964631805.1 uncultured Desulfobacteraceae bacterium | reverse complement strand
TACCCGGCACAGCCGGAACCCTATTGAAATAGTGCCTGAACGCAAAGTCCTGTTCCGGCCAACGAATAACTCACAACCCCCAACCATAACCCATCAAGCCAATATCCGTTTTCTTTCCGGATCGTAGAGCTGGCGATTTTCTTCCAAACGTGCCCTGTAAACCGTTTGATAGACCTCTATTTCAAAGGCACCTCCGCCAGCCGCATCTTCTGCCGGTATGTAGCCGTAGCAGATGGTTTTGCCCATCGTGTGCCCGTAGCCGGCGCTGGTGGTGGTGCCGATCACTTGACCGTTGCGGATGATGGGGGCGCTGCTCTGCATCATCACCGGACTTTCCGCTTCCAGGGTAAAGGTGCAAAGCCGCCATTTGGGCCCATCTTCCCGGATACGAGTGAGGGCCGCTTTTCCGATGAAATCGTCTTTGGACAAGACCACGCAAAACCCCAGACCGGCGTCGTAAGGCGTATACTCCGGGGTGAGTTCCGATCCCCAATCGGCATACCCCTTTTCCAGATGCATGGACGAGATCACCCGGTAGCCGGCGTTTTGGATCCCGAGGTCGCTTCCGGCCTCCCAGAGGGTTTCGTACACATGGCCGGCAAATTCGGAAGGAATGTACAATTCATATCCCAGTTCCCCCACATAGGTGATCCGGAATGCGGTCACCGGAGCGTAGCCCACCGTCAGGGCCTGGCACGTCCCGAAACGGAACTCCTCATTGCTCACATCTTCGGGGACTACTTTCTCCAGCAAGTCACGGCTGCGGGGACCGGCCACGTTGATGACGGCATAGGCGGAGGTAACATCGGTCAGCGTCACCGAGCCGTCCCCCGGCATATGATTTTCGATCCACCACCTGGCGCGCAAACCGAATGCAGTGCCCACCACCATGAAAAACCGATCCTCCGCCAGTCGCGCAATGGTCATGTCGCACTCTATGGTGCCCCGCTCGTTGCACATCTGGGTGTAGATCACCTTGCCCACCGGCCGGTCGATCCGGTTGGCGCACAGATGGTTCAAAAACGACACCGCGCCCGGTCCCGTCACCTCGAATTTGCAAAAGGAGGACTGGTCGATGAGCGCCACGTTTTCGCGGGCATTCCGATGCTCCGCCGCCACATGTTCGAACCAGTTGGGGATATCGAAAGTGTGGTCGTCAGTCGCGTTGACCCCTTCCGGGGCAAACCAGTTCACCCGCTCCCAACCGTACTTGGCGCCATATACGGCGCCTTTCTCCTTGAGCAGGTAGTAAAGGGGACTGCGCCTCACGCCCCGGGCGGAATCGTGCTCCTCATGGGGCCAGTGGATGGTGTAGTGCTTGCCGTAGAGTTCCCGGGTTCTCTCCACATTATAGGATCGGCTCTGGTGGTAAGGACCGAAACGGCGGATGTCCAGGGGCCAGATGTCCAGGCTCGGCTCTCCTTCGATAATCCATTCCGCCATCATTTTCCCGGCACCGCCGCCGGCGGCAATCCCGAAAGCATTGAAACCGGCGGCCACAAAGCAGTTGTCCAGCTCCGGCGCCGGCCCCATGATGGGGTCGCCGTCCGGGGTAAAGCCTTCCGGACCGTTGACCAGCCGGGAGATCCCCGCCTCCATGAGACAAGGCGTCCTTCCCATGGCCGGTTCCGACAGGCTTTCGAAATGGTCGAAATCGGGATCCAGGAGTTGTGAAATGAATCCGTTGTCCACGCCGTCTACGGCCCACGGGATCCCGTTTCGCTCGTAGCCCCCCATCACCAGCCCGCCGACCTCCTCCTTGTAGTAGAGCAGGTTGTCCTTGTCCCGGAGAGTGGGCAGGTTTGCAGACACGCCTTCGATCACTTCGGTGACCAGAAACTGGTGCTGGAACGGTACGAGGGGAATGTTCACCCCCAGCATCTGTCCCACCTGCCAACCCCACATGCCGGTGCAGTTCACCACAATATCGCACCGGACATCGCCTTTGTCCGTTTTAACAACGGTCACACGGCGTTTATCGAAATCAAACCCCGTCACCAGGGTATGTTCGTAGATCTTGCAGCCCCGGTTCCGGGCACCTTTGGCCATGGCCTGGGTGATCCCCGCCGGGTCGGCCTGGCCGTCGGTGGGCATGAAGGCGGCTCCGATCACGTCGGTCGGGTCCATGATCGGAAATAGGCCCTTGGCTTCATTGGGCGTTATGATGTTCATCTCCAAGCCGAAACTGCGGGCCGTAGTGGCGCCCTTTCTCAGTTCATACATCCGTTCCGGGGTCTTGGCCAGATGCAGGCACCCCGACATCTTCCAGCCGGTGGTGAGGCCCGTCTCCGCTTCGAGCTGATCGTAGAGGCTCACGCTGTACTGGAGCATTCGGGTGATGTTCCGCTCCGCCCTCAATTGTCCCACCAATCCGGCCGCGTGCCAGGTGGAGCCGCTGGTCAGCTCCCCCTTTTCCAAGATCACCACATCCTGCCACCCCATCTTCGTGAGATGATATGCAGTGCTGCATCCCACGATACCCCCGCCGATGATCACTACCCGTGCACTGTCCTGCATCTTGTGTCTCCTAATAAAATCGTTATAAAATCCTATTCCGTTGCTTCGTCCACCAACTCCACCACGTCTTTCACGTTCATTCTCCCTTCGCAGTCACTGATGCCGTCGGTGAGCATGGTGATGCAGAAGGGACAGGCTGCTGCCGCTGTTTCCATTTTTGTGGCCAGCATCTCCCCGGCCCTTTCATTGTTGATCCGACTGCCCAGGGTCTCCTCCATAAACATCCGTGCGCCCCCCGCACCGCAGCAGAACCCCTTGTCCCGGCTTCGCGTCGGGGATACCGGCTCGGACCCGCCGTTTATAATGGAGAGAAGTTCCCGGGGGGCATCGTATATTCCGTTCCACCGCCCCAGGTAACATGAGTCATGGTAGGCAACCCGGTCCGTCATGGGACTGCTGGCAGTCAATCGGCCCTGCCGAAACAAGTCCAGCAGCAACTCGGTGTGATGCACCACTTCGAATTTTGCGCCGAACTGCGGGTACTCATTCTTTATCGTGTTGAAACAGTGGGGACACCCGGTCAATATCCGTTTTGGCCTGTACTGGTTGAAGGTCTCCACATTTTCCGCAATCATCATCTGGGCCAGGTACTCATTCCCTGCGCGCCGCGCCGTATCTCCGTTGCACCGCTCCTCGGACCCCAAAATCGCGAAATTCACACCGGCCCTGTTGAGCACTCGCGCCATAGCCGTGGAGATCTTTTTGCCCCGGTCGTCAAAAGATCCGGCACATCCAACAAACCACAGCAGGTCCGCATCGGGGTTGTCCGACATGAGCGGCACATCGAGGTCCCTGCACCAGTCGGCACGGGCGTCGCTCGAAAATCCCCAGGGATTGGACTGATTCTCAAGGTTGGTAAATGTTTCCTGCATCTCCGGCGGGAAAGCCGCTTCCATGAGGACCTGGTATTTCCGGGCCTCCAGCACCAGATCCAGGTGCTGGATGTTGACCGGACAGATATCTTCGCAGGCCCGGCAGGTAGTACAGGACCACAACACGTCCCCGGTGACGGGCGAACCTTCCCGAACCACCGGTTTGACCTCTTCCTTGTAACCGGCCAGGAGGGCATTTGCCTGGTCGAACAGATCGTGTTTGATGTCCGACACCACCGCTTTGGGGGAAAGGGGTTTTCCCGTACCCGATGCCGGGCACTGCTCCTCGCATCGCCCGCATTCTGTGCATGCATACAGGTCCAGCACGTTTTTCCAGTTCAGGTCCGATACGGTTCCCAGACCGAAACTCTCCGCATCCTCATCTTCAATGTCTGTCACGATCATCGCCTTTTCAAGGGCAAGGGGTTTCAGATAGACATTGGGCACGGCTGCCAGTAGATGCAGATGCTTGGATCCGGGGATGTAGATCAAAAAACCCAGGATGGTCAGCATGTGGATCCAGTAGGCGACCTCCAGACCGATGACCTGTTGGACATCGGTGAGGGTGTGAAGCTTGAAGATCGGCACCAGCAGCGCCGACACCGTAAAACATCCCCTGTAATCGAAACCCCCGGGCGGCATCAGCAAATGAAAGGCGTTGATGAAATGAAAACTGACGATGATGAGCGAAGTAAACAGGATGATCAGCCGCGCATCCCTGCCGTCAGTGAGATAATCCGGCGCCAGTATCACCCGCCGGAACATGGCATACCCCAGCCCCGCCAGCACGAAAACCGCCAGGATATCCGCCGCAAACAGGTACCCGCGGTAAAATCCGGGCAGATAGTCCGCTGCGTGGAAAAAGGGCAGAACGCCCTGGATCATCAGTTCAAGACTGTGGGGCTGGACGGCCAGGAATCCGAAGAAGATCAGGGTATGGGCAACCCCCGCCCCTTTTTTGCGACGCACATTGGCCTGCCCCAGGATATCGGTAAAAATGATCCGCAGGCGCTCTTTTCTGCGGTCGGCCGTCACATCGGTTTTTCCGTCCACAGCCTTCATCAGGGCGACCAGCCGTTTCACACGAATTCCGAATATGGAAAACCCACCCACCAGCGCAATGCCCATGAGAAATATTTTGACCATCTGATACTGTTCCATCCCTACCCTTTCTCTACCTTTAGCGTCTCGGTCAAAGCAGGCACCACATCAAAGAGATCGGCCACTAGGCCGTAATCGCACTTGCCGAATATCGGCGCATCCCTGTCCGTGTTGATCCCTACGATCACCTTGGATGTTTTCATCCCCGCAAAATGCTGCACGGAACCCGAAAGGCCACAGCCGATGTAGAGCTTGGGACTCACCGTCTTGCCTGTTTGCCCCACCTGCATGCTGTGGGGCGCAAACCCTGCATCCACCGCCGCCCGCGAAGCCCCCACCGCGGCCCCGAGTTGCTCGGCACATGCCCTCAGGATCGAAAAATTATCCGCCGAATCCATGGGTCGCCCGCCGGTGATGATGATGTCCGCCTCGGTGAGATCCACCATGCCCGTCTGCCCCGCCTTGACCTCCAGCACCTTTGTTCTTCCTGCGTCTTCCGCGCTGCCGGCAAAAGAACTCACATCTGCCGTAGACGGCGATTCCATAGCTTCGACCACATTGGGGCGCAGGCCGCAGACCTTCATACCCCCGCCCAGCTTCAACGTCGCCGTGGTTTTCCCCGAAAAATGACTCTTGGTGACCGTCCCGGCCGCCAGGTCCACGCCTGTAACATCCAGGGCAAGCGGGACATTCAACTCACATGCGCAGCGGGCCAATAAGTCCCGTCCGCGAGCGCTCGAAACCCCCAACAACGCGACAAAACCATGCTCCCGTGCGGCTGCAGCCAGGTTTTTTGCCGCCTGTTCCGGCCCGTCGGCCGAAACGGTGAGGATCTTCTCCACCCCGTATCGTTCCAAATCTTCGCGAACCGCTTCCCCATCGTCTGCAAAAACGATGGCAAATACCGTCCCCCCTGCACGGGCCGCGGTGATCACTCCCAACCCGGCTGCCTTGATTCCGTTTTCATCCGTTTCGATCAAAACCCCTATATTGGACATCTTCTCTTCTCCTGTTTATTCTATCGGTTGTCCGGTCGATGGGTTGGAACGTTGACGATATACCGAGGATTGCGTACCGCCTTTCCCCAATAACCGGTAACAATTAACCCAATAACCCATAACCAGTTCCTATAGCACCTTGGCTTCCGTCTTAAGCCGCCCCACCAGTTCGTCCACCATCTCCTTGACCGAACCTTCCAGCATCACGGCCGCCCCCCGTTCGGGAATAGGGGCAAGGGACGCCACTTCCACCACCTCCGCCGGGGCCGCCAGGTTCAGCGCGGAAAGCGCCACTTCCGTCACCGGTTTTTTCTTGGCTTTCAGGATGTCCGGAAGCTTGGGGTAGCGCGGTTCGTTCAAGCCCTTGGTGGCACCGATCACGCATGGCAGGGTCATCTCCAATACCTCACGTTCACCGCCGCCCACTTCCCGTTCCACCACGGCATTATCGCCATTTAAAGTGAAAGAGACCACCTCATTTACAACCGGCATGTCAAACGCCGCTGCCAGTCGGTAGTGGGTCTGCATCCCTTCGCTGTCCACCGACTGCTTGCCCATGAAAATGAGGTCGGGAGTTCCATCCTGTTCAATGGCCGCCTTCAAGGCCTGTGCGGTGGTCACACTGTCCTGCAACTGCGCATCGGTGGTCACGAGGATGCCCCGGTCAGCCCCCACGGCCAGCGCACTCCGGATGGTGTTGGCCGAACTCTTGTCCCCCACCGACACCACCACCACCTCTCCACCCCGGGCCTTTGCAGTCTTCACCGCTTCCTCCACTGCATACTCGTCATAGGGGTTCATGACGAATTTTACCGATTTATCAAAACCGGCGTCCCCGACCACCTTGATGTTGGCAGCGGTGTCCGGCACCTGCTTGGCACATACATAGATCTTCATCGCATCCTTCCTTTTCTTTTTTCAGTACGGTTTAGCCTGCTATTGGTATACTCAAACTTTCATTTTACTTCTGAGGGTCATTCTAACACCGGATGGTTTTCCCTTCAGGGTCATAGAGCGCATCCGGGGACACTCTGGCCGTTACCATCTCTCCGAAGATATCCACCTCCAAGACGGTTCCTTCCGGGGTCAGATCCACAGGCAGGTATGCGTAGCCGATATTTTTCCTGATAAAATGACCATACCCGGCACTCCTCAGACGGCCGACCACCTTACCCGCTTTGACGACGGCTTCCCCTCCGTAAAGGGTCAGGTAATCCGAATTGCCGATAACCATGGTACACAACCGTTGCTGAATTCCATTTTCTTTGATCCGGGATAATGCCTTTCGCCCGATGAAATCAACGCCCTTTCCCGGCTTGACGCAAAAATCCAAACCGGCCTCATATGGGGTCTCGCTAGCGGTCAAGTCGCTGTTGAACGCCCGGTTCCCCTTTTCCAGTCGCAGGGAATCGACGGCCTTGTAACCGCAGGCGACCATCCCATACGGCCCGCCCGCCTTCCAAAACGCATCCCACACTCCCAAGGCAAGGGATGCGGGGATGTAAAATTCCCACCCCAGTTCCCCCACATAGGTGATGCGTTGGGTCCATACATTTACGCCGTTGACGGTAATGGTGCGGGCGGTCATGTAGGGAAATTTCCCATTTGAGACATCATCTGCGGTTGCCGCTTGAAGAACCGCCCTGGAATGGGGGCCCCACATGCCGATCACGGCATAATCCTCTGTCGTATCGAGAATATCCACCGAAGCTCCGTCGCCATTGAGATGGGATCGAATCCATCCAAGGTCCGAGTCGATAAATGCGGAACCGCTGACAATCCGGAAGTGATGGTCGGACAGGCGGGTCACCATCACGTCCCCCACCATACCGCCCTGGTCATTCAAAAACTGTGTGTACGTGACCGACCCGGGCGGACGATCCAGGTTGCCGTCTGCGATCCGCTGGAGCAATGGCAGGGCTCCCGGACCCATGAGGTCTATCTTGCCGAAGGAGGTCATGTCCACCATTCCCACACGCTGCCGAATGGCCCGATGCTCCTTCTCGACGGCATCAAAAAAGGGCGGCTTGACCCAACCGCCATACTCCCGTTGTTCTTCACCGGCCCGCCGCCAGGGTTTGTCCGTTTCAAAATAGTTGGCCCGTTCCCATCCGTTTTTAGTCCCGAACACAACCCCCAGGTCCTGAAGCGGGTGATGGAAGGGACTGATGCGCCGTGGTCGGGCGGCGGTGTCTTCATCCCCCGGATATCTTGTCCGGTAGTAATACTTATAGCACTCGCGTGCGCATTCTGCGGCATACCGGGGATCGGCATAGTGCCGCCCGAACCGCCATGCACGGTATTTATAAACATCCCATTCCGTTTTTCCATCAATCATCCATTCCGCCATGGTCTTTCCGATGCCGCCCCCGCCGCCGAACCCCTGCATGGATGACGCACATGCCAGCCAGAATCCTTTCAATCCGGGCCACGGCCCTAATAGGGGGCCGGAATCGGGTGAAAAAGCATCGGGATGTGCCACGAGACGGATTATTCCTGCATCGGCCAGAAACGGAAAACGCGCTATGGTGTCTTCAAGCATGGGGGTGAAACGATCGAAATCACCCGGCACATCGGAACCGCCATGCTCCCACGGAACGCCGTCAACCCAACAGGCCGGGGGGTCCGCTTCCCAGCCGCCCACCAGGTAACCGCCCCCTTCGGGACGACAATAGACAAGCTTGCCGTAATCGCGAAAAATAGGACTGTCGCCGGGGACTTCATGACCGGACACCCCTTCAAGGGCGATGTGCTGATGAATCACCGGTGTGGAAGGGATCGAAATCCCCGCCATGGAGGCAATCTGGGCGCCCCAGATCCCGGCGGCATTGACCACATGCTCGCACCGGATATCTCCCCGGGAGGTGGTGACCCTTTCGATCTCTTTGCCGGAGTTCAGTTCGATGCCCGTCACCCGGGTGTCCGTATAGATTTCCGCGCCCATATCCTTTGCCGCCCTGGCAATGGCATGGGTCGCCAGATGCGGATCCAGACAGCCGTCATCGGGAAGAAAAAACCCGCCGTAAAGGTCTTTCCCGCTCATCCAGGGCAGAATCTTGGCAGCCTCACCGGGTGAAATCATCTCCACGGCCAGGCCGATGCCCCTGGCCTTGCTGATATCCCGCTGTATGGTTTTAAACTGTTCGGCATCCGAAGCGATACGCAGGCTGCCAACCCGGTCATAGATATTCAACCGGCCGTACAATTCCAGGCTGTACTTACGCATCCTCATGATGGTAGGAGATGTGTTGAACTGGGTCAGCGTACCGGCGGCGTGGCACGTCGCCCCGCTGGTGAGTTCTCCCTTTTCTATAAGCACCACATCGGTCCAGCCGGCTTTGGCCAGGTGATATAGAACGCTGCAACCATTGATGCCGCCTCCGATGACAACGACTCTTGCCTGATCTTTCAAGATAACCTATCCCTTCTCAATGCTGAGGCCCATTGGCGTCAAGACGGCTCCCCGATTTCAAGAGCGGCTTTTTCACTATAGGGCGTCTTTCTGTTCATGCACTTTTCCCTCGGGCACAACCGACAGCTGTAGAATTTTTCACTGGAGGGAAAAAAAATCCCCGATTCCGACTTGGTGGGAATCATGAGAAACACTTCCGTCAACGACACGCCGATCGCTTTTTTAACATCTCCGAGAATCGAAAACAGCGGACCCTGTTCCCCTATGGGCCAGTCTTCCAAAGATCCCGGCGCCATGCTGGAGGTACAGGTAAACCCGTATCGTGACCGAAGATGATCTTCCAACCTAATGAGCAGATCGGAGAGTGCGAAGTTCCCGATGGTATCGAGATAATACTGCTTGAGAATGTCGTCGCACCCCCGGACCCTCTCTTCCAGTTTTTTGCCAATGGTGACCACATAGGGAAACACCTGCCCTGCACCATCCACCTGCCGCCTTAAAACACGGCTTTTCAAAGAGACCCGATCCACCTCCACACAGTCCCGGCCTTTGACCGTCACTGAACAGTCACGATAGACCGCTTTCGGTTCGATAAGGGGCCACACCTGGTCAACGAGACGACAAACCCGCTGCCACTCCTTGTCTTTTGCCAGGTGCAGCCCTTTTCGAATCGCTTCAAGGTCGGGGCTGACTTTCAGGGCATCAAGAATCATCATCGGCCTCACCCATTATTGCCAAAGGGCCGGATCGGATCTCCGGTAAACGGTCAGGAGGGCAGAACGTCTATGCCCATCTCCTTGAATCCGGCCCGCATCTCATCCTGAATCTTCAGATACTCCGCGTTTACGATCTTCTTGGTTTTTAAATCATAGACCTGATCGTATCTGAAACCCGGTGTCGGGTCTTTGATAAGTTTTTCATACTTCTCGAAACATTGCCGTGCCAAGGGGTCGGCATCCTTTCGCGAAAATTTTGCGCAAGCAAGACCCAACTCCGCATGGAATTGATGATCACGGGGGAGAAGCGAATCCGGTTCCACCGATTTTGCGGGATGTCCGGAAAAAATGTTTCCCCCGGCAGGCACAACAGACAGCATATAGGCGGCCATTTCGTTGTGGTACATTTTGGTACCGGCTCCACCACCGAGATAGGGCAGGTTGACTACCGGGTATCTCATGTTTCGGGCATTGGCCTGGTTGGACATGCCGATGGCCCAGAGAAGCGGCTTGGTGGTGGACAGGCGTAGATTTTGATGAAGGGGCGCATTGTAATGGTAGCTGCCTCTATAGATCAGGTTGCCCATGATGAGATAGCTGGTGGCCAGCACCGCCACCCCTTCCGCCCCGCCCGCATACCCGCCGAATAGAGGGGTCGATGTGGAGCCGATATTGGCACTGATGCTGTTGAAATACGCCACCTTTTGCAGCGCCTCGTAGTTGACCATCATCTCCGAGAGGAAATCGATGAGAAAGCCGTCGCTGGGCCTAAGACCAAACTGGGGAGATGCGGCGGCGATCATGGAAACCGAGTTGGAGGCGGCGGAAATCCCGTTGATGATCGGCAGTCCCGAACGGCCGGACCGACGGATGCCTTCCCGGGCCAGGATCACTGTTTTGATGGCGGACAAAAGCTCCTGGGGCGATCTCACCCGGGCATCTTTTCCACGAAGGTGCAGGATGGACGGGACACTGACCGAATCAACGATCTGAATGTTGGCGAGCCCCTCCACCGTATCCAGATAAATCTGTTCATCTGTGGTATAGATGCCGCCGCCCACATGTATCCAGGGAACGGTGTCGTCATCCACGTTCCGGCCATACATGGTCTTGGCTTCACGGCCCTCGCCGAACCGGGTGGCTTTGGGTGCCTGTTCCGCCGCCGTCAGGGTTTCGTCGCGGGTAAACTGCATCACCCGGTTCGTGTCGGGACAGTAGGCGCCCGCCTCGGCAATCAGGTCAACGGCCGCCTGGAAAACGCGGTCCGCCAGATCATCGTCCGAGTTTACAATGGTTTGCCGATCCCATTTGATCTTGTACCGGTCGACAATTTCGGCAAGCTTGGGTACGAAGCGATTCATATAGTAGTCGGTATCCGGTATCAACAGACCGTCGTCCGCTCTTTCAAAAACTTCAATTAGGTCCAGCATTTCAAGCCTCCTGCAGTTAAGGGCTGTTTTCGATGGTCACGCTTGAAAAACGGACCATTGTCCCTGATGGTTTTGCGATCGATAATCGGTTATCCTACCAGCGATTTGGCCAGTTCGACAGCGCCGTAGGCGTTTTCGGCGTACCCGTCGGCGCCGATCTCATCGGCCCATGATTTCGTAACGGCCCCGCCTCCCAGGAGCACCTTATACTTCTCGCGCTTGCCTTGTCCCTCAAGGGCTTCCAGGACATCCTTCTGGCCGACCAGGGTGGTGGTTAGCAGCGCGGAAAGCGCGATCATGTCGGCGTTGACCTCATCCGCCTTGACGATAAAGGCAAAAGGATCCACATCCACGCCAAGGTCGTAAACATCAAAACCCGAGGTCTCCAAAAGGAGTTTGACGATGTTTTTCCCGATATAGTGCATGTCGCCCTTTACCGTTCCGATAACGACGGTCCCCTTTTTCTTTACATCCGTCCCCATCTCCTGGATTTTGGGCTGTAGCAGATCCATGGCGCCCTGGAAGATCTGCGCCGATTTCATCAGTTCGGGGAGAAAAATATCTTCGTTCTCGAACATTTCGCCAATGGTGCCAAGACCGGGCAACAGCCCATTCTCAATGATGTCCAGAGGCGCGATACCGGCCTTAAGGCTATCCCCGGTGTGGGCAACCACATCATCCTTGTCCAATGCAATCATTGCGTTTTTAAGATTATCAATGCGTTCGCTGCTGTCCATTTAAGGCTCCTTTCATATGGGTGTCATGGATTAGCAAAACAGTTCGACCGGTTCCATAGCGGATGTCCAGGCCGACTATAGCTCGAATTTCTTGCCGCGATAGGCGGAAAGATAATCGGAACAGAACTCGTCGCGACCGGCAAGGGTCTCCGCGGCGATCAGATTGGCCATCATCCGCCGGTCCAGAGGATTCACGATGAGACTGTCGAGTCCTCTCGCCACCGCCATGACGGCGAACATCTGGTTCATGAACTTTCTTGCGGGCAGTCCGTATGAGATGTTGGAAAGGCCGCAAATGGTGTGTACGCCCTTAAACTCCGTCATAATGCCCTCAACGGCATCCAGAAATTCGACACCGAAATCATCCTTGGTGGAGATCGGCTGCACCAGCGGATCCACATAAATGTTCGTAAGGGGCACGTCATGATTCGTAAGGCCGTTGATCAACCGGTCTGCGATCTTCAACCGGTCCTTGGCCGTTTCGGGCATCCCTTCATCGCTCATACACAGGGCCACGATCTTCATGTCCGTTCCGGCAACCAGCTTGAGGATACTGTCATAACGCGCCTGTTCAAGTGAGATGGAGTTGATCATCGGAGTCCCCTTGTGCACAGCCAAAGCCGCTTCGATAACCCTCGGATCCGGGCTGTCGATGCAGCAGGGTGAATCCACCGCCCCCTGTACCGTGGTGACGAGCCATTCCATATAATCCGCTTCCTGCCTGACAAATATTCCGGCGTTGACGTCAATATAATAGGCACCGGCCTCGTGTTGTTCCCGCGCTGTTTTTTCGATGACACCCGCATCCCTGGCCTCGATCGCACCGCCCATCACTTTTCTGCTGGCATTGATGAGTTCACCAACAATAACCATCCTGTCCCCTCCCACGCCGGCGTAGCCGGAATTTGAAATTCTGGATTACGGTAAATCGCCTGGTATTTTCCTTTTATGCTTTCATTAAAAATGAACACTCCAACGGTGAGCCTTTGACCCTTTCACTGCCGATAAACTCACCCGATGACAACTTCAACCTTCAACGACTCCAGTTCCTTTTGAAAATCGGATGGAATCTTCCGGTTTGTAATCAGCACATCGATGTGTTTCAGCGGTGCGATGGACATCTCGGCAACCAGGCCGAATTTCGTATGATCCGCCAGGGCAACCACCTTGCCACGGGTGTGCCGGATCATGCTCCGCTCGATGACGGCGATTTCCATATTCGGCGTGGTCAACCCGGCGCTGAGGCTTAAGCCGTCGGCACCCAAAAACACCTTGGCTGCATTGATTTGACGTATCATCTCCATGGTCAAAGGACCGGCCACCGCATGGGTGATTGGATCGTAGGTACCGGCCAACAGGACAAGTTCGACGGCCTTGTCCTCAATTTCAGAGATAACGCCAAGATTATTAGTGAAAATGGTGAACGGCATCCCGGGCTCCACAAAACTGACGATCCGGGAAGCCGTAACCCCCTCTCCTATATAAATGGTATCGTGGGGTTCGATCATGGAGGCGGCCCGTCGGGCGATGTTCTGCTTTTCAACGGGATTTTTCCCGGCACTGCTTTGATAATGGAATTTCCCGGCCACCCGTTCCTGGCGGAAAACAGCCCCCCCATGCGTCCGTTCCACCAAACCCTGCTGTTCGAGTGCATCGAAATCCCGCCGGATGGTCATCTCCGACACATCCAGCAGTTCACTCAAACTGGAACTCCGAACGGTGAATTCTTCCCGTAAAATTTCGAGGATCTTTTGCTGCCTTTCAGCCGGAAGCAAACTTTCCATGACGCCTTCCTGATCAATCCATACTTTGTTTAATATTGTTATAATGCTCTGTATTGATGTTCGTTTTTGTTGTCAAGTGTTTATTTGCGATTTTAATTCGACCACATCATTTTTTCCCAATTCGTTATTGGATTTCAGAATGAAGCTCATGCGTACGGCATTCATATATAAATTTATTTTTATATAATTTCAACTGTTTATAACTATACAAATATTTCTTCTTGACAATTTGGCTTATCTGAATATATAGAGTCTCACTGAATGAATGCAATTCATTTTGCACCGAAAATTAACATTTTAAGAAACAAGATAAAAACGGGCCCTTCAAAACCCTTGGGGGGTTCCCCGGCATGGGCCGGACCATTGAGAATGCGTTGACTAATAAAAGTTGGTATGTTACCCCATTTAGGTCAATCCAACCCGGATTGATCTAAACCGCAATACGCCATCATGGGCGGACCGTTCTACATGCCCCTTGCGGGTGGTGCACCACCAGCGTTTTTTAAATAAGCGCTAAAAAGATATGAATTTGGGAAACAGGGGAACCACAGTTTTTGACTGTGGGCCAAAGGTTGCACACTGCAACTCAACAAACCTAACTTTAGGAGGAGATCATGATGCATAA
>CAZWAE010000010.1:22083-35881 GCA_964631805.1 uncultured Desulfobacteraceae bacterium | reverse complement strand
TGATGTAGGTTTTGGATGCCAGAAGTTGGTCGACCTTGTTTGTGTCCACATCCAGGCCCAACAAGGGGAAACCGGCCTTAACGAATTCAACTGCAAGGGGAAGACCCACATAGCCCATTCCCACAATCCCGATGGTCGCTTTACGTTTTTCGATCCTGTCCAGATATGTTTCGATCATTAGTAACCCGCCTCCGTGATGTCATTTTACCCGGCACATTAAGCTATTATCGCCCAATTATCAATACGGATGATCGTCAGCCGCAAAAACCATTGCGCCGGCTCGGGTGTTCACGGGCCAGGTATCGGAATGTCCGGAGAGGCGTAAAAAAACGGATGGCCGTATCGAACGGGAGGTTCCTGTTCGATACGGCCGTGTGAATCTTGTCAATTTTTACTGCCAGCCGCCACCCCGGTGGCCGAAACCGGGTCCGCGCCCGTATCCCATGGATCCGGACATCCATCTGCCGCCCATGTTCGGGTTGATTTTTTTCATCTCGATCATGTGATCGATCCGCTTTTCCGCGAGCTGCGACTTCAGTTCGGAAATTTCCTTCTGAAGTGCTTTTGCCGCTGTGGCGTCGGGATTTTTCTTGGCCAGTTCACTGGCAAGCGTCAGTTTCCGCTGCCGGACTTCCTGGCGAAGATCCGAGGTGGCTTCGAAGAAAGCGCTACGGAGTTCCTCAATCTTCTTCACATCCTCCTCACTGAGGTTTGCCGCAAATCCCCGGCCCTGATTGGGTCCGTATCCCTGACCCTGGCAGGCGCCGTATCCCTGGCCCTGGCCTCCCCAGCCCATTCGGCCGTACCCTTTTCCGGCAAAAGCGTTCACTCCGATACCGATGATGGCAAATGCTGCCACAACGGCCATGATCTTTTTAAAAGTATTCCTGTTCATGAGATGTCTCCTTTTCTAATGGTTTTTGAATCGTGTTTCAGATCTGAACGGAACCCCGTTTGGTTGTTGGAAACGAGTATGAGCAAGCCCCATGCCAATGTTTTAAAAAAAAGCGGGAGACATGTTATCAACCTGAATACACTCATAAAAAATGATTGATTGGAATACATTGACGGTTGATAGACGAAATATTTGACCGTATGGGAAGAGTGGTTTCCACGCCATACGGGTAAAATCTATCCAAAATGATGGGACCGTATGGATACTTACTACCCACGTTGGATATAAACACATATTTTTCTATAGGCACAATTCGGCTAATGGTGTTATGCTGAAATCTGTCCATCCAGATAAAGGAGGTATCCATGACACCCGAAGAAGCCATTCAGACCGCTCTGGAATACGAAGTCAGGATTCGTGATCTTTACCGGGGATACGCAGAAAAAATGCCGGATCCAGTGGGAAAACGGATTTTTACGGCACTCGGCGATGATGAGGAAAACCATGTGGCCTATCTCAACAATCGTTTGAAACAGTTGCAGGAGACCGGACAGCTGTCGGTGGAAAAACTCCAGACCCTCATACCGTCCCGGGCCACTATTGAGCGGGAGATGGGAAAACTGGAAACCCGTATGTCCCGTGAAGATCGTAAAAGCGAAAAGCAAATGCTGAGCAAAGCCCTTTCCGTCGAGGTTGAAACTAGCAATTTCTACCGAAAAATGGTAGGGGAGATGTCCGATGACAGCCAGCAGATGTTTGCCCGCTTCCTTGAAATTGAAGACGGCCATATCGATGTGGTGCAGGCGGAACTGGATTACATCAGCCAGACCGGATACTGGCTTGATTTCAAGGAATTCGATATGGAATAGCGCGCGAGCCCTTAGAGAATCCCCTTATCCAGCAGGATCTTCATGGCGCGTTGCGCCCGGCCGGTGACCTGGGTGAGCGCGCGGGTCAGATGGAAGGCAGCCTCTTCCGGCACGCCGGATTCGATCATTACCAGTGCCATATCGATATCCTTTTCGGCATTCATCCATTTGGTGTCACCCGATCTCCTCCTGGCCAGATGAGCTTCCCGACCGATCAAACCGATAACGGTTTTAATGACAGCCGTCGCTCCTTTCTGTTCCGCTGTGGACAGGGCGGGGAGCTGCCCAAGGGTCTGGGTCGTCCAAATGATACCGGCCTTTATCTTTTCGCTTTGGGAAAACTCGGTTACGGCGGCTTTGATGTCCATTCAAATCCTCTCTTTTGCACTCAATGGCATGTCAGAACCCCCTATATCGGAAAAAGCCGTTGAAGCCGGAGACCCGTTTTTTCGAAGCGACAACAGATGATGGATAGAGGGGGGGATCTCCTTTTGATGATGTGTCACATACAACAGATGGGTGGAGGTATGTGCGCCGATGGTATCGATGAGATCCAGCACCTGCATTCGATTCGCCGTATCCAGGCCCTGGCAGGGTTCATCCAGCAGCAAAATGAGGGGGGACTTGACGATAGCCCTTGCAATCAGGACCATCCGCTGTTCGCCGTGGGAGAGCCGGGTGAAATCGCGATGGGCCAGCCCATCGATGCCCAGCACCGCCATCTTTTTCCGGGCTGTCTCCTCCTGACCGGGAGTGGCTATCCGGTACAAACCCACAGTATCGAAAAAACCGGAAAGTACCGTCTCAAAAGCGGTCACCGGTTTTCGGTATCGGATCTGAAACTCCATACCCACCATGCCGATATGCCGTTTGACATCCCATATGCTCTCTCCCGTTCCCCGCTGCCGGCCGAACAGGCGGATATCGTTGGCATATGCCTGGTGATGGTCGCCGGAGATGAGACGCAGCAAGGTCGTCTTCCCCGAGCCGTTGGGACCGGTTACAGCCCAGTTCTCCCCCCGGCTTATTTTCCAGTTCAATCCTCTCAATGCCGTCACGTGTCCGTAGCGGACGGTAACATTTCTCATCTCCACCAGGACCTCGGGGACCCTTTTTCCTTTGCGCCCCGAACATCCGCTGCCGATTTCTCCGCGGCTCCCTTCAGTCCTTAGGCGTTCCCGGCCCTTTTTGGGCGCATCATGCAAATTCACCGTACCGATAGGCCCTTTGGCACGGACACCGTCGTCATCCAGCACCATCAAGTGGGTCATGCCGCGGGGGAGTTCTTCGATTCTATGGGTGATCAGGATGATCTGCAGGGATTCCTTCATCAGCCTGGTGATGATCCCGCTGAGTTTATCCCGGGAATTCTCATCCAGGCCGTCAAAGGGTTCATCCAGAATCAGCAGACGCGGTGATTTGACCAGTGCCCGGGCAATCATCGCCTTGCGCATCTCACCGGTGGAGAGGTGCCGAAGGCTTCGATACAGCAGATCCTGAATGTCAAGAAGGGCCATCACCTTCCAGAAGTGTTCACCGCCGTCAACCTCCAGCGGCAGCATCTCCCGGATAAACTGCCCCGTGGTCAGGTACCGATCGGTATCGCCGCTGAAAAAACGGGCGTTATCGCGGTCCTCTTCCGCTGCGATCGTCTTCCGCTGCAACTCGAAGGAGACATATCCGATAGCACCTTTCCAGGGTTTCGGGAGATACCGGTCGATGTTGCCCCGGGATGTGGGGATTTCGCCGGTAATGGCACGCACCAGGGAGGTCTTGCCGGAGCCGTTGCCGCCCGCGATGGCCCACTGTTGACCCATTTTGATGTTCCAGCTGGTATGGGGAAGAATGAATCGATCCCGTACGCGGAGGGTCACATTTCTCAGATCAATGAGCGTCGGGTGGTTTTTTTCCTGATCGAACCCTGGTTTAGGTAAAGTCCTCTTCAATATTGAAAATTCCCTGTTTCGGACCCATCATCGTTTTCCGTTCGGGGCCGGCCGTGTCGAATTACAGCACTAGGCTGCCGGCCGGAAACCATCATGCAACTTGACGCTAAAACCGCCACCATATACATTAAAAGAAAATGTTGCGATGTACAACCTAAAGGTAAATATCCGTCTCGCATCGGGTACGGATGCTGTAAAAGAGACCCTCTATCTGAAAAGGAAACCTCATGAAAAACCCTGTTTTAGAACCCATTACCATCAACCGTCTCACCGTAAAGAACCGTATCTACATGCCCGCCATGCATCTCGGGATGGGTGTTGATTTTAAGGTGACCGACCAAATCGTTGACTTTTATGCCGAAAGAGCCAAAGGCGGGGCGGGCATGATCTGCGTGGGATATGCCACGGTTGATGAACTGTCCGGCAATTCCCAGAATATCGGCGCCCACCGGGATGAATTTATTCCGGGGTTGTCGAGACTGGCTTCGGCCATCAACGAAAACGGTGCAAGGTCCCTGGTTCAGCTCAATCACGCCGGACGGTACAATTTTTCTTTTTTCCTGGACGGAAAGACGCCCGTGGCCCCATCCGCCATCCCCTCCAGAATGACCCGGGAAACCCCCAGGGAACTTGCGGTAGAGGAGATTGCAGAAATCGTGGATGCGTTTGCCAGTGCAGCTTTACGGGTCAAACAAGCCGGGTTCAGCGGGGTGGAGATCCTCAGCGGCACCGGTTATCTGATCAGTGAATTTCTCTCCCCCCTGACCAATCAGAGAAAGGATGAATACGGCGGTCCCCTCGAAAACAGAATGCGCTTCGGGCTGGAGGTGATCAACGCCGTACGGCAGGCCGTGGGTGAAGACTATCCCCTCATCGTCCGCATGAACGGAAACGACTTTATGCCCGGAGGCCAGGGAAGAGAGGAATTGAAACAGTGGGCCAAAGCCCTTGTTGACAACGATGTGGACGCGTTGTGCATCAACGTGGGCTGGCACGAGGCCAGGGTGCCGCAGATCGTTTCAGCAGTACCGAGAGGCGTCTTCGGGTACCTTGCCCGGGGAATCCGGGAAACGGTGGCGGTCCCGGTGATTGCCAGCCACCGGATCAACGACCCCAAGGTGGCAAAGGAGATGATCGCAGACGGGTTGTGCGATTTGGTGGCCATGGGCCGCAGCCTCATCGCCGACCCCTACCTCCCGGAAAAGATCCAAACCGGCCGGGAGGAGGAGATCGTCCATTGTATCGCATGCGCCCAGGGGTGCTTCGATCATCTGTTCGAACTGAAACACGTCGAGTGCATGTGCAACCCCAGGGCCGGACACGAAAGCGCCTTCCGAATCGAAAAGTCCGAAACTCCGAAAAATATCATGGTGGTGGGCGGAGGGGCCGCAGGCATGAGTGCCGCCCTGGCCGCTTTCGACCGGGGGCATGCCGTAACACTTTACGAAAAAAGCGATCGTCTGGGCGGACAGCTTTACCTGGCCGCGGCGCCTCCGGGGCGGGAAGAGTTCCTGGAACTGGCAAAAGATCTTGAGCGGCAGATGGCGATAAAGGGTATTTCCGTTGAACTTGCGCGGGTTGTGGATGAGAAATTGATCGAAGCCAAAATGCCGGATGGTGTGATTCTGGCAACGGGTGCGCTCCCTTTGACACCCCCGATACCCGGATTGGATCAACCCCATGTGGTGCAAGCCTGGGATGTTCTGGAGGACCGGGTGATTACCGGGCAGAAAGTGGTGGTGATCGGCGGCGGGGCTGTGGGTGTGGAGACCGCCCTTTTTCTGGCAGAGAAGGGAACCCTCTCCGGCGAAGCGGTTAAATTCCTGCTGGTCAATGGGGCGGAAGATCCGGAAGCCCTGTATCACCTTGCCACAAAGGGAACCAAGGAGGTCGTCCTTGTGGAGATGATCGACAAAATCGGAAAGGATATCGGACGCTCCACCCGATGGGGAATGGTGCAGGATATCGGCCGGTTCGGCATCACCGTGATGACCGGCGCCAAGGCGATGGAGATCACCCCGGCCGGACTGACCGTTGAAAACGAGGGTGGAATCGAGACCCTTGCCGCCGATACCATTGTCATGGCTGCCGGGGCAAAACCCTACAATCCCCTGGCGGCTCTTCTCAACGAAAAGGGGATCCCGTTCGAAGTTGCCGGGGATGCCGGACAGATCGGAAGAGCATTTGACGCCGTTCACCAGGGATTTGCCGCGGGTTCACGTATTTGAAACGGTTTCCCGCATAACCGGTGACCGCTTTCAAAAAGGAGTATAGATGAGGATCGCAAAAAACATTGAAACCGCAGTCAATACATCCCTGCTGCCCCCCGGAAGCCGCATCTACTGCTCGGGAAATGCCGCAACCCCCCAGGTGTTGCTGAAACAATTGGTGGCCGATACCGCTATCGAAGATGTGGAATTGCTGGCCGTACTCCTGTTGGGGGATATTGAAGCCCTGTTCAGCCGTGAGTGCTGCCGGCGGGTGACCCACCGGGTGATCTTCAACGGCCACCACTCCAGGGAAGCGGTGAACAGGGGATGGGCGCAGTACCAGCTCATGCATCTTTCCGACATTCCCCGCCAACTAAAGGAGAACATAAAACCGGATGTGGTGTTTCTGACGGTCAGCGGCCCGGACAACGGCGGCAATTTCAGCCTTGGGACAACAGTAGAGGCGGTCCCGGCCGCCATTTCCCATGTGAAAGAAAAGGGTGGCATGGTCATCGCCGAACGTAACGCCCGGATGCCCTTCGTTCTGGGGGCGACCCTCCCGGCAAAACAGATCGATGTTCTGCTCGATACCGATTATGACCTGCCGGTAAGTCCGGTGAAAGCACCGGATGACCGGTCCCGAAAGATCGGGAAGATCATTGCCGGCCTGTATGTCGAAGACGGCTCCACCCTTCAGTACGGCATCGGCGAAGTGCCGGAAGCGGTGACGGACGCCATCATCGAAAAGGGCGTGAAAAACCTCGGCATCCACACGGAACTTTTTGCCGATGCCATGAGAAAGCTCATCGACAAGGGGATCGTCACCAACCGGTTCACCCGGAACAACACCTCCACCTCCACGATCTTTCTGGCCGGAGAAAAAAAGGGCTATCAATGGCTTCATGCCAACTGCTCGGTCCAGGGCAGGCCCTCCAATTACACCAACAGTATCCTCAACATCGCACGTCAACCCAAAATGGTCGCCGTGAACAGTGCCATCGGGGTGGATCTGCACGGAAATATCTGGGCCGACTCTCTTTACGCCCGGCAAATATACAGCGGTGTCGGGGGACAGGCTGATTTTTTAAGGGGCGCTTACCAGTCAGAGGGCGGCGTCCCCATTATCGCCCTGAAATCCATGACCGCAAAGGGAATCCCGAAGATATTGGACAAATGCCCCGAAGGCATCACAACAACCGCCATCTCGGCGGACCCCGTCGTCATTGTTACCGAATACGGCGCCTTTGATCCCGGAGGATTGAGCATTGTGGAGCGTGCTGTGGGTGTTGCGCACCTCGCTGATCCGGATACCCGGGAGCGGTTGCTGAAACATATCTACGACAGCAAAGAGTTTCACAACCCTGCCGAAGCGTTGAAAAGCGGAAGTCCCAATGGTTTTACAGGATATGAAAAAATTTAGGGAATGGGGGGCAGGGTCCCCATGGACCAATCTTAAAGCCGTCCCCCATTGGAATAATGAATACCCAAGTTGATCGATTTTTCAGGAGGATCATGACCATCAAAAAAAATGTGTGAAATTTGCTTGTCTCAGACATTTGACTGTTATATGAACATCGGCTGCATCATTTCTCCAACTCTTAGCGATGGAATTTTGAGGTAGCCTGAATGAGTGAAAATCCTGATAAAAGACTATATGTCCGTTACGAAATGAACAGTGGTGCTGAGGTTAATCTGAGTGTTTCGAAAATGTTTGGATTTCGAAATAAGCAGGTAAAACTCGGGCTAATTTTGGATATAAGCATGGGAGGAATTGCTATTAAATATGATGGGAATACAATCAACTCTCTCAAAGTAGCCCATCTATCCATTGTCATTCCCGGGAAAGGCACCCTGATTGAGTCAATTCCTTTTGAAACTGTTACGGACTGTGATTTTGGCACCTGCCCGGGTGAAATTTTTCCTCGAAGATGTGGTTTGAAATTTGGCAGCCTCACGGATGAACAGCGTACTCGCCTGAAGCTCATTGTTAAAAATTACTCCTCCAAAAAAGATATGGGAAAGTCAGATAATTTATAATATTGAACTTTTCCCCCATTTGCTCCTAAACAAAAGAAATCACGTCATAGCCAAAGAATGAAAAGGTTTTCATTGAACAATCCGTGCAATAATGAAACTTGGAAAATGGAAAGAAACGCATCCACCACTTTCGCCTTATTCGCTTAAAATCCCAGCAATGACAACTTGGACAAATTTCAATCTTTAACAGTGTCATTAATACTCCCGATTTTCACTTAGGTGTCGGCCATGTTTATCAAAAGATGCCAACTAACAGGATTAAATGCCCCCGCGGACTTTGTGATTACAGATTTTTTGACACACGTCTACGATCCATTCCTGCGATCACCCTGAATCCATCAGGACTTCTGCGATCTATTCCACTTCTCCGATCAATGCCGCACCTACGGTCATTACCACACCTTCTCTCCGGGAGATGAATGGCGTAAGAGTATTGTCGTCTTTCGGCCTTTAAGCGTCTACATCCCGTGTCAAGCATATCCATTTTTACATCTTTTATATTATGATGTTTATCTCAAAAGGTAATTACATAAAAACATAGCAAAAAATGTGCCCAACCACCTTGCATTCTATTATTGTAAAAATCTCCATACGTTACGTAGGTAGTTGAAAAAAACGAAAAACCACTCCGGAAAAATAGTATGAAATTGTGAAATAAATTACATATAACTTATGAACATTATTACACAAATATCACCTTGTGGCACTCTGTGTGAGAAAGTGTTTCAGGATGGGCAGTGTTCAAGAATAATATAGAAATGAACAACGGCTTTCGGTAATGGAAATAATAGGGGTTGGGGTTATTTCAGGCGGTATCGTAAGTTTGATGTTCGGGAGAAATAACGATTATTATAGAAACTGGCGACCCATTTTTTTTACCTTCTGGGAACAGGGCTGCTCATCGCAACCTGTACGGTACTCGAAGGAATTGGTGTCCGACTGTCATGCCGTTATGAATCCTTTGGACAGGTCGTTTTCTGAATTTACTTCATCATCACGAAAGTATTGATAAGTAAACATTTTGGGAGGTGGATGCTTACGTCATCGTAGTCGTAACATAAACATTGTCGTGGACTTGTTCCTAAACTTGGATGAACCTGAAACTAAAAAGGCAGAGTCAATTGACCCCGCCTTCTTTTCCGCCATTCTTTTATGCCAGATTAATTTCTCATTCTCCGTCTTGCGCCAGCCAGTCCGAGCAGGCCTGTTCCGAAAAGAAGCATGGTCGTTGGTTCGGGCACGGCGGATAGAGGGGTATCGTAAGACCCGGATGCCTGTGTAATTCTCATTCCACCGGGTATATTGTAATTAGTAATACTGAATTTTAAGGTGTTTGTTCCGGCCAGTAAACTACCGAGAAACGTGGCATTAGAACTTGCGTCAAGCGAGACCGAGACGCCGGGGGACCATCCTGAATAAGATGCGAGTTGGGTTCCATTCAAGCTGATTACGCCCTTATCATCATGACCAAAAGTGAAATCTAATAGCACCGTGCTCAAAATGGCATCTGCAGATAAGCTAAACGTTGTTTCAAAGTTTACGGTACCGTTGAACCATCCGCTTTGCTGTTTCGATATCCACTGAGAGCTTGAGTCGTCCGCACCCCAGATTCCTGTTTTAATATAAGCAGGACCACCACCGGTAATTATGTAATGGGGGTCTACAGAATTGTAAGTAGATAACTCCGCACCACTACTGTCGACCCCTGTATTGAAAAAGTCAGTGATCGGTACTGCATTTGCCTGCAGTACCGAAGAACAAAGAATTACCAGGGTTAACATATATTTTTTTATTCTCATTGTTCTCCTCCAAGTTTGTACTGTAGTTGATGCTGCGTTCAAAAAGCCAGCCTGTATCTTCGATCGATTATTCAAGTACCAAGCTTTGATGAAATATGAATCCAGCCCGATCGTCAAAATGCCACTTTGTGGTATGCACAAGTTGTTCCAGATATGGTTATCAATCAGGTCAGACAAAGTAAATATACATATAATACAGGTGGTTATTCTATCGAAAAATTGTCGTCATGAAATTTTCATAAAATTATTATTCTAAAATTGTGTAAACTAATTCACAATTGTAGGTATAAAACTTCACAGAAATGGGAACGATCTGGAAGAGTTGAATCCGATTTGCTTAAAGACATGTACCCCTATAGGAACAGGTCAGGGTTTTACTTCGAGAGATAGGGAGGTAGAATGGAGCCAAGACAGATTATGGAAACGATGGTTCCGAATGTAAAATAGAGTGGTTTTAACTCCCCTCATCGAAACACGGTGCATGATTGCCTGGTCCTCTATCTAAAGCAGGTCTTACCCTCGTACATTTTTAATCATGGCATCGATCTGTTCTTTTAACTTGGTGAAGTTGAGAATATAAAAATCATCGGCGCCCTCTTGCAGCCGTTTCTCGACCAGGGCCAGGCTGTCCCACCCGGTTTCCTTGTCCAGCGCGGAATTGATGATCCAGGCCCCTTGGGCCTTGTACTCTCCCTCTTCAATGACCCGGGAGAGCGCGATCCCGATGGTCTCCATCTGTTTTTTTTCATGGGCGGTTTCACACATGGGATAGATGTTGATTTTTTCACACACCAATTCCGGCGAAAAACCGCTTTCCCCCACCTTATTGATAAAGGCGATGTGGTAGAGATCGATTCGGGAAAAAACATTCCGCGAACCAGGTCCCGCTTTTTTTTCAATGGAGGGCCTGACCCACTTTTTCGACATCCAATGCTCCAAGGTCGGTTTTGCTACGCCGGTGTAGATCGTTACATCGGAAGCATAAAACTTTTCCATTTTCATCCCCCTTTTTCCATTGGTTCGATGCAAATCATGTCATGCCGCCTGAAAAAAAGTTATCAAACCCTGCCCATGATTTAAACAGGGCCCCAATTTTTTTTCTTAAAAGATCGGCGGGAATAGGTTTTACAATAACATCATTGACGCCGGATTTGACCATATTAAAAAATGTCGGCCTGAAAAGCAATCAATGACCGCATTCATCTCAAAACCGGAAAATGTGTTTGTTCCATACATCGGTCAGAATATCGGAAAGCCATTTTGGGGTTGCAGTGGATATCATTTGGATCGCTTCATCGACCCCGCGGACAGGGTCTCTATCTTTCTGCACAATTGACGGGAAGGCCAAAGCATGAGAAAATTAATAAATCGTTTGTAAAAACCAGGTTTTTTGACGACAGCCATTATGAGCGGTCGGCATGCCGGGACCGAAGGATGCGGGGTGAGAGGTGATAAAGAAAACAGGCAACTACTTCGGGGATCAAAAATTTCTCAACCGCTCTATCAGCAAACTTGTCTTTTGGGGTCTCGAATATCGCCGCCGGCAGCTGATCCGTAAACACAGGAACGTTGTCAAAGCGGTTCAGCTTCGGAACACGGGTCAATCGAGGATCGACTTTCAATGTTTTCTGGATCAGGGGTTTACCCGAATCAATATCGGCGGCGGCAGGAAAAACCTGGAGGGGTTTGTCAACATCGACTTTATCAAACACCCGGAGGCGAGACGGGAAGTGATCGCCAATATTCTGGATCTGTCCTTTATTCCGGATGCCTCGCTAAACCATATCCACAGCAACCACTTGGTGGAACACCTGACTCAGGAACAACTGGAAGATCAATTGGTGCAATACTGGCGGACTCTCAAAGCTGACGGGATCATTTCTATCCGATGCCCCAATGCCCTGGGAGTAACTTACGGATTTTTCTTCGGAGCTGTTGCGGAAAAAAATCATGGCGAGTTCATCGAGCTGGGCTTTCCCGAAGATGAAGATTTTTATCTCGAACATGACGGATGGTATTATCAGGATTTGTGGGCGTTGTACCATTGGCTCCATGCGTATACCGGTAACATGGAAAACCAGCATTTAAATCTGCTGACACCCACCAAACTAAAGGTTGCTGTGGCTGAAGCGGGGTTTAGCATACTGAAAACGGCCAATCCGGAGGCAAGCAATTTGGTAATAATGGCAAAAAAAGGTCACCGAAAATAGAGCCCGGGGGTCCGTTCCCGTGGTCTGAAACTGTTTGAGGATCTTAGTGAGCATTGAACCGAACAGCGGGAACATGGCATTTGATGCCAAACAGGTGCCATTTTTCCGGAAAAAAATAAGTCACCCGGGCTCTGTTCGGTTTTAGGCTCACTTAAATCCGAGTTTTTCAGAACACGGGAACGGATTCCAGGGCGATCATCCTTCTACCGTCTTTTGGGTTATCGTTCCGTTTTTATTTTCCTGGGCAGCCGGACCGTAAAACGCGTTTGCTCTCCCGGTTGTGAGGTCGCCGTGATTCTTCCGCCGTGCTTGCCAACGACATTGTTGGTGATGAACAACCCCAGCCCGGTGCCGCTTTTGCCCTTGGAGGACCAGAACAGCTTGAAGATGTCATGGATCTGATCTTCACCGATACCGATGCCGTTATCCGTGATGGTAAAGATAACGTGATCGGTAGCGCCCGTCACGGAAAATTCGATCCAGTTGGATTTTCCGGCCTCATCCTCGATGCAGGCCTCCATGGCGTTTTCTAAAATATTCACAAGGCTTGCCCGGATCAATCCCGGATCGATCTCGATCCCTCCGGCAGCCTTTCCGAAATGGGTCTTGAATTCGATGTTGGCGCCACGTACGCGGGTTTCGATGCCGGAGGCGATATCGGCGGCAAACTGTGCGGCGTCAACATCTTCGACCGCCAGTTTTCGCTCCTTGGCGTAATAGAGAATATCACGGACGATTTTCCGGAGACGGTCAGTCATGGCCGTGGCCACGTCAAGACCCTCCTCGATACGGCCGGGCTGGTCCCGGTAAAATCCTCTGCCGATCATGTAAAGGCCGGCATCCAGACCGGTCAGGCTTCCCTTGAGACTGTGCGTCACCGTGCTGATCATCAGCCCGAGTTGGGACAGGTTGTCCTGGAGACGGCGCAGCTCGGTGACATCGGTGAAGATCACCAGCACCTGAATCAGTTTCCCCGCCGCCGTGGTGATGGGAGAGGTCCATGCCATCAGGTTCAGGGGATCTCCCTGGGGTGAATAGAGCGTCATTTCACCCTGGTGCTGCATTCCATCCTTCAGGGTCCCGGCGATGGGGCCCTCATGGGCTGTCGCCCGCATCGGTCTGAAGATGTCATAGAACTTATGGCCAGTCTTAAATCCGAAATCTTCAAGGAACCGCCGATTGAATGCCGTGAGGCGCAGGTGGGTATCCAATACGGCGATATAGTTGGGCACCGCATCAAACAGCTGTCGATACCGCTGCTGGGTGGTTTTGATATCCTGTGCCATGCGGTCGATCTCTTTCACACCGGCAAAAACCTCCAGCACCAGCTCCACATCGCCCTCCCTGTTGACCACCGGGGAGGTGTGAACGAGGACCGGCACCTCTTTGCCGTCATGATACCGCACCACCGCCCGGGTCGTGGCCGCCGCACCCGTATCGATGGTTTTCCGCACCGGGCAGGCCTGCTCTCCCCTATCTGCATTTTTGTAGATCTCCCAGCTGGGATGGTTGACCTTGTCCCCCAGATATTTACGGTAGGTTGAGTTGATGGTAAGTACCCGGCATTGACGACTGTGAATGGCCATCAGATATGGCATTTCGTCAAAGTAGCGGAGTCCTCCCTGGGCATGGGATGCGATCTGTCCCATGAATGAGGAGAGGCTTTTGGCGATCTGTTTGATGGTGACGAATCGCTCCTGTTCGATGAAAGCATGGACATCCTTTTTCATAACGGGATCGGGGCTGTTTCCGGGAGCTGACTTTACCCGGCGCCGCAGCCGGGCCAACTCCCCGGCACGCCGCAGCGCCACCTCCATCTCCACGGCTTTCAC
>CAZWAE010000010.1:0-21983 GCA_964631805.1 uncultured Desulfobacteraceae bacterium | reverse complement strand
GCCGGGCCAACTCCCCGGCACGCCGCAGCGCCACCTCCATCTCCACGGCTTTCACAGGCTTGCCCACAAACTCATCGACATGATCCATCAGATCGATCATCAAATGCGGCAGCGCTTTTCTCTCCGCCAGAACCATCACCGAGGTCTCAGGACTCAGGGATTTGATTCCAGCCGGAAGCGGACGAAGATCTGAAACCGGTGTATCAATAGCGACCAGCAGGGGATCAAGGCCGGCTACCCTCTGCAGCACCATTTCCGCCGACGGTTCATGGACCACCTTCCCGCCCTTGAAAAGATGGGTGGCTTTTTCCGTAAAGATGGCGGAAGGTCCCGGCTCACCCACCCATAGAATAGTTGTCATGTCATGGTCCGATTGGCTTTTGGATTAAACGGCGACAGGCTCTGATAAAAGAATTTGGGACATCATCTCCGCATCGATGTTGCCGCCGCTGACGATCACACCCACACGATCGGCGTCAGATAGGGCCCCGCTCAACAATGCGGCGACCCCCAAAGCACCGGAAGGCTCCACCACCACTTTCATGCGGTAAAACAGGAACCGTACCGCCTCGACGATGGCCGCCTCGCTGACGGTTTTCATGTCGTCCACATATTCGAGAACCAACGGGAAGGTGACCTTTCCGAGGGAAGCGGTCCGGGTGCCGTCCGCGATGGTGGGGGGATTTTTCACGCTGTGAAGGGTCCCTGTGTGGAAGGAACGGGTGGCGTCGTCCGCCACCTCCGGCTCGATACCCATCACCCGGCAGCCGGGAGCCATTCCTTTGGCAGCGATGGCCGAACCGCTCAACAATCCCCCGCCGCCGCAAGGGACGAGGAGATGGTCCAGCCTTTCGACCGACTCAAACAGCTCGAGGGCCGCCGTCCCCTGGCCTGCCACGACATCGGGATGGTCAAAGGGGGGCACCATGGTGTAACCGTGCTTTTCAGCAAGAGAAACGGAGATCTCTTCCCTTGCCGCCGTTTCGGGGTCATATGTGACCACCTGGCCGCCGTAGCCCACCGTGGCATTGGTTTTTGCTTTTGGGGCGTCATCCGGCATCACAATTGTGGTTTGTATTCCCAGTTCCCGCCCCACCAGGGCAACGGCTTGGGCATGGTTCCCCGACGAATGGGTGACAATCCCCCGCCGTTTCTCCACATCCGACAAACGGGACATGGCGTTGTAGGCCCCGCGGAACTTAAACGCTCCCGCTCTTTGGAAGTTTTCGCACTTAAGGAATACACTGCCGCCGGTCATCCGGTTGAGGGTCCGGGATGTGAGCACGGGGGTGACATTGGCATGGTTCCGCAAGCGGTCCGCAGCGGCTTTGACCTGTTCAAACATGGGCACTTCTATTCTCACTTCCGGTCAATCCGCCATGACGACCCGGTTCAGGAAGTCTTCAAAAAGCATCTCAACCATGGGCATAGCCTCTATTAATGTATGGCCGCAGTCCAGCAAGTGGAGAGAAAGGCTGTGTTCGCGGCTGAACGTTAAAACGTTCTCAACAGGGACGATGTCATCATGCCAGCCGTGTACGACAGCACGGACGTTCCCGTGGGGAACCGGCACCTTTTTGCCAAAGCCCTCTATGCGGATCGCCGGGGCCATCAGGAAAAGACCTTCAGGTTTCAGAACCTCCGACGCGGCGGCGGCCACATAACCGCCCATGCTGGAACCCACCAGCACCAGATTGTCCAGGGCCGCCGGCTTAAGGTTTACCAGCTTTTCCACCCGCAGGTCCGGATCCATCATTCCCTGGTAATCAACACTTTCGACATGAAAACCGGCAGCCCGGGCGATTCTGGCCAGACGCTTGATTTTGGTTCCCCATGGCCCACTCTCCATGCCGTGGGCAAAATAAACACTGTTGAGCGGTTGGTTCATTTCGAACTCCTAAAACAGCCTTGTGATTTCATCCACTTCAAAACGGGGCCATGGGACCGGCAGGCCCTCTTTCACCCCTTCGACGCCGACACCGCCTTTGACCACCTCCCCGATACAGGTGACCGCAATGCCTGCCTCGTTCATCCGGCTGACCATGGCATCGACCCCGTTCTGCCGGCAGCAGATCAGCAGGCTGCCCGAACCGATCAGGCCCAGTGGGTCCAGTTCCAGCAACCGGCAAACCTGTTCCGTTTCCGGAAATAGGGGAATGGCATCCATATTTACGACAATGCCGCAGTTCCCGGCGGCACTCATCTCTTCCACCGCCGTTGCCAAACCGCCTTCGGTGATATCGTGCATGGAGGTGACACCACCGCAGTCAACAGCAAGTTTGGCTTCCGGCAGAATGCTGATATGGCAAAGAAAATTCCGGCAGCGCTCCACTTCGCCATCGCCCATTCCCAAATCCTTCAATTGACCGGCAAACTCCCTTGCCAAAATAGCGGTTCCTTCCACGGAAATGCCCTTGGTCAGCAGCAACCGATCTCCGGGCTTCATGCTGCGTTTGTCGATCAGACCGTTTTTCTTCACAGTGCCGGCCATGGTCCCAACGACCACAGGCCGGCTGACCGCATCGGTAATCTCCGTGTGCCCGCCGCAAAGGGTGATACCCCACTCCCGGCACGCGTCATGCAGTTCCTGCATGGTGGTCCCGATTTCGGACGGGGTCACACCGGCGGGAAACAGCAGGGTGGTGAGAAGCCAGGCCGGAACGGCACCGGAAGTGGCCATGTCGTTGGCGTTGACCGCCACAGCGTAAAGACCGATGGCATCGGTGGCAAAGGTAATCGGGTCGGAGGTGAGCACCAGCACCTCAGCTCCCTTCAGGTCTATAGCGGCGGTATCCTCCCCGATACCCGGTTTGACCAGAACGGAAGGATCGGCAACGGTAAATTCATCCAAAAACTGCTCCAGCAGCTCATGGGGCAGCTTCCCCGGCTGAAGCGGCAATCCCTGCCGTACCAGCGGTTCGAGATCCTCCAGTTTTTCGACGGTATAGTCAGCGGTTTCGTCTACCTGCCCGGACCCGTTGGAAAGCAGCACCGTGACCGTTCCGGCATTTTGACCCGCCTGAACATCGAAGATATAATCCCCGACCAGCATCATCTGCGCAACATCGACACCCAGTTTCCGAGACGCCAGCACCACCCCTTCGGCACTGGGTTTGGGAGATACCGGGTCGTCCCTTGAAATGACCAGATCGAAATCGGACATCCCGATCCCCTCAAACCGCTCAAAGGCCAGCTCAATGGACCTACGACTATTGCGAGTGATGATACCCAGTTTCAAATCGAGGGCTTTCAAATTCCGGACAAGGATCTCCGCCCCCTTGTTGGGCCTTGAGTGGGCAGCACCCTTTTCCTCGAACCGGTCCAGGACCGTCATGGCCTCTTTTTGTTGCACGATATCGGGCAGGCTTTCGATATACTCCAATATGGGGAGCTCCGCCGGACAGCCGAGCGCCGATTTTATCCGGCTGAAATCCAGCGCTCCGGGATGCGTCAGCGTTCCGTCAAAATCGAAAAGAACCGCCTCAAGACGAAAGGGTTTGATGGACATATTGATCTCTTCGTTCGTTAGGGTATTGGTATCAAATCGGCAGATCTGTAGCGCCATTTCAAACCGATGGCAACCTTTTTATATCTATATCTTGACCGGTGCGGTCAAACTGTTCAACACGAGGGTTCCCTCTGTTTGATAGCTGTTAAATGACGCACACCCGGAAAGTGCAAAAACCGCCAGGATAAGCCAGCTGTTGGCTGCCCGACGAAAAGGAGCAACCCATCCGTTGTCTTCATTGAATGAGGGGCGACATCTAAACATCTTCCAGAAACTCCCTGTTTTCTTATAAAGTTGTTTAAAAAATCGACTGTTGAGTTTAGACTTGTAATCCGTCGGGATTCGGTTTAAAAATATTTCGATTTCCCACGCGGTTATTACACCGATCCAATCATCAAGGTCAACACCGGCTTACCGGCCACACGCCGGGGCATCGTGCTCTGCGCCATCCCCTGCTGTGGAGGGATGAAAGGCGGGGCAAAAACGCCCGCCCGGCAGGGCCGGATCGGCTGGGAAAAGGGAACGCAAACAAGCCGAAATCGTTAAAAGGGGAAGGTCTAATGAGCGAAAATAAGTCATCGGGCGGATGGCTGAAAAGGAAACTGGGTTTCGGGAAAAAAGCCCCGGAACCATCACCTGTTGAATCGCCGCCTGAACCGGAAGTGATTGAAGATAAGGGTCCCAAGCGGATTCTGGTGATTGATGACTCTGAAATCGATCAGATGATACTGGAAGATATGCTCTCTCGGGCCGGTTATGAAGTCGTGCTGGCATCCGACGGTGAAGAGGGGATCCAGCGGTTCGGCGAAACCAACCCGGCTCTGACCATTACCGATATGATTATGCCCGGGAAAACAGGTATGGATGTCATCCTGGAGATACAGCAGAGCGATCCGGATGCTAAATTTATCGCCATGTCCGCCGGTGGTGAGCTGGGTCCCGAAGTCGCGCTTATGGTGGCGGAATCGATCAGCATTCAAACCGTGCCAAAACCGTTTGAACCCGATGTCATACTCGACTCGGTAAAAAATCTGGTGGGCACCCCTTGATGACCGGAAATGGCCGTCACCTCTTCAAAAGCCGTTTGACACTTTCTAAAAATAGCTTTCGATTCACCGGTTTGGTCAGATAGTCATCTGCCCCCGCCTTTAAGACCAAAACAGCGGATTCCGCGTCGTCTTTGGCTGTCAGCATGATAATGGGAATATCCCGCAGCGATTTATCCGCCTTCGTTTTCTTGATGAGGGCAATCCCGTCCATTCTCGGCATGATATAGTCCGTGACGATCAGATCCGGTTTCTCCTCCGCCACTATTTCACAGGCTTCCTGGCCATCCTCCGCCGTCAACACGCTGTAGTCTTCACTTTCCAATGCATCGCAGATGGTCAGACGGATGATTTCGTTGTCGTCCACCACGAGGACCAGGGGGGCATCTTCCGCAACTTCCCGGTCTTCATCATCGGCGAATGCCAGCGGTTCGGCGGGTGACGAGATTTTGGCCATGGCTTTGATGATGCCGGGGGAAAGCTTGGTTGAAAACGTCGGTTTGCCGCCATCACCGGAGTTTCCGACCTCCGCCTTTGGGGGGTTCGCCGCCGGCTGCGGCGTCTTTTCATGAGTTTCCGGAGGGGCGACCCGAAACACCTCATCCACAGTGGTAACCCCCTGTGCGGCCTTGGCGATCCCGTCAAGGGACAGGGTTCGAAAGCCCTCTTCTATCGCCGCGTTCTTCAGAACGGAAGCCGGTTGACCCGGACCGATGAGATCCCTCAGCGACGGTGACAATCGGAAGATCTCATACAACCCCAGCCGCCCCGAATACCCGGTTCCAAAACATTCTTTGCAGCCGCTTCCCTTATAGAACTGTGGCACGGATCCGCCCTTGAAGTGAGGACGAAGGCGATCGATGACCCGCTCGCTCAACGGATCCTCCGTTTTACAGTCGGAGTGGATCCGCCGGACCAGCCGCTGACCGATCACCGCAATCAATGCCGTTGAGATCTGGAATTCATCCACCCCCAGATCAATGAGCCTTGTAACGGCTGCCGGGGCATCGTTGGTATGCAGGGTGGACAGGACCAGGTGCCCTGTCTGGGCGGCTTGAAAGGCGATTTCAGCGGTTTCACTGTCCCGGATCTCACCCACCATGACGATATCGGGATCCTGCCTCAAGATGGACCGAAGACCGGCGGCAAAGGTGATGCCGGCTTTGGCATTGATCTGGACCTGGTTGATGCCCGAGACATCAAACTCCACCGGGTCCTCGACGGTAATGATGTTGACAGTGGGGGTATTGAGCCGATTCAAAAAGGCGTAGAGCGTGGAGGACTTGCCGCTGCCCGTGGGACCGGTCACCAGGATCATCCCCTGGGGGATGGAGATGGCCTCAAGGGCGCTCAGGAGGTCATCTTCGGAAAATCCCAGATCTTCCGGCTGCATCTTTGCCGTATCCGGGTTAAGGATCCGGATGGTTGCCTTTTCACCATAGGTCGTGGGAATGGTGGAGATCCGCAGGTCGAATACCTTGTCCTCGAATTTAACCTGCGCCTTTCCATCCTGGGGTTTGCGACGGACGGAAATATCCAGCCCCGAGATCACCTTCAGCCTGGAGATCAGCGGCGGGTGGACGTGCCGGTCCGTCTGCATGGTCTCCCGCATGATGCCGTCCACCCGGCAGCGGACCGTAAGATTGGCCTGGCCGGTCTCGCTCTTCTGCGGTTCGATATGGATATCGCTGGCCTTTATTTTGATGGCATCCGCCAGGATCGCGTTGGTAAAACGAATCACCGGCGCCTTGACTGCCAGGTTCGCCAGGTCCATATCCGATTTTTCATCTTCCTGCAGTTGGGGTATGTAATCCATCCCGTCGATATCTTCCCCCGCCGAATCGATGGCCGATTTGATATCCTGTTTGGGATAGTACCGTTCCATCGCGTCCTTGATATCCTTCATGGGAGAAACAGCGGTAGTGATAGACAGCCGGGTCACAAACCGGAGATCGTTGATGGCGTTGTGCTCCAGGGGGTTGGCCATGGCGATAACCAGGCGCCCCTTGACCTCTTTAAGCGGGATGATCTCATACTTCGTGGCCAGCTCCGGAGTTACATGGGAGATGACGGTTTCGGGAATCTTTACATTTGCCAGCCGCACAAACGGGATGTTCAACTGGGAGGAGATCGCTCTGGCAATACCGATATCGTCCACCACCTCCATCTCCACCAGGACTTCGCCGAGCTTTTTATCCTGCACCTTCTGGGCGGCCAGGGCATCTTCCAGAATTTTCTGGTCGATGAGGCCGGCGTCAATGAGGAGCTCTCCCAGACGTTTGCGTTTTGGCTGATTTTTTTTCATGGATCCGTAAGCTTCTCCTCAGGTGATCGAATTTCAGGTTTTGGCGAGCGCTTCCCGCTCCTCATCGAAATCGGCAAATTCCAGGGCGATCTGCCGGAACTCTTCCTCGAGCTCCAGAAAGGCATCCGTCATATCCGGATCGAAATGCTGGCCCTTGCCCTCGGAAATGATGGCAACGGCCTTTTTGTGCGGAAACGGCGGTTTGTACACCCGTTTGCTGATCAGGGCATCATACACATCCGCAAGCGCCATAAGCCGGCCGGAAAAGGGGATCGCCTCTCCGGAAAGACCCTGGGGATACCCCGAACCATCCCATTTTTCCTGGTGGGTATATGCAATCTCTTCGGCGAAAGCGAGAAACGATTGACTCCCCAGTTTTCCGCTGGCGGCCTTGATGGCTTCCCTCCCGTAGACCGTGTGATTTTTCATCTCCTCGAACTCTTCATCGGTCAGCTTGCCGGGTTTGAGCAAAATGTTGTCCTGTACGCCCACCTTCCCGATGTCATGCAGAGGGGCGGATTTATACAACATCTCGATGGTATCGCGGTTCAGCAGTTCTGAAAACTTGGGCATTTTGCTCAGGTATTCCGCCAGGAGCCTTACATAATTCTGGGTGCGTTTGATATGACCACCGGTTTCCGGATCCCGATATTCAGCAAGGGTCGCCAGACTCTCGATGGTCACCTCCTGTGTGAGTTCCAGCTCCCGCGTTCTCTCCCGCACGAGGTCTTCCAGGTGATCCTGGTGGTGCTTCAGCTCCAGATGATTGTAAACCCGGGCTTTGACCAGCCCGGGCCGAAACGGTTTGGCGATGTAGTCCACCGCACCCAAACCGAGCCCCTTGGCTTCATCCGCCTCTTCCCCCATGGCTGTGACAAATATGATGGGGATGTTTTTTGTCCTTTCGTCCGATTTCAATTTTGCACAGACCTCATACCCGTCCATGCCGGGCATCATGATATCCAGCAGGATCAAATCGGGCAGTTCATCCTCGACACTCTCCAAGGCACCCTCCCCATCCATGGCCACGCTGACATCAAATTCATCTCCCAGGGTTTCAAGAAGAATGTCGATGTTGGTTTCCGTGTCATCGACCACGAGTACAGTGGAGCTTGAAAGATCCGCCATTGGTTCCCCCCTCTTATTTTTCGTCTTGCCTTTGATCGATATGGTTAAAACGATTCGTCAATCGCCTCTATTAGTTGGGCCATGGTCGCATATTTCGAAACCATTCGCCTCCCCCCGACAATTCTGGCCCCCTGTCCGGCCTCCCCTTTTGGAATCAACGAAGAGAGGAAAAAAACCGGTATCTCAGCGGTGTCCTCAGTAGTGGACAGGGCGTCGGCGACATCCCCGCCGGACATGACCGGCATGTCGATATCGAGAATGATGAGGTCCGGGGTTTCACGGGTGGCCAGTGAAACCGCTTTCGATCCGTCGGTGGTGGAAACAACGGAAAATCGTCCCGTTTTTTCAAGCTTCATCTTTAAAAGGGCCAGAACATCAGCATCGTCATCCACCATCATCAGTTTTTTTACCGTCTCCATCATTTATTCCTTTCATGCGTTCAATAAACAGGTGCGACCCGGATATGGATGCCTATGAGAAGAGGTTTGTGAACTCAGAGGTCATCTGTAAATTGCAGGGTCATGTTCTCCATAAAGTGGTCGATGGCATCCAGCTGCTCCTGAATCTTGACCCTCTCACCTCGGGGCGAAACCGCTTCCATGGTCGCACAGGCATCACTGAGAAATCGAAATCCGTACATGTTGAAAGCGCCCTTCAGTTTATGGCTGATCTGCCGAACCGGTTCATAATCGTTGGCATCCAGTTTGATTTTCAGTTGCCGCAGTTCCTCTTTTTTAGATTCAAGAAAAGAGGGGATCAGTTCTTCAAGATCTGCATCCACCTCTACCGTGTAGGGTGCCCCGGGCGATGCCGCTGCCAGACCTGCCGGTGCAGGAATTCCGGCGTCTATCACTGATGCGCCCGCGTTACCAAGGGGTTCTCCATCTGCAAGGAAAAATCGGAGGATGGTATCGATGACCTCTTTTTTCCCCACCGGCTTTTTCAAATAAGCATCAAATCCCGCGCTCAGGCAACTTTGCGCTATCGCAGGATCATCGTGGGCCGACAATGCGACGGCAACAATGGGTTTTTGCAGATGGTCCGCTGTGGATTCCAGTTTGCGAATCCTTGCAATGGCTTCCACACCATTTAAAACCGGCATCTCCATATCCATAAAAACAATATCATACGCGACGGATTGTATTTTTTCAAAGGCAATTTTGCCGTTTTCAGCGGATTCCGTTTTTAACCTCGGGTCGGCTATAAATTTTTGGAGCACCTGAATATTGAAAGGGTCGTCGTCCACCAGGAGAACGTCCAATTCGGGCAGGTGCATCCCTTTTTCCCGGTTTTCAGCCCTATCTTGAACATCAGGGTCAAGATCTTTATCCGGCATCGGCGTCTCTGCCGCGGGCAGCAGTACGGAGATCGTGGTGCCGTCGCTTTCCGATGTCGATAAAGCGATCTGCCCGCCCTGGGTTTCCGCTATCAATCTGGCGGAATAGGTTCCCAACCCCGTCCCCGAACTTTTGCCCGACGTCACATACTTGTCGAAAAAGTGCTCCCGAATCTCCTTCGGAACTGCGCCGGAATTATGGATTCGAACAACGCCGCTGCTTTCGCGATCCATTCTGATGGTGACTGCCGCCCCCTCGGGTGAGGCTTCAAGGGCATTTTTAATCAGGTTCGAAAACATCGAATAACAGAGCAATTCCTCTCCCATCATGTAAAAGGAGGATCGCTCGTCTGCCGGGATGCCGCTCACAAGGAGCCGGATGGCGATCTGTTTTGTGTCCGCCAATGTTTTCGTTTCGTTACCGATCCTTCCAAGCAGATCGATCATGTCCACCGGAGCGGGATGAAACGGGTACTCCCCCCGCTCCATCTTCATCAAATCCAGGGACAGATTAACCATGTTCAGCAACCGGTAGCCCGAAGCTTCTATCACCTCCAGGGATGCCTCCTGCTCTCTGTCGAGATTGCCTTTTTCCTTAAGCGTCGCGGGTATACCGATAATACTGCTCAGCGGGCCTTTAAGATCATGCCGCATAATCAGATCGACATCCTCCCGGAGCCTGGCGGCCTCCACCAGCCGGGCATTCTGCGCTTCCAGCCGGCGGCTGGCTTCCCGCAGCTTCAGATGGGTTTGCACCCTTTCAAGGACACGCGGCGGGCTGATGGGTTTGGTAATATAATCCACAGCCCCCAGTTTGAAGCCTTTGACCTCATCCTCGACTTCTGTTTTGGCCGTCACGAAGATGACCGGGATATCACGGGTTTCCTCAACTGCCTTGAGCCTTTCACACACTTCGTACCCGTCCATGCCAGGCATCATGATGTCCAGGAGTATCAGGTCCGGCGGATCCTCATCCACCGATTCCAAGGCGGCCTCACCATCCAGGGCCACGCTGACGTCATAATCTTCTCCCAGCGTTTCGACCATGAGATCGATGTTGACCTCGGTGTCGTCTACTACCAAAATCATCGGTTTGGCGGGTTCATGCATCGATTACGATCCGCTACCCAACTGTGCCATCAGGCCCTCGATGACCGTTTGGGCATCCTTGAACTTATACTTGCCAATCCATTTTTTCATCTATTTTTCTCCTGCTTGAAAATTTCTATCATCTCATCGAGAAGCGCCTTTGCTTCTTTGAATTTGTACCTTTTTATCAGCGTACCCAGGTCGGCCACGTCTTGAGTGTATGGTTCCGGCCACCGCATACCGCTAATCTTCCCGATAACTTCGGCACACAGTTTGGGCTTGCGTTTCTGAATGAAGGGATCAAGCGTTAGAAGCAGTTCATGCAGCAGGTTCGGATCCGACACCTCATGGTCTGTTTGGTCATCCACCATTTCCACAATGGCATTTCCCTTCTTTTCCAGGGACGGCATTTCAAAGGGCTGTTCCTGTTCCTGGCGGTCGAATGTTGCCGTAAAGCAGAACGTACTGCCTTTCCCGATCTCGCTTTCCACCCGAATTGTTCCACCCATCCGTTCCGCCAGACGCTTGCTCACCGCCAATCCCATTCCGGCACCGCCATATTGGCGGGTGCTGGAGGTATCGACCTGGATAAAAGGGTCGAAGATCTTGTCAAAATGCTCCGGAGCGATGCCGATGCCCTTGTCTTTTATATAAAATTCAAGGGTCGCCCTTTCCGTTGAGGCGCCTTTGCTTTCAACCCCCAGGGTCACGCAAGGTTCCCCTTGGGAAAACTTGACCGCATTATCCAGCAGGTTCGTGAATAGATCCACCAGCCGGCCCGGGTCTCCGATCAGGGCATTGGGTGTTTCGTCCGCTGCGATATCGTATTGAATGTTGATCTGTTGTTGGATGCCCTTTATGAAAAATGTCTCCAACAACTTTCCCAGCACTTCATCCAGCCTGAAGGGGATGGCTGTCAGTTCAAGCTCATCGTTTTCGGACTTTGAAAAGTCCAGAATGTTGTTAACGACGTTCATCAGCAGGATACCGGATTTGCGTATGATTCTTTGAATTTTTTCCACTTCGGGAGGCAGTTCCCGGGCCAACGCCAGATCGGCGGAAACGATGATGCCGTTGAGAGGCGTTCGAAGTTCGTGACTCATGTTGGCGATAAACAGGCTCTTGGCTCTGCTGGCCGATTCCGCCGCGACCCTGGCTTTCTCCAGTTCCCGGGTTCGGTCTTCCACCCGCTGTTCCAGTTCGGCATTCAGTTTTCTTAGCTCTTCTTTTGCCAGCTTCTCCTCTGTGATGTCCTGAAAATCCACCACGATGCCCGTTGATTGACCTGTGGCGTCCCTAAGCAGAGCAGCGCCCAGACAGACATCGATCTTGCGGCCGTCTCGGGTGGTGCGTTGGGTTTCAAACCCGGTCAAACGCCCCTCCTCAAGGACCTTTGCGATGCCGTCGCGGGTTTCGGCTACCGATTCATCCGGTACGAAATCGATCCGCCGGCCGAGGAGTTCTTCCAACTTCCACCCGAAAACCCGCGTAAAGGCGGGATTCACATAGGTTGCCTTGCCGGCACCATCATAGACGACAACGGGGTCCGCAAGTGTTTCCATGATGGTGCGCTGCTTCTGTTCGCTTTCCCGCAGGGCATTCTCGATGGTCTTGAGTTCACTGATATCCACAAAGGCTTCCAGCTGCACCTCTTGCCCGTCGATGGTCAAAGAAAGGACGCTTTTATACACCGGGATGTGCCGGCCATCTTTATGAATGACCGTTTTTTCCGAGTTGTCTACTGTCTGCCCCAGATCAAGAACCGGGCACCGGTATTCATCGGCCGGACAGATGTTCTTGTAGCATGGAAGACCGACAATCTCTTTGCCTGAATCATGGCCCATCATCGCCAGAGCAGCGCGATTGACCTTCTTAACAATTTTGTCTTTACCAACGATCACCATGCCGCAGGGCATATTTTCGATGATTTGTTCAGTGACCGTAAGAGCCCGCTTCAATTTCTCTTCAGCCTGCAGATCCTTGGTGATATCCTTGTCGACACCCCGATACCCGATCAGCGCTCCCGTATTATCGATCAGGGGCACGCCGCAGGTCAGCAGGCAAATCCGGCTGCCGTCTTTTTTCAGGTTCCAATTTTTCAAATCGACAATCGGCTGCCTTCTCTCTGCGAGTTCTCTGAAAATACCCTTTACACGGCGCGCCTCCTCTTCCGGCATGAAATCAAACGGGGTTTTTCCAAGCAGTTCATCCGGTTCATAACCCATGACCTCCTTTATCTTGCCGGACGAAAAGGTGTATTGATCATTCTCATTTATTTCCCATATCCAGTCCGCCATACTCAGGGAGACATCCTTGAAACGGGCTTCGCTCTCCCGCAAAGCCTCCTCGGCACGCTTGCGTTCAGTATCCACTCTATCGGCGTAAATAGCCACTTCAATGATTGCTTTTAGCTCTCTATCTTGAAAGGGCTTGAGCAAATAGCCAGAAGGCAGAGCGAGTTTAGCCCGTTTCAACATATCTTTATCGGAGTAAGCCGAAAGAAAAATTACAGGGATGCCAAAGCGGGATCGGATGAGTTCAGCGGCTTCAATCCCATCCATTTTACCCTTTAGCATAATATCCATCAGCACTAAATCGAGGTCATCTTTTTCGGCCTTTGTAATCGCCTCCTCGCCGGATGCAACAATGGAGCAGATAGTATACCCAATTTTTTCCAAACTTATCTTGATGTCTTTGGCAACAATATATTCATCCTCAACGATAAGAATACTTGGAGTTTTCATTTTCTATATCCTTTCGTTCCGATTCATGAATCATTGATAGAGGACGCTCAAATTGATGCTCTTTTAACCATCGATTCAATAGCAACCCCGGCCTCCTTGAATTTATATTTTTCGATCCATTTTTTTAAAGCGGAGATCTCCAGAGAAAATTCAGCCGGCCATGTCCTTGCGGTGATTTCGGCCATCACCTCTTTGCTTGACTTGGGTTTTTTTCTCTGGACGAAAGGGGCCAGTTTCTCCAGCAGGGCCAGCAGGTCCTCCGACGTCCCCTGGCGATCCTCAGCATCCCCACCAACCGGTGTCGGAGCATCTTCGAAAAGACCTTTCAGGGAGTCCATTACCGAGGCAAGGGCTTCGGACAAGGGTGTCAGAAGCTCACCTGCCCGGCCCGTTTCACCCGCTTTGACCGCCGATTCCACCTGCTGGCCGATCTCCTGGACACCTTCGGCCCCCAGGTTGGCGGCCACCCCTTTGACGGTATGAGCCAGCCGCTGGGCGAGTTCCATATCCTCAGAATCGAGCGCCTGCCGGATCTGGTCGGGGGTATCCGGGTATTCGTCGTGGAACTTGATCAACAGCTTTCTGTACAGTTTCAGATTCCCTCCCACACGGGCCAAACCCGCCGCTGTGGAGATGCCGGGCAGTTCCGGCAGGGATCCCGGATCGGAAGTCTTTTGTTGAGCCACTTTTTGCGCCGGCCCGCAGGCCGTGTTCGCCTTCGGGGGTATCCACCGGAACAGGGCCGAAAACAGCTCTTCGGGATCGATGGGTTTGGTGACATGGTCGTCCATCCCGGCGGAAAGGCTTTTCTCCCGGTCCCCGGCCATGGCATGGGCCGTCATGGCGATAATCGGTAGATCCTTGAAGCGGTCCTCTTTTCGAATCTCGGCGGTGGCCTCCAGTCCGCCCATCACCGGCATCTGGATGTCCATCAGAACCGCGTCGTAGTCCGACCTCTGCACCGCCTCGACTCCCTCGCTGCCATCGTTGGCAATCTCCACGACGAGCCCCGACGCCTCCAGGATCTCCTGGGCCACCTGCTGGTTGATTTCGTTGTCTTCCACCAGAAGAATTCTGGACCCGGCGATCTGTTCCAGCCCGGAGGCTCCGGCGGCCTTACCCGCGTCCTCAGGCCTTTTTTCCAGCTCCTTGCCGAACACATCCATGATGGTGTTGAACAACACCGAGGCGTTCACCGGTTTGATCAGAAACCCTTCCAGCCCCACCTTGTCTGCCTGACTCATCACCTCCTCCCGTCCGTAGGCGGTGACCATGATGATCATGGGCGTCTGTTCCAGATGGGCTTCCTGTTTGATGCGCCGGGAGGTTTCGATGCCGTCCATCTCCGGCATCTTCCAGTCCATGAGCACCAGATCGTAGGGTTTCTGCTTGTCCGCGGCACGGTCCAGTTCCACCAAAGCTTCCTTTCCCGAACCCACGACGGTAACCTTGAAGGTCATGGATTCCAGGGTTTCCTTCAAAATCTCCTGGGCGGTCAAACTGTCGTCCACCACCAGTACCCGCATTCCCCTGAGATTCCCCACACGCTCCCGTCGTTCTTTCTTCTTTTTGTCATGCTGGCCGAACACGGCGGTAAAGGAAAATGTACTACCCTTTCCCGGTTCGCTCTCCACCCAGATGGTCCCATTCATCATCTCCGTCAACCGTTTGGAGATGGTGAGACCCAGACCCGTTCCCCCGTATTTGCGGGTGGTGGAGGTGTCCGCCTGGGAAAAGGCTTTAAACAATCTGGCGGTTTGTTCTTTCGTCATGCCGATCCCGCTGTCGGTAACGGAAAATTTCAACTCGGCCCGGTTTTCCTCCGAGGCAACCGGCTCGATGGAGATGACGATTTCCCCCTCATCGGTAAATTTGACGGCATTGTTGGTCAGGTTCAGGAGAATCTGTCCCAGTCTTAACGGGTCCCCAACCAGAGCGGTGGGTACGTCTGGCGATGTTTTGAACAGAATTTCCAAACCCTTTTCCTGGGCGCTGACCGGTATCAGGGTCCCCAGGTTCTCCAGCACATCCTCCAGGTGGAACGGGGCGGCTTCCATGTCCAGCTTGCCCGCTTCGATCTTTGAAAAATCGAGGATGTCGTTGATGATCCGGAGCAGGGAATTGGTCGCCGTCTGGATCTTGCCCAGATAATCCTCCTGTTTGGGGGTCAGCTCCGTGTTGAGGGCCAGGTGCGCCATGCCGAGGATGGCGTTCATGGGAGTACGGATCTCGTGGCTCATATTGGCCAAAAAATCGCTCTTGGCCCGTGTCGCTTCTTCGGCTTTATCTTTTGCCAGCTGGAGATCCTGCTCTGCCTGCTGGCGTGACAGAAACGCGCCGACGATCTCGGCAGTGGTGCCCATGAGGGTGACGTCCGATGTGGTCCAGTCCCTTCGCAGGTAGATGTCATCGATGCTCACGAATCCGAACCATTTACCCCCGACCTGGATGGGGAACACCATGATGGACAGCACCCCGAACATTTTCAGTGTTTTTCGGACCTCACCGGGCAGGGATTCCGCAGTGCCCATGATGGGGCGACCCTTTTCCAACTCCTCCTTCACCCAACCGAGCCCGCTCTCGTAGGACAGGTATTGCAGCGTTTCCTGATCGATGGTGGAGGGGACCCCGGGGGCGCAGGCTTCGAGCGATTGACGGCTGCATAACCCTTTTTCCGGATCCTCGAAATTCTGGAATATGTGGACACGATCCACCCGAACGGCCGATACCAGCTGTTTCAGGGAATCCTGCAGGGTCTCGCCGGCGGTATCCGCACTCAACAATGCCTGGGACACGGCCGCCATGGCCTTTTCGGCCCGCAATCTTCTGGCCTGTGCGATTTCGGCGAATTTTCTTTCGGTAATGTCCAGAACGGTGCCCACCATCCTTAGGGACTTTCCTTGGTGATCCCGGTCCACGGTGGTTCCCTTGGACTGCAACCAAATGGGATCGCCCTGTTTGGTGATGGCCCGGTATTCCACATCATAATCTGAAAGGGTGCCGTTTCTGTATTCCTCGCCGACGGTCATGACCCGGTCCCGGTCGTCGGGATGGATGGTGTTGATCCACACCTGCCGGGTTTGCTGTATCTCCTCCAGGGTGTATCCTAGGATCTCCGCCCACCGCTGGTCGTAATACCCCTTTCCGGTTTTAAAATCGATCTCCCAGAAGCCTAGGTTCCCCCCCTTCAGGGCCATTTTGAAACGCTCTTCCCCTGTTTTAAGCGCTTCTTCCGTTTTCTTCCGTTCGGTGATGTCACTGAAGGTGACCACGGTGCCAACCACTTCGTCCCCTTTCCGGATGGGGGTGGAAGTGTATTGAACCGGAAAAGAGGACCCGTCTTTCCGCCATAGCACCTCGTTTTCGATCTTGCTCACCTCATTGTCCCGGAAGGATCTGAACATGGGACATTCTTCCCGGGGGTAGGGCGACCCGTCAGGGCGGGTATGGTGAATCCGAGCATGGATGGACTGGTCGTTCAATTCATCCGGTTCATACCCCAGCATTCGCCAGGCCGCCGGGTTGATGAAGGTGATCCTTCCTTCCGGTCCCACACCGAAGATACCTTCACCTGCGGACTCCAGCAGCAATCGGCTCTGTTCTTCCGCCCGGTTGGCCTCCCGTGTGCGTTCCGCCACCTGCTCCTCCAGGTGGTCCCGATAGTTCTGGAGGTCATTTTCGATCTTTTTTTGGTTGCTGATGTCCTTGGCCAGGCTCGCGATACTGGTGCGCTGTCCCGATTCATCCTTGAGCAGTGAAAGGGTGAGTAAAACTGGAATGATCTTTCCAGCCTTGTTCCAGCGTAGCCCTTCGACGTTCCGGACCTCCTCTCCGTCGACGCAGCGTTTCAAAATATCATTGGCCTGTTCATGCCGATCTTCCGGCACGATGGTCCGGATGGGTTGCCCGATCAACTCCTCCCGGGACCAGCCGTAAGAGCGTTCCACCTCCTCATTCATTTCAATAACGATCCCATCCAGATTCTCGATGATGATGGGATCGGCGGCCTCCATGAACACTTTGGACATTCGCCTCAGATTGTCCTCCAGCAGTCTCCGTTCGGAAATCTCGCTGTCCAGGGCAGATATCTTTTCCCGTATGGCATCTCCCATCTTATTGAAACTATCGGCAAGAATGCCCAATTCGTCCTCGTTCGAAACCGTTATCCGCTGGTCCAGTTTTCCCTCGGCGATCTCCATGGAGGAGCGGGTTAGGGTGGTGATCGGTCTAGTCAGTTTGGCTGCGAGAAAGAGGGAGATGCCAAGGATGACGACGATGATCACCGCCGCGATGAGATAAATCACCTGCTTTAAGTTTCGGATCGGTTCGAATGCTTCCGCTTTGTCGATCTCGGCGATCAGGGCATAATTCAGGTTTTGAAACTGGAACGGCACGTATGAGGAAAGCACCGGGACGTTCCTGTAATCCCGACTGATCTTTTCCCCCGAACGACCCGAAAGTGCCTCCCTGACGGCAAATGTATCGATGCTCCCTTTGTCGGGATTAGCAAAGGAGGCCTCCACGGTATGGGTGATCGGGTTGAGATAGGAGTCGGACCGCATCAGCTTGTCGGGGCCCACAAGATAGGCCTCGCTGCTCTTTCCCATCCCGGAACGCTCCATCATGATGGTGTCGATGGCGTCGTTGTTCAGTTTGAGCACCACCACCCCTTCCGTTTCGTCCAGGAGCCGAATGGGGGCGATGGCAAAGGCGATGGGGCGATTGCCCGAAGGCCGGTAGAGCTCAAAGTCGGTGATGACAGGCAATTCCATGCCCTTTGCGAAAGATTTCCCCAGGTTGCTGTTGCGGAGGGGCCCCTTGACGATCTCCTTGGCCAGATCCGCCTCCCGTTTGGCGGAGTAGACGATGTCTCCCCGTTTGGTGATGAGCAGCAGGTCATGATACCCGTGTTCCTTTATGAATTTATTAAATGACTCTCCATATTCCAGGCTTTCGAAATAGTCGTATTCGGACCGGCTGATGATGCCGTAGTTCACGGCGGATGCAAAGCCGTCCAGGGCTGCTACCATATTGGACCCTGTGGCCAGAACGGTGATATCGGAACGGACTCTTTTAAAGTAGCGCTCCATCTGTGCTTTTTTGGCATCGCGGATGCTCGTCAACTGGGCAAATGCCTGGGTGGATAGGGCCACACGTGATTTGTTCAGAGAAATCCACCCGATCACCACGAAGGGAACCAGGCTCAAGGCAAACAGCACAAGCATCAGTTTGGTCTTGATCTTCAGTTTTGACAGCATATTCGCTACTTCCTTCCGTAGGCGTACGGCGTCCATTGTTCAACGGGAACGGTTTCGATGCCGAAAACGTTTTCGCTTTCTTTGGTAATCATGGGAAGATCCGGTGTGAAGACATCTTTGGGAACCGGCTTGCCGGTGATGATTTTCAACAACACCCGCAGTCCCAGTGCCCCCAGCAGGGGGGTGTACGGAGCGACCATGGCGATTTTTCCCTTTTGGATGGCGGTCAACGCCTCGGAGAGGTCATCATCTACCAGGACGATGATTTTTTGATTGTCTTCCCGGCTATGCCACCGGTCCGCATCATCGACGGCCCGGACCGCCCCCATCCCCTGTTCGGCACCCGTGCAGAAGATGGCATCCACAATGGGAAATTGTGTCAACGCGTGGCGAACCTGGTTGAAGGAATGCTCCCGATTGCTGTTGTTGTGGTAACTATCCAGAATTTTCAGGCCGGGAAAATAGCTGATCACTTTGAGAAAATGCCCGGTTCTCATGGCGTCGGCAGTGCTCCCCAGAGGTTTCCGGATCAACAGGATGTTCCCTTTCACTTCCCCTTTTTCCTGGAGAAGGCGGTGGATCAGATACACCCCCTGCTGGGCGCCGTTGGCGGGAAAATTTCCGGTGATGCGGGCGGTCACTCTGGGGGTTCCCACCATCCGGTCTATCGAAACACAGGGAACTCCCTTTTTCAGGGCCCGTTCCACTGGCGCACCGGTGGGCGCCTCCTGCAGAGGCCAGATCAGGATCCCGTCAAACCCCTCTTTGACCCACGCGTCGATCTGTTCGACCTGTTTTTGATTAACAAATTCCGGATCCAGCAAGGTGAGATCGACATTGGGGTGCCTGCGAGCTTCCCATATGGCCGTCTCGGCATTGCCTCCCAGCCATGGATGGTCATGGCCATGAATCGTGTAGCCAATTTGGTATCTCTTTTCCGGATCTCCAACGGGACCTTCGGCAAGGGGGTAGTAGTCGGTGAAAAGCAGCTTCAATGGCTGGTTGCTCTTCGGACCGATAATGGTCGTCCCCTGGCCCGCTTCGAACCGGGTCAATTTACCCCGCGGCCGGGGGTATCGGTTCATATAAATCGCAAAGGCCTCCTTGTGAAACAGCTTGTAGACTTGCGGATTGGCCCGGCTCAAGGGAATTTTTTTCCAAAACCGAAGTGACGCCTCCCCTCTCAAATCGAGCGTTTCCACGTATTCCAAAAATGCCCGATCTTTTAAGGACTTGATTTTAAACCAGTCGATGTCCGTTGCGATAAGGGCTGCCGGATGGAGCAGGAAAGCGGCGGTGAGTGCCACCACCAGTATGAATCGTCGATTTGTTTTCATGATCTCTTTTTCTCTCATGACGTTTGCTTCAGTTTCAGGATCAATGCGTCCAGAACCGCTTTGGCATCTTTGAATTTGTATTTATCGATCCATTTTTTAAGATCGACAATCTCACCGGAAACCTCATCCGACCAAGATTTGGCCGCGATCTCCGCCATCGTCTCTTTAGACGGCTTCGCCTTTCTTTTTTGAACAAGGGGCTGCAGTTTATCGAGCATCGGAAGAAGGGTTTCGAGCGGTTCCGTCTCCATATTTTTCTTTTTCGGCCCCTTTTCTGGGCTTGGTGATAAAATTTTAAGGGAGGAGGTCACCGCCGAGAGGGCCTTCGAAAAAGGCGATAGCAGATTTCGAGCCTTTTCCAGCTCTTCCTTTTTTATCGCGGACTCCAGTTCTTGGCCCACCTCCTGCAGATCCTCGAATCCCAGGTTGCCGGAAACCCCCTTCACCGTGTGGGCCAGTCGCTGGGCCAGTTCGATATCTTCCTTATCCAGCGCTTCCCTGATCTGCCTGGCAGCATCCGGATATTCGTCGTGGAACTTGATCAAAAGCTTTTTGTATAGCACCAGGTTTCCCCCGACACGCTTGAGCCCCGAATCGGTGGAGATGCCGGGGAGGTCCGGCAATGCCTCAACATCCGAAGTGGTTTTCGGCGGCAGGGTTTCTTTCTCTTGATTTTCCGAAGGATTCTCTTCAAAACTGTGTTCACCCGGTTTGATCCATGTCGTCAGTGCTGTGAACAGCTCATCGATATCGATGGGTTTGCTCACGTGATCGTTCATCCCGGCTGCTTCCGCCTTTTCCCGATCCTGGATCATGGCGCTGGCCGTCATGGCGATGATGGGAATACTGGATGCTGGATGCTGGATGCTGGATGCTTGTCCATCCGAGTCCACTTCTTCGAATTTCAAATTTCGAATCTCCCGGGTGGCCTGGTAGCCATCCATCACCGGCATCTGCACATCCATAAGAACGGCTTCGAAGGATTCCCGATTGACAAGGTCCACACCCACACGGCCGTTCTCGGCGATGGTGACCGAAAGACCCGCCCCCTCTAAAATCTCCTTTGCCACCTGCTGGTTTATTTCGTTATCCTCCACAAGCAGAATACGGGCGCCCCGGATATCCCGGGCTGCTTCCGCTTCCCGGTCCTTTACCGAGCCCTTGACCATCCGCAAGGCATCCGCTTTCCCAAAGGCCTGGAGAATGGCGTTCAGAAGACCGGAGTGGGTCACCGGCTTCATCAATAAACCGTCAAATCCGACGCTGCCGATCTCGTGAAGCACGTCGTTCGGGTCAAAAGCGGTTGCCATGATCATTTTGGGCACTTTTTTCGTTCCGATCCCCTCCAGCATACGCCGGGTGGTTTCGATTCCGTCCATCCCGGGCATCTTCCAGTCCATTAATACGAGTTGATAAGGCGACTCCTCCTCTGCCTCCTTGAACATCGTCACCGCCTCTTTTCCGGACGCGGCCAGATAGACGCTGAAATTGAAGGATTGGAGCATCTCTCCCAAAATCTGCCGGGAGGACCGGTTGTCGTCCACCACCAGGACCTTTAGGTGTTGAAGGTCCTCTGCCAGGGTAAGGGGCGTTTTTTCCACCGTTTCCCCGATGCCGAAGGTCGCCGTGAAGATGAACTCACTTCCCACATCGGGTTCGCTCTCCACCCGGATCTCCCCCCCCATCATGTCCACCAGCCGCTTGCTGATGTTGAGCCCCAGCCCGGTCCCGCCGTATTTTCGGGTCGTGGAGGTGTCTGCCTGGGAAAATGCCTTAAACAACCGGGATTTCTGCTCCTCCGTCATCCCGATCCCGGAATCGCGGATGGAAAACCGGAGGGAAGCGCCCGTTTCGGTCATCTCCATCAGCCGGGCGGTCAGGACGATCTCGCCTTTTTCGGTGAATTTGACGGCGTTGTTGCCCAGATTGATAAGGACCTGCCCCAATCGCAGGGGATCCCCGGTGAGATACCGGGGCACTTTGGGATCGATATGGAATAGAACCTCGAGGCCCTCCTTTTCCTGGGCTTTGACGGTGATCATGTTGCCCACGTTTTCCAGGGTTTCGGAAAGATCGAAGGGAACGGTTTCCATGTCCAGTTTGCCGGCTTCGATCTTGGAAAAATCAAGGATGTCGTTGATGATCCCCAGAAGCGATTTAGCGGAAATATCGATTTTTTTCAGGTAGTCCTGCTGCTTGGGATTCAATTCCGTTTTGAGCGCCAGGTGGGAC
>CAZWAE010000009.1:30863-38867 GCA_964631805.1 uncultured Desulfobacteraceae bacterium | reverse complement strand
TCAATCATTCACCCAGACCCACCAGCGGGAATTCTTCGTGCAGGCTGAAGAAAACTAAAAATTTCCCCTCCTCTTTGTCACTGTCATCTGATCTGCCTCTGCGCCGGAGGGAAGGGAGAGGTTCGGAACCCTTTTCTTCTCGAATCTTGGCCAGAAACAGCCGTTTGCCTTTAACCCCGGGGCGTTCTCCCTGAATAGCAAACTGGCATGTGGATTGGATCGGAGATTTTCGTGAGTTAACCGATCCAGCATGATTAAGGCAAGGAGTCGGCATCCAGTACGAGCCGCACCTTGGACAGCATATTTTCCATCTGAAACGGTTTTTCAATAGTTGCGGCCGCTCCGGCGTCAAGGGTGTCCCTAACTTCGCCGTCAAAGGAATAACCGCTGGCGACAATCACCTTCACTGTGGGATCGATCCGAATCAATTCTTCAAGGCAGCGATGCCCCCCCATACCCGGCATGTTCAAATCCAGGATAACCAGGTCAATGGTTTCACGGTTAATTCTAAAAATTTCAAGCCCGGTTTCGCCACTGGACGCACGGAAGGTTGTGTATCCGAATCTTTCCAGCATTTTCCGACCGACATCCAGAAGCATCTCCTCGTCGTCGATGAGAAGAATGGTTTCGGTACCCCCCGGATTAGCCGGCGTCAAGGCAGCGTGTTCATCAACCGGCACCTCACTGATATCCAGTGCCGGTATATACACGTTAAAATTCGTTCCCCTGCCAGAGACGGAATCGCAAACGATGAACCCCACATGATTCTTCACGATCCCGTATACCATGGCAAGCCCCAGGCCAGTTCCCTTGCCCTTCTCCTTGGTGGTAAAAAAAGGTTCGAAAATATGCCCGGCGATCTCTCCGTCCATACCCTGGCCCGTATCGGAAACGGAAAAGAGCACATAGATGCCGGGAAGCGCATCCACATGCAGTTTACACATGTCGTCATCCAGGACAAGACGTCTGGTGGCAAACGACAGGACGCCCCCGTCCGGCATGGCATCCCGTGCGTTTACGGCCAGATTCATTAGGACCTGCTCCAGTTGTACGGGGTCTGCATTGATGGGGGGAAGGTCATCGGCAAGGCTCAGTTCGATTCGGATCATTCGGGGGATGGTCTCTTTGAGGAGCTGCGATACATGTTCGATCTCCGCATTCATATCCACCGGTTGGAGTTCGCTGTCCACCTTTCGGCTGAAAACCAGCAGCCGTCGGGTCAAATTGCCGGCTCTTCGGGCCGAGCGTTCTATTTTTCTCAGCATCTCCCAATCCGGATGCTCTTTGCTCCTGTCGAACAGGAGAATCTCGATGCAGCCCGAAATGGCTTGCAGGATATTGTTGAAATCATGGGCGATCCCCCCGGTAAGGGTTCCGATGGCCTCCATCTTGTGGGCTTGTTGAAGCTGCGCCTCGAGTTCCTTTTTTTCCGATATGTCGACAAAGCTTTCGATGATATAGGTATGATTCCCCAGCACCACCGTGTTGCATGATTTTAAAACGGGTACCTGGGCGCCGTCACGGTTCAACAGGATGTGTTCGGCTTGATCGATTCTCTGGCCAAGATCGGTGATGGGGCAGCGGCCTTCTTCATCGGGACAGATGAAATTACGGCACCGTTTGTTCAAAACATCCTGTTTTGAAGCGCCGAACATCGCCAGAGCCGCCTGGTTTGCCTCTATAATCCTGTGAGTGCGGGTATCGATAACAACGATGCCGGAATGCACCGACTCCAGAATGGTTTGGAGCCACTCCCGGCTTTCGCGGAGGGACCGTTCGGCCTCATTGCGTTTGTCGATCATCCGGTTGGCCGATTCTGCCAGGTTGGAAAATTCGGCAAGGGACAATCCGGCTGTATCGATATGCTTCTTTTCCTCGGAGGCGCCCGAAAAAAAGGTCGTAAAGGAATTGAAATTGTTCTTTATGCGGCGGGAGAGGAAATGGACGATTGTGAGAATTGTCACCAGCAGAACAACCAGCATGAGCATGATTTTTTGGAGATAAGATCGGATATTTTGGTTTAAGGCCGTCTGTTTCTGCAAAAGGACCGTTTCGATTTCATCCACGTACACGCCCGCACCGATATACCACCCCCAGTCCGCAATACCCTGGGCGTAGCTGATCTTCGGCGCCGATTTCTGTCCCTGGAACTTTGGCAGCACGTAGGTGACGAACCCCCCGCCGCCTTTGGACACGCGGATCAGTTCCTGAACGATCTTGACACCGTTGTCATCCGTCACATCGATCATGTTTTTACCCCTGGCCGGACCCGAGAGGCTTATCCCATCCCAATCGCCGGCAAAAATATAACCGTCCTTTCCGAAACGGATTCGGGTGACACGATCCAGGACCTCCAGTTGAATGTCCTTTTCCACATCATCCAGGTACTCATCGCTCCCGATCACCCACTTAAGCGGTTCAAACAATTTGACAAAGGCGACCTTGGGATAAGAGCCCCCGACTTCGGGTTTTGGCAGGGTGTATTGGTAAAACCCCTCCCCATGCAAATTGATGAGGTGTTCGAGCATGTCCGGCACCACTCGCTCGTCCTTGGCCCCCCGGATCGAAAGCAAATCCGTACCTTCCGATTCCGGGTTCTCCGGCAGCAGTTCGGCAACGCCGTTCACGCTGAAAGCAAAAATGTGGCTCCGGCCCTTGTTGAAACGCACGGGTCGCAGCGCATCCCGGATTATCCCGGCGATTTCGGTACCATCTTTTAGCGCTTTGTGTTGCGTGTATAGATTGGCGGCAATGGCGTGAGCTTCATATACATGGTCCTTGACGGAAGCCATCAGCCTCTTTTGTGTCTGGGCTTTTTTATATTCGATAAAATCGACGGCCTGCTCGACTTCTCTTTTCAGCATCTGTTTTTGGGATGCAATATATGCGGAGCGAGAGGCATCGGATTCGTTTTCAAACCGGGACCATTCGGATGAAATCCATAAATAGCCGGTCATGGCGAAGGACAGCACACTGACCAGAATCAGGTGGAAAAGAAACAAGCCAGAAATGGTTTTTTCCCTTATGCTCATATTCCAACCTTTTAGGGGCCCCTTAAATACTCGGTCAAAAGGGGTTGTGGAAATGCGCCCAACAGGGCGTTTTTGCAAGCCGGGGGCCGTTTCGTTTGGGCAAATACAGAATAGCAGGCTCGCAGGATTTTGCAAGGCATCGGGCGGCCTTTACAGGCAAACCCATGGGGATGAGCCGAGGATTTTTTTACGCTTATGATCCACAAGAGATCGTCAAAATTCGAGAAAAAAAGCTTTCAGTTTAGCTAACCTTGAAGAAAGGAATCGGCGAGGGGCAGAGGTCGTTCATCTCCGCCAGATCTTTTTCGGTGCAGTATCCCTTGGAAATATAACCCGTATCCAGACCTTTCTGGGTAATGATCTGGATGTGGGTGTGGAGGAACCAGTTGCCGTTTTCATGAAAGTCGCCGATCTCTGCAAAAACCGCACCCGGGGAGAATGTCTCTCCGGCCTTGGGCAGTCGATCTCTGCACAGATGGCCATAGAAACTGTAAAAGGTTTCAAAAAGAGGGCTTTCATGTTTCAGGAGAGCGTAGCCGCCATAGTTCCCTTCACCGGCCTCATAGCCGCTTTCCGCGACGACGGCATCAAGGGGCGCACAGAGCGGCGTACCCAAACCCACAATCACATCCAGGCCAAGGTGGATGAACCGCTGGTCGGCCACCATCTGGGGGCAGTCCCCGAGAAGAGTGTCGCGCCGTTCCAGGTAGGGGGCCACCCCCCAATGGTATTTCGGCCTCATCTTTTCATCCAGAATCTTCTGGAATCCTTTCTGGTCCCTGGCATCCAGCCCCTTCAGCAGGGAACTTTGAGGTGAGAGGTCCGCGATAAAGGGATCTCCCCTCAATCCGGCAAAGACCGGTCGGTGGTCAACCTTCCTGCTGTAAAGAAGAAACGGATAGTACATGTTGCCTCCTGATCAGGATAGTGCGAATTCGGTGGTTTTCAGCAATCCGGCAACCGGTACGATGGGCTTGCCATCCACATCTTCCTTGACACCCTCGGGCCAGGTGAAATCCCGTGAAATGGCCTTGTAATAAGCGAAATCGTAGGGCAGCAGTTTGACAGAAAGATTCTCTCCATCACCCATGAAAGTGGATGACAGGCCGAAATCCACCTCACCCAAGACCGTACGGATGATATATCTAGGCACCTCCCGGCCACTGCCCTCCCGGCGAACGATAGTCGCAATGTCCACGATATCGTAGAGCAACACCGGGGTTTTGGCATTCCACAGGTTCTGGACGGGAAGGCCCGCCACGTAGAGGTGGTGGAATTCAATGCCGGCGCTCCGACAACCATAGGCAAGCCGATTGACAGCATCCGGCGTGTCGTTGATGCCCCCTAAAAGCGGGGTGTTGTTGTAAACGGTAATGCCTTGGTTGTTCAGCAGTCGGACCAGCCTGGTGTGTTCGGGTTGGAACTCTTCAGCCGTCAGGAACTGGGTCTCAATTTCGAGTCGCAGCGGATTGACCATGGTCAGGTGGTTCAGGCCGGCCAGTTTGTCGATCACCGCCGCAGTGTAGCTTTCCGGTGCGTAGTTGAACTTCAGGCTGCGCAAGCGGACGGCATTCACATGGGGCATCTTTCTTAAGACACCGATGATCTGGTCGATCCGGAAGAGAGTGTCCACGCCGTCTTTTCCGGAAACGATGACCACGTCGGAAATCTTTTCATCGGTCCGGATGGCCTCCAGATCCGATTCTGTGCAACCCACATCGATCTCAACCCGGGTTTCATGAACCCGGGAGAGGGTTTCAGATCCGGTATCAACGATGGACGGTGCAATCTTTTCACCGGCGAGAACCTCAGGTAAAATCTCTTGGGTGCTCTTTTGCGGCCTGGATGCACTGTCGTCGGGCTTTGGCGGCCTTGCTCCCAGAAACAACGTATCATCCCCCATCTGCGCCATGTGCTGGATATCTATGGTCCCCTCCTCGTTGACCCGGATATGGGTCAGCTCATTGGCAAGGGGTGCAAACCGCTTGAAATACTCAGGTGTGTAGGGGCTGCGGATCCACATGAAATTCTCGTTATTCCTGACCTGTTCAACGGCCCAGCCGCTGGTGTGCCAGTCCATCTTGCCAATGGGGGTGGCGGTACAGATCCTCGGAATAATGCGGTCAGACAAATGTGCCCGCAGGTACCTGCCCGCAGCCAGACCTTTTGAAATCGGCGTCCAGTAGACGCTGTTGCCGTGGATGGCACTACAGGGGATATAGATATAATGGAGTTCGGCCCCGGCCCCTCGAAGCAGGTTGAACAATCGCACCAGTTCCGGACCCTCATCGTTGCAGTCCTTTAGAAACGGCGTTTGGACATATACGGCTATGCCGTTGTTCACCAGATCGGATATGATCATCAGGCTCTGTGGAGAAATTTCATCCGGATGGATGAAATGCGTCGCCACCTCCATGCGCTTGCCACGCTCCTGAAGTTCGAGATTCTTCAGTTTTAAATAACCTAACAATTTTGCATCGTCAGACAGGAACAGGTGGGGGTAGTAGGCGATGGAACGTGTCGCCAGGCGCAGGGTCTGAACATGTTCGATCTCCATAAGACCGTCGATGGCGCAGGCCATATTGGCCCGGTTCATGAAAGGGTCTCCGCCGGTGATCACGATCTCTTTGATGGCAGGGGAGTTTTCGACATGGGCCACCGCCTTTTCCACATCCGCCGGCGTGGGGTTAACTTCATTGCGTGAATCCTTGTGCTTTCTAAAGCAGAACCGGCAATAAACCGGACAGCTCATGTTCAGCAGAAAGATCACGCGGTTCTGATACATCTGCTCCAGCAGCCCCTGATGGAACTGGCCGATCCATGTATTGGTGTGCCCGGCGAGATCCAGTTCCCGGGTGAACGGTAGATACTGATACGCCACATTCCCGGAGACCCGCATTTGGCGGATGGTGTGCATGGAAAGCCTTACCGGGTAGGTATCGATAACCTTCTGCATGTCCGCCCGGTCCGCTTCAGGCAACCGCAGGTTGGCCACCTTTTCAAGCTGATCGGTGCTTTTAATGCTGACAAACCGGTTGCCGGGCAGGACGACCTCTAAAATCGCCATGAGCATCAGGTGGGGCAGGTTGATGTTGTTGATGGAAATCTTTTTGGTGCCGTCCGCTTTTCCCAGCATTGCAAGCAGTTCCGAGAAAAACCCACCGGAATTATCACCATATCCGCAGGCATCGAGCAGCCTTGAAAACTTTGTTGAACCGTCACCCGTTCCAACGATGTCGGAAAAAATTTCTCCCACCAGACGCTTTACGGCAAAATGATCTAAAAATTCCGTAAGGGTGACAACCAGATCCATGAGAAGAATCTCTCTCTCCTCACCCGCATTTTCGTAAACGATCTTCAATAAAGCGTCATCTTGCAGCATGCCATCTCCTCGTTCTCAGGATGGAAATTAACCATTGACATTCATACGCAAATGTGCAACTTTAACTATTATAGTAATTACTTTTCTATTATAGTACGATAATAAACCCATCCCAAACATAATGTCAAAAGGAAAATACTATTTTTCAAAGTCGCTGGAGAAGGGGCTCAAAATCATGGCCCTCTTCAACAGGGAAACTCCAGTGCTGACCCAAAGCCAAATCGCCAAGACGCTGGCCTTGAACATGACCTCCACCTACCGCTATATCAATACGCTGGTAGAGTTGGGATATTTGGAGAAAGACGCCAAGACCAAAGAGATCCGGCCGACCATTATGTGCCTGCTGTTTTGCACCAATCTGATGCGGGCGACCGATCATCTGCGATTGATCAAGGAGGTGGTGGACCGGATTCACGGGGAGTACAACATCAGCATCGATGTGGCCTTTGCAGTGGACGATACGCTGGTAAGGATTTATTACCGGTCGGCAGAAGAACTCCTGACGTACAGCCTGCCGGATTTTTCCAAAAATTGCCTGCACAATACCGCATTAGGGAAGGCCTATCTGTCTAGCCTGCCCGATGAACTCATTAAGGAAAAACTCAAAACGATGGTTTTGACGGCTAAAACCGAGAAGACCATCGTGGACAAGGAAAATCTTTTTGCCGAGCTCAATCAAGGAAAAAAGGATCGATATGTCATGGCAGAGGAGGAATATTTACCGGGCCTGATCACCATCAGCGCGCCATTATACGACCCCCTTACTGGAAAAGGGGTCGGTGCGGTTTGCTTTGATTTTTCGGTTCTTCAACATTCGGCGGATGACATCCGCGCAAAATATGCGGATATGATCCGAGAGACGGCCAGTTCGCTGTCCAAACTGCTTCCACCCAAAAAAAACCGTAGGTAACAAACCATGAAATCCGATGGATGGAAACCCTGGGCGCTGCTGGCGCCATCTTTGAGCGCAATTTTTTTTCTTCTCGTCATACCGGTTTGTTTCATCATTGTATACAGTTTCTGGCTGCGCGCTCCCAGCGGGGCGGACATCCCCGCTTTTCAATTCGGAAATTACGCCAAGTTTTTTGAAGATTTTTTTTATCCCAAGATTCTCATTCGGACCATTCGCATCTCCTTTGAAACGGTCATTCTTTGCGTGGTCATGGGTTATATTCCCGCCTATTTTTTCTACCGCAGCGAAAGCCGCTATAAACAGGTCTTTCTTCTTCTCATCATGCTGCCTTTTTGGGTCAGTTTCATCATTCGCACCATGAGCTGGATCAACATCATGGGTGATTCGGGGCTGATCAACCACTTTCTTTTGAAAATCGGATTGATTCAGTCGCCCATATCCATGCTTTACAATGAATTCACGGTCCTCATGGGATTGATCATGTATCTGCTGCCGTTTATGGTTTTGAATATCTACGTCAGCCTGGAGAGCATCGACAAGAGCCTTCTCGAAGCCGCGCGCTGCATGGGCTGCACCGAATGGCAGTCGTTCAGGGAGGTGACGCTCCCCTTGAGCCTTCCCGGTGTCAGCGCCGGATGCCTGCTGGTGTTCGTGCTGACGGCCGGAACTTATCTGCC
>CAZWAE010000009.1:2098-30763 GCA_964631805.1 uncultured Desulfobacteraceae bacterium | reverse complement strand
ATCGTTCTGGCGTTCAACCCCAAACAATTCGGCATCTTTCCCATGGAGGGCATCAGTGTGAGGTGGTTCATCAAACTGGCCCAGAATGAATCGATCATCGAGGCGTTTAAAAATTCTCTGGTCCTGGGCTCACTGACCGCAGTATTTTCCACTGCCATCGGTATCCTTGCCGCAATGGCGTTTATCCGCTTCGAATTCCCTGGGAAAAACACCTTGAACACCCTGCTACTGTCCCCGATCATGATTCCGGAAGTGGTGTTGGGCGTTGCGCTGTTGCTGTTTTTGAGATGGCTTCAACAGCCCAAGAGCTTTGCCCTGCTACTCATAGGACACGTCGTGCTGACCCTGCCCTATGTGCTGCTGATCGTCCAGGCCCGTCTGGTGGGAATCAAAAAGGAGTACGAAGAGGCGGCAAAATCTTTGGGCGCCAATTCTTTCCAGACATTTAAGGAGGTCACCTTCCCACTGCTGCTGCCGGCCATACTGGCGGGTGCCCTTTTTTCCTTTACCATCTCTTTCGATGACATCACGGCAACCCTTTTCTGGGCCACGGCACAAAATCAAACGGTTCCGGTAAAAATTTTCAGCATGTTAAGAAACTCCATCAGCCCGGAAATCAATGCACTGGGCGCCGTCATGATCGTGCTGACCATCGCCACCCCATTGCTGGCAGGTTACCTGTCTCGCAAGTTTTCAAAAATAACGGATTAATTCGACAACCAACATCTTAAAGGAGGACTCATGGCCAAAGTAACGAATGAAAAACTGGATCGGGTTTATGATGCGTACAAAAACGGCACACTCAGCCGTCGTCACTTTCTCAGGTACCTGGGTCTTGCCGGGGCCACCATCGGACTGGTGGGCGCACCCTTTGGAAATGTTGTCAAAGACGCCTTTGCTGCCAAGTCCATCCGGTTCGACGGATGGGGGGGCTCGACTTCCGAAGCCTTCCGGAAATACGCCTTCAAGCCGTTTACCGAATCCACGGGCATCAAGGTTATAGATGGCGAATTCGGCGACATGAACTCGTATCTAACGCGGGTCAAAGCCTCTTATCCGCCGGGAGGAGAATTCAATATCGCCCATCTCAGCGCCGTTTTCGACTATGCCCGCTATGCGGAGCTGGGCTTTGCATCGGTGTTGGATGAGTCCAAGATCCCGAATCTGAAAAACGTCATGGCATCGATGATCAAACCGTTGCGGGAGATCACCAAGGGCACCCTCTCGGCTGTTCCCTATGACCTGGGCCAGACCGGCATCGCTTACAACAACAAGCAGATCAGCAAAGAAAAGGCGGAAAAACTGGGTGCATCCCTGCTGTGGGACAAGGGATTGAAAGGCAAACTGGGCAGCTGGGGCGGAGATTTCCGGACCAACATGTGGTACGCGGCCCTGCACACCGGCCAGAGTCCCAACAACATCACCGATTTAAAGGCCGTTTGGGCGGCATTGCGCGAACAGCGCGGCCTGATGAAGAAATACTGGAGTTCCGGGGCCGAGTTGATGAGCCTGCTGGCCAATGGCGAGGTCTATGCCACCGTGGCCTGGTCCGGAAGGGTGGCGGCACTTCAGCAGGAGGGCCATCCCATCGGCTATCTTTCGCCCAAAGGGACCTACTCCTGGATGGAATACCTTTTCGTTCTGAAAGGCTCCGATATGGAGGTTGCCCAGAAACTGCTCAATTTCATGCTGGAACCGGCTGCAGCCATCGCCGTGGCCGAAGGGCAGAACTACCCGCCCAGTCTGGATCCCTCAAAGGTGAAATTGACCGAAAAGATCAAAAAGATGCCAGCTTTTGACCCCACCGGCAAACTGGATGGGTACCTGTTCGCTAATCCTTCATACTGGAATTCCAACCAGTTGGAGTGGACCGAGAAATGGGATCGGATCAAGGCTGGCAGCTAATAACCAGAAAACAGGGAGGCAGGGCAATTGGAGACCGGTAAGAAGCAGCCCATGGTGCAGTTTAAAGGCATTTTGAAACGGTTCGGCAAAATCGTCGCCGTCGAAAAAATGGATTTCGACATCGAAGAGGGAAGTCTGGTGACCTTGCTGGGTCCTTCCGGATGCGGGAAAACCACCCTTCTGCGAATGGTGGCCGGATTGGAGGAACCCACCGAGGGCGATATTCTCATCAAGGGGGTTCGCGTCAACGACACTCCCATCCATAAGCGAAACCTGGGAATGATTTTTCAGAACTACGCCCTGTTTCCCCATAAAACCATCTACGACAACGTGGCTTTCGGCTTGAAATATCGGGACGTGTCAAAAAATGACATCAGGGAAAAAGTGACACGGGCACTGGAGATGGTTCGCCTACCCGGCGTGGAGAACCGCATGCCGAGCCAGCTGTCCGGCGGCCAGCAGCAGCGCATCGCCATGGCGCGGGCCATCGTGATCGAGCCGGACGTGCTGCTGATGGACGAACCCCTCTCCGCCCTGGATGAAAACTTAAGGGAAGAGATGCGGCGGGAAGTGGACAACCTCCAGCAGATGCTGGGCGTTACCACCATCTTTGTTACCCATGATCAACGTGAAGCACTGAGCATGTCGGACAAGATCCTCGTGATGAAAAGCGGCCGCAAACAGCAAGAGGGCAGCCCGGAGACGGTCTACAATGAACCGGCCAACCATTTTGTGGCCGATTTCCTTGGCCACTCCAACTTTATCCGGGGCGAAGTCTTGAATGTCGACAATCATCACATAAATGTGAAAATCGAAACCGGCGACGTCCTTTTTGCAGAAAACAAAGGCGGATTTAAAAAGGGCGACCCGGTGGAGATGATCGTCCGTGCCCAGCGGTTCGACGCTTTTCCAAGGGATGAGTTTGAACCGGAAGAGGGCATGAATCACTTTGAGGGACGCATCAAAGACCGGAGCTACATGGGCGGGGAGGTCAGCTACTTCATCGAACTGGGAGCCGAACGTGAAATACATGTGATCAGTATGATGAGAACGCGGATCTACGACGTTGGTGAGGATGTCAGTGTCCAGGTATCGCCTCATCACTGCCACCTGATCCCCATGGAGTGATGGGCCGCCCTTTTTTGCTGCAACCGAAACCTGAAAGCGGAACCACCAGTTTTCAGGTTTTGTTTTTCTTTAAGGTTGTTGGCCGGCCTGAATGCGGTTATGCTTTTCTAAAACCTTAGTCAAACGAAAGTTGAAGACGCAAATGCTGAAGCCGGACCGAATCAAAAACGGATTTCTCGATCGCTATCCGGATCGAATCTTAACCATCGATTCCCATACCCAGGGGGAGCCCACCCGATTGCTGGTCGGTGGCGTGGGCACCCTGCCCGGCGGCACGATGAAAGACAAACGGGAATATTTCGAATCCCGGTACGATCACATCCGCAGGCTCCTGACCAGCGAACCCAGGGGACACCGGGGCATCATGGCGGCGGCGGTGACGGAACCGGTCAGCCCCAAGGGAAGCTTCGGCTTGTTTTATATGGATGCCCGGCGCTACCCCTTTTTGTGCGGCCACGCCACCATAGGTGCTGTGGCCACACTGATCGAAACCGGGGCGATAGCGGCTGATGACGGCGACACGGTGATCACGGTGGACACACCGTCAGGTCCCCTGGATGCCCATACCCGGATACGAAACGGCTCTGTGGCATCCGTCGCCATCGACATGGTGCCCTCCTTTGTATTTGATACCGACCGCAAACTGGACATCGACGGGTTCGGCAGGATCTCTGTTGATCTGGTCTGCGTGGGCGGCTTTTTTGCCATGGTGTCTGCCCGATCCATCGGCATTGACCTGGCCCCGGAGAACAGCTCCCGGTTGATCCCACTGGGAATGGCGGTGATCGATGCTGCAAACCGGGCATTCCAGGTTTACCATCCCGAACGACCGGAGGTGGGCACTGTGGATGTGACCGAATTTTATGATGAAGACCCGGAAACGGGCACGGGCAAAAGCATCGTGGTGTACAGTGAGTCCCACATGGACCGCTCCCCCTGCGGCACCGGCACCACAGCAAAAATGACGCTGCTGAACCATCTGGAAAAACTCGCCCCCGGAGAGATGTATCGCAATGCCGGTCCCCTGGGTACCGTTTTCGAAGGACGAATCGTCAAAACGCTTCCCATCGGTGCATTCAACGGAATCGTGGGGCAGGTTCGGGGTAATGCCCGGATCACCGGTTATCATCAGTTTGTCGTGGATGCCGCTGATCCCTTCCAAAAAGGATTTTTAATATGAAGCCACTTTGCCGGGCACCCGACCTGATCCTGTACAACGGCAACATAGCAAACCTGGAACCCACGATTCCCAAAGCAAAAGCGGTTGCTGTCGGAAACGGACAGATCCTGGCACTGGGCCGGGACGACGAGATGCTCGGTCTTGCCGGACCGGACACTGAAAAAATCGACATCGAAGGTCGTCTGGTGGTGCCGGGTTTTTTCGATACCCACATCCACTTCTATGAATGGGCCATTCAACGACAGGGGATCAAACTGGATGACCTCACCAGCATTGAGGGGCTTGTCCACAGGGTACGAAAGGCGGTGGATAACCGCCCCCCGGGCGGCTGGATCATCGGGCAGGGATGGAACGAGACCGACTGGATCGAACCCCGCATGCCCACCCGGGAAGTGATGGACCGGGCGGCGCCGGACCATCCGGTGCTCCTCTGGCGTTGCGATCTGCACCTTGCCGCCGTCAACACAGCAGCCCTGAAGCTGGCCGGCATCACCGCCGAAACACCGGATCCGCCGGAAGGACGGATCGAGCGCGATGCCGGTGGCAACCCCACCGGCATTTTAAGGGAACTGGCCGTCAACCTGGTGCGGGAGGTCATCACGCCGCCCAATGCGGACCAGGTGATGGACGCCTTTGAGAATGCGACAAAGGCGCTTCACAGAAGAGGCGTCACCGCCATTCACGACATACGCCTGATGAAAGACAAAGACGGCGTCCGGGCGCTCCAGACATTTCAGAAAATTGATCAAAACAACCACCTCGATCTGCGCGCCTGGGTTGCCCTGTCCGGGCACCATCTGGACCACATCATCGGCCTGGGCCTTCGTTCCGGTTTCGGAAACGATCGCCTGCGCCTGGGACATGTGAAATATTTTTCCGACGGCGGTATGGGGGCCCGCACCGCCTGGATGATCGATCCCTATCTGGATGCCGAATACGGCATGCCCCTGATGGATATGGAGTTTCTGGCCCATCAGATCGGACTGGCGCACGACGCCGGCCTGTCGGTGATGGTGCACGCCGTGGGTGACCGCGCCAACCGGGAATTGATCGGAATTTTCGAAGCCCTTGCATCCCGCCGGACCGTTTCCGGAACCCCGCCACCCGCCTACCGCCATCGCATCGAACATGTGCAGATGATCCGGCCGGAGGATGCTCAAAGGCTCCGGGACCTCGATTTGGCCCTTTGCGTGACACCGTCCAACATGGTGCTGGACATGAATTTGATCGATCTGGCCATCGGAGAAAAGGGATCGTGGACCTACCCTTTTCGAATGTTGATGGACACCGGTGCGCCGGTGATGTTCAGTTCCGATTGTCCGGTATGCGACCCGGACCCCCTGGCGGGAATTCATGCGGCCGTAACGAGACAGCGGGTTGACGGTACGCCGACCGGTGGTTGGTATCCCGATGCCCGGATTGCGGTGGCAGAGGCGTTGAACGCGTACACGTCCATACCTGCCATGGTTCACCGTGCCGGTCGTCTGGGGTCCATCGCACCCGGGAAATGGGCGGATCTGGCGGTGCTGAGCAGGAACATCCTGGAGATACCGCCGTTTCAGCTTCCGGAAGTTTGTGTGGACATGACCCTTTTTGACGGTCGCGTCGTCCATCGACGTTTTTAGTCAGTGATATCGGAGGTAAATATGCCCAAAACAGCGGATCGCCTTGCCTTTTTTACCGAATCGGTGATTCGGGAGATGACACGCGTCTCCAATCGGTACGACGCCATCAATCTTTCCCAGGGATTTCCCGATGCCGATCCGCCGCCGGAGGTACTGGCTGCCGGCAAACGGGCCATGGCCCAAGGCCCGCACCAATACGCCATCACATGGGGGGGCACCCCGGTTCCGGGAGGCGCTGGTTGAAAAGCAGCGCCACTTCATGGGCCTCGACCTGGACCCGGAGACAAATGTCGTGGTCACCTGCGGGAGCACCGAAGCGATGATGAGCGCCATGATGACCGCCTGCAATCCCGGGGACAAGGTGATCATCTTCTCTCCTTATTATGAAAACTACGGGGCAGACACCGTTTTAAGCGGTGCGGAGCCCATATACGTTCCCCTGCACCCACCCGAATTCAACTTCGATCCGAATGAACTGAGAGCGGCATTCCTGCAAAAGCCAAAAGCTATCGTACTCTGCAATCCATCCAACCCCTCCGGGAAGGTCTTTTCCAAAGAGGAGCTGGAAATTGTTGCCGACCTGTCAAAAGAATTCGACGCCTTTGTCATCACCGATGAAGTTTACGAGCACATTGTCTACCGTCCGCACCGCCACCGCTATATGGCCTCGCTGCCGGAGATGTTCGACCGGACCCTCTCGTGCAGTTCCCTTTCGAAAACCTATAACATGACGGGATGGCGACTGGGATACGTCATCGGACCGGAAGCGGTCATCGCCGGGGCTCGCAAGGTGCATGATTTCCTTACGGTGGGAGCTCCCGCCCCGCTGCAGGAAGCTGCTGCCACCGCGTTGGCACTGCCACTTGACTACTACGAGCAGCTTGCGGTGGACTACACCCGGAAAAGAGACCTGTTCCTGGGGTACCTGGACGAAGCCGGACTCTCCTATTCCAAACCCCAGGGGGCTTATTACGTGATGGTGGACTGCTCAGCCTTCGGGGTGACCGACGACACCGAATTCTGCCGCTGGATGGCAAGGGAGGTCGGTGTGGCAGCGGTACCCGGCTCCAGCTTTTTCCACGAACCGGTGAATCATCTGATCCGGCTGCACTTTTCAAGATCGGAAGCGGTTCTGACCGAAACCGGTAAACGGTTGAAAAAACTGAAGCTATTGGCGTGATGAGGATTCGATCGAAGATACAGGGATGGTGAAGGAGCGCCCGTATCAGATGAAATCGCCGGAAAGAAAACACTCGACCCCTTGACCCTTTGGATCCTGGAACCCTTTTCTCCAACCTGAAAAGTAACCTTGTTTAAATTTAACAGGAAAGGCAACCTCGTTGGATCGCATAGAAAACCTGAAAGGTTCCGTCATTCAGCACGGACCGCACAACAGCCGCATCTATTTGATGCGGTTGAACACAGACAATACTCACGATTTGATCCCAACCCTTGATGAAATGGCAGTAAAAAATGGTTACGGGAAGATTTTCGCCAAAATACCATCAACGGCCTGGCACGCCTTTGAATCCGCCGATTACATCAAAGAGGCCGTAATCCCGGGATTCTTTACAGGTAAAACTGATGGCTTTTTCATCGCCAAATACTTCTCTGAGGAACGGCAGAAACCAAAGAACGATGGAAAAGTGTCACGGTTTGTCAAAAAGATCGGGAACGGATCTGTAAACAATACCCGAAAAACCCGCACCGCTGAATATAATATTGAATCGTGTAGCCCTGAAGACGCCGGGGAGATGAGCGACATCTACCGGCAAATTTTTAAATCCTACCCCTTCCCCATTCATGAACCGGCCTTTTTAAAACAGATGATGGGCCAAGGTGTTTACTACTATTGCGTTCGGATGGCGGGCAGGTTTGCCGCCATCGCTGCGGCAGAGACCGATTCAGCAGAAAAAAATGCAGAGATGACTGATTTCGCCACCCTGCCAAGATGGCGGGGCATGGGCCTTGCCGGCATGCTGCTGCGTCATATGGATCAAGAGACCCGAAAACTTGGGATCAAAACCACATATACCATTGCAAGGGCCGACTCTTTTGGGATGAATTCCGTTTTTCAAAAAAACAGATACCGGTTTGCAGGGGTGTTAAAAAATAATTCCCAGATCAGCGGCCGCATCCAGGACATGACAGTGTGGTATAAAAAGCTGTAGTCCTCTCTCCCTGACCGGCATCAGCGCTCTTTTTGAATGGTTCGGTGGAGTGTCTCGAAATTTACCGGTATTTTTCCTTGACTCTCACGGTACCAGATGCGAAGGGCATCATATTCACACCGTGTCGCGCACACACCGCAGCCGATGCACCACTCCTCGTCAACCACCGCCACATCTTCCTCGATATGAATGGCCTGCACCGGACATATATCGATGCACTCGCCGCATCCCACACACTGCCCGGGGTCTGTCTTTCTGATAAAATAAACGGCCATTAACTCATCTCGCGAAATTTTCCGCCGCCGGATGCTGCCGACATTCCAGCAGGCGCAGCCGCAGCAGTTGCAATTGTGTTTGACGTCACCGGCGGCGTTGTCGACAAAATGGACTAACCCGGCTTCTGCAGCCATGCGAACGATCTCCCCTGCTTCGTCGCGGCTGATCTCCCTGCCGAGCCCGTGATCGATGAGATATTCCGCCATCTCATCGAATTTGAGACATACCTCAAGCGGATGTCCACAGGATCTTCCCATCAGGCCCGCCTCCACCCGGCAGGGACAATGGGCCACAGCGAAACGATCGGCATTGTCGAGAACCGTTTCCATCCTGTCGTGGGGAAGCACCGCCTGGACCTCCGGGGACAGGGAGCGATTGATCGGAATATATCGATAGGGTTTGGTGGCCCGGCCCCCGAAAGCCGCTTTTGTCACCTTGCGGTTGAAGTACTTTAAAACCATGACAGACATCTTGCGCGCGGAAGGCGTGTCCTCGCCTTTCCAGAAAAACGCCTGGGGAAACCCAAACCCCGCTTGATGGAGGGCATAGCCTAAATCGCCGCCTTCGGTTCTTCCCGAGTAAATGAGCCCTCTATGGGCCAGCCCATCTAAAATATGCTCAAGCTGTTTTAAAGTAAAATTCTCCGAATCTGGCAATTCCGCAACGGTAACCGGTTTCAGCGGGGTGTTGGTGGCAGGAAGCATCAGAGCGATTTCAGCCTCCTGTTTCGAAAAATTCTCTTTCAATATTTCCACCAGCGTTTCTCCGTGGGGCAACCCCATTCCCATCGCGGACAGATGCCTGCCCAGCCGCTCATGTGCATCGCTTTCCATCAATAACCCCCGGAATGCATGATTGAATGATTCGTGATTCTCGTTTAATCGTCTTTACCGCCATACATCAAACTATATATTTGATATTTATAATATTATCAAGCATAGTATCTGCGCCAGACGCCATGATCTAACTCCTCAAAACAGCTCAAGCGTATGTGCTATTCCTACGGGCTAAATCTGACATCCTCCTTGATCTTACGCGAAAATCCCTTTTTCTGGACGGACACTCTACTATATTGTGTTTAACACCGAAATGGAATATAGGAATAAGAATTCCTCAAGCCAAAATCTGACCCGGGTCAAAAAATTCAAAAGCTGTGACCTCTGGACAGAACGCTACCGATTATGGTCAACATCGTCATTTGACGTGTAAAATAGCCTTGTATCATAAGCGTAGGCGCATTTGAAAACCACTTTTCGGTTGCCTAAATTACCCAAACTGCAATTCAAACTGGCTTTGGAGATGATCTGTAATGAAAAAAAGCGGATTCCCGTTATTTGTCAAAATCGTGGTGCTGGCGGTCATTGCCGCATGCGTCGCTCCTTTTTTTATAAGGGGACGGGACGGCAGGCCACTGCTGCGGCTGGATATGCTGAAAATGCCTGAAATATCCACACAAGCGTTTACTGATTTAAAATCAAGCGTTTCCCGATTGAAAAAGGAAGCATTGCCACAGGTCGCAGAAAAAGTTTCCACGGTCCTGGACAAGAACACTCCAAAACCGGAAAGACCGGATCAGCCAATGATGCGGCTGTATAAATGGCGGGATGAAAACGGAGTAATGCGCTTTTCAGACCGTCCGAACCCCACCGGGCCCAGTGAGATCATCCATGTTCCTTTGGGAGACAAAGCGGAAACGCCTAAACCCGTCGTGGATAAAAGGAAACCGGCTGAACCCACAAATGAAAAACCGAATCAAAAAGCCCTCCCAGGTAAATTGGCTGAAATAAAAGAGTATGTCACCCGTGCCGCCCGGGTGAAAAAGGATGCTGAAGCGGTTAAAAAAAAGCTTGAAGAAAATTACAGGGAACAGCAACGCATCATGGATGAGCTGGCTCCAAAAAAATAAGGGACATTACAAAGAGCGCGTGATACAATTGGTATACGCGCTTTTTGATTTACGGGAACCCATTGACGGATAAAACAGATGATGCAAATATCGATACCCAGGCGTGAACTGCTGCCAAACGCTGTAACGGCCGTGATTCTCAGCATTCTTAACATCACCTTTGCGATCTCCCTTGCGGCCTTTATCTTCAACCGGGAACTGTCTGTTTTCCTTCCCACCGGAGTGGGCATTCTTCTGATCGCAACCGCCCTGCCGGCATTGATCATTGGTGTGGGCAGTTCCATCCCGGGTGTCATCTCCATCCCAAAGGGAAATGTCTGTGCTGTGTTGTCGCTGATGGTACCGGCGATTGCGGCAGCGACGACACCCAGCGAAACACTCCCCACGATTTTAGCCGCCATCATGATCAGTACCATCCTGACAGGCGCCCTGCTTTTTCTCCTTGGCTACCTCCAGATCGGCAACCTGTTCCGATTCATCCCCTATCCGGTTATCGGAGGCTACTTTGCAGGTGCCGGTTTTCTGCTCGTCAAAGGTGGTATTCCGGTAATGGCCGATATCATTCTCACGTCGGAAACCTTCGGCCGGCTCTTTACACTCCAAACGCTCATGCTGTGGTTACCCGGTGTTCTCTTTGCCTTCATTGTTTACTTCATGGACCGATTCGTAAAGCACAACCTGGTTATCCCGGTGCTGTTGATCACGGGTGTCGCAGGATTTTATGCCTATCTTTTCGTCAGCGGCACATCTGTGGTTCAGGCAAGGGCCATCGGTTTACTGATGAACGAATTCCCCGGGGGAGACATGATGCCGCCTGTGGGTCCCGCTCTTTTTTTCGACACCAACTACGCAGTGGTCGCCGATCAGGCCGGGAATATTTTGACTATTATGTTTCTGAGCGCGATTACCGCCCTGTTGATCATCTCCGGTATCGAAATCGGAACCGAACAGGACATCGATCTGGATCGCGACCTGATGGTGGCAGGGGCCGCCAATGCGGTCACCGGCCTGGCCGGTGGAACTGTGGGATTCCATACCGCCGCAGACACAATTCTCGGATATCGGCTCGGCGGGCGCCACCGGATCGCCGGCATCCTGTACGGCGCCATCTGCGGTGCCGTGCTTTTTCTGGGACCCAAAGTGATCACCTTTTTCCCCAAACCGATCATGGGCGGACTTCTGATCTATCAGGGCCTTGACCTGTTGATCACCTGGGCCTACGATTCCCGGAAAAAACTGCCCCTCATCGATTATATTCTGGTCCTCGCCATTCTGGTAGTGGTGGTCTTTATGGGATTTTTACAGGCGGTTGCCGTGGGCATCCTCATCGCAGCGGGATTGTTCGTCATCAATTACAGTCGGAGCGATTATATCCGACACGCCTTGTCGGGAAAACGACAAAGGAGCAAAGTGATGAGGGGTCCGGCACAGGAGAAGGTCCTGAACGCACATGGGGAAAAAATCTATACCCTGGCACTTCAGGGATACCTGTTTTTCGGCACGTCGGACCGCTTGCTCCAGCATTTCAAACAGCAGGTTGGCACCGAAGAGGAGAGCAAAATACAGTACGTGGTTTTCGATTTTCATCTCGTGACCGATATCGACATATCGGCGGCCAACAGCTTTGTTCGAATGAAGCAGTTTGCCGCCTCCCGGGGCATCACCCTGGTTTTTTCATCCCTCAGCCGTGAGATAAAGGAACAACTGGAACGAAGCGGTTTTTTCGGCAAAGAGGACAAGGTCAGCAAAAAATTCGCCGACTTCGATCATGCCTTGGAGTGGTGTGAAGAAGCAATCATTGAAAAAGTGGTCCGAGGTGTATCCAGCCGGGTTCCCATTCGAGAAATCCTCTCTGAAATTTTCGACCGCAAGCCGGAGATCGCGCTTTTTAGAAAATGCCTGAAGATGCGTCAGATTGCGCCCGGAGACACGCTTTTCAAAAAAGGAGATGAGGCCAACTCGATGTTTTTTATCGAATCGGGTAAGATCACGATCCTCATCGTTCTCGGGAAGAATAACTATATCCGTCTGCAGACGCTGGGAGGCGGGACGGTGTTCGGAGAGATGGGGCTCTACTCAAATGCGCCGCGCTCGGCAACGGCGGTTGCACGGCAGGCCAGCGTGCTGTATGAACTGGATGGCCGTTACTTTGCCCTGCTTCAAAAAAAATACCCGAAAGTCGCCGCCAAATTTCAGGGATATATCATCTCAACCCTTGCAGCAAGGCTTGCCACCAGCAATCAAACCTTACAGTCCATGATGTTCTGAAATTTTTTATGCCAACGCCAGGCCATGGGCCAAAAATCCTGAACCAGCGATGGGTAGATTCACCGGTCCGGGGTTTCGGAACCTGGTGGATATCCGCCCGAAACTATTCGGGACTGTGGCTTCCCGCCCAACATGTAGTACCCGTTCCCTGACTTCTTCCATATTTAGAGTATAACCCTTCGGTTTTATATTTTAACTTGCAAAGTACACAACGACACGTGGTATAATTATGTTCAATTAAAATGTAATACGAGATAATTATCTTTAACGGCTGAAACCATCGAAGTGACATCGTTTCTCTGGCAGGAGTGATCTTAATTATAAGGCCGGCGGCGGGAACGTCGGAATTCGCTCCTTTTCGGGGTACCGATATCAGTTCAGAATGATACTTGATGAACAAAACCGGCAAAACCGATAAACATCACCGCAGCGGTTTCGAAACCGTTGTTTTCGTCTGGCTGATCGTGCTCGGCGTCGTTCTGGCGTCCTGCGGCGGCATGAAGACCGCCTATCGCTATTCAAGGGCCAAGATGGGAGCCGACATCGACATCAAGGTTGATGTTTCTGAAAAGGTCAATGAAAACTCTCCGGTGGCCGTGGATATTGTGGTGGTCGGCGATGAAAAACTGCTGGAACTGCTCAAAGGCCTTGAAGCCAGGGATTGGTTCCAGAAACGGGATCAGATCAAACGGGATAACAACGGCGGCGATTCCCTTTTTGTGTGGAGTTGGGAGTGGGTACCGGGGCAGACCATCCCGCTGATTGAACTGCCATGGAAGCACCACGCCGTTGGCGCGATCATTTTTGCCAACTATCACGCCCCCGGTGCACATCGGGTGAGCATTGATCCTTTCACGAATGTGAACCTTCGCCTTCAGGAAAAAGGCTTTTCCACAGAAAATATTGACGAGTGATACACCTGACGGGGTACCCGCTTCAGGAGGAAGGATTTGATGATGGCTGATGCACACCGTTTGCCCGACGCAATTCAATGGCACGAAGGTATGCTGCTGGCTCCCCATCATTTTCAGCAGCAGTCCATCCGCCACGACGAGACGCTCCATTACCACATGACGATGACGGCGCCGTTCCATTGGGGCATCCGGCATCTTGTCATCGACGAGTCCATCCTGATTGACGGCACCTTTCGAATCCGCCAATTTGAGGCCGTCATGCCGGACGGCCTGCTGGTTTGCGATCGATCCGATGATACCGAAGCCCTTGAAGTGGACTTGACACAATTTGCCGAAGATTTAAAAAAAGGTCCCGTGACCATTCACCTGGCCGTTCCCGAAAAAAAGATCGGCGTCGACACCCCTGAAGGGGTTTTGGCCCGATACAGGTCCATTGAGGGGAAACCGGTTACCGACGAAAACACGGGTGAATCGGAATTGGCGATCCCGCGGCTGGTGCCGCGGTTGAGCCTCCTGGTAACCGATATGCCGCCTGCCAAGTACACCTCCTTTCCCCTGGCAAAAATCGCCTATGAAAACGAAACCTATACCCTGACGGATTATATCCCGCCGATGTTGACCGTAACATTGCAATCCGCCATCGGTGGTTTGTGTACAGATTTGGTCCGTCGCTTCAGAGAAAAGGCGGTCTTTCTCTCGGAACGCATGCGATCCCCTGCTGCCGTGATGAAAGGCCCCATGCTGCTGACGACCAAATCGATAATTCATAACTTGGTGGCCGGCCTGCCGGGATTGGAAGGCGTGCTCAATACCGGAGTTTCGCATCCGTATGCGCTTTTCCTGTCTCTGTGCAACATTGTCGGAGAGGTCGCATCATTGGGCAGGGGTCTGCTTCCCCCTGTGCTGGCCCCCTATGACCATAACAACCTTCGAGGCACCTTCATCCAGGTCGTCGATTTTATATCTGATATGCTGGACGAGGGTATCCTCGAATCTCATACGCCGATTCCCTTCGAGTTGAAGGCAGGCGCATTTTGTCTCACCATTGAAGATGCCTGGATGACCCCCGAGCTCATCATCGGGGTCAAAGCCCGGGAGGGTCTTGCAGAAAAGGAAACGCTGGCATGGATCGAAGACTGCCTCATGGGTTCCGGTCCGGTCATCGAATCCCTGAAGGACAAACGCATTCTCGGAGCAACCCGCCGGCGCATCGAGGGTGATGAAGACCTGATTCCGGTCAGAGGCGTCATCCTGGTGGCGGTTGATACCGACCCGGAATTTATCCAGCCGAACCAGGAACTACAATTGTTTAACATGACCGAGTCAAAAATTGGCCAACGTCCGGTAGAAATTGTACTGTATGTAAAAAATTAAAGCTGTCGCGCAGAAGCGTATTCAGCGATCCCAAAAGCGATATACCGAAAGTTCAATATGGCTGCTATCAACATTGACGAAACCTATCTGACCGGGCAGTTCCAGGAGTTCTATCGGGAGGTTATCCATCAGAAGCGCGCCATACTCGCAAAGACAGACAAGCTGCTCTCTACCGAAAAGGAAGAAAATGCCGATGCCGGGAAGCAAACGGTTAAAACGATTCATTCCCGGCTGCTGGGCATCCTTGAGGCACAAGCCCTTGAAGCGGGTAAAAGAGGCGGGGAATACGGTGTTCGATTCTACCAGGAAGCCCAGTACGTCATGGCTGCTCTGGCCGATGAAATATTTCTGCATATAGAGTGGGACGGCCGGGAACTCTGGAAAACCAACCTGCTTGAATTTACCATTTTCGGCACATACGTGGCCGGCGAAGTGCTCTTCCAACGGCTAGAAAAATTGTTAAAGGAAAGGGACGCCGCGTTCACCGGCATGGCGGCGGTCTACCACCTGGCCCTCTCATTGGGATTCAGGGGAAAATTCAGGGATAAAGATGACAAGGGGAAACTGGATTTCTACCGGCGGCAGCTCTTTGCCTTCATTTTTAATCGAAACCCGGACCTGGACAGCGAAACCCGGCGGCTGTTCCCGGAGGCATACGCCTACACCGTGCAGCAGGCTCAGAGCCGGCCTTTTCCCTATATCGGCCGCTGGATCGCCCTGATTGCCGCCGTGATGCTCTTTTTTTTAGCGGCCTCCCACGGGTTATGGCTCCATCTGACCCGTGACATGGTACATCTCGTGGAGAACTTTATTAAATAGGGTCGACCGACTGTTTTTAAAGGCAACATCCGATCCGATTTAGATCATACAACCGCACCCGGACACATTAGGGTGCAAAGAGATTTCTGGACAGTATCATATGGGATCGATTCAACAATTCATCGCCAATCTTCAGCCTATGATGCCGCTGGTGCTGGCCGGCACGGTCATTGCGATCCTCGTCGTCATTCTGGTGATCCTGATGATTTTCAGATCCGCGGGTAAAAAATCGCCGGAAGAGGAAACGGTCCCTGAAGAGATGGCGCCGGAAACTCCCGAAGCGGTACTTCCGGCAGCTCCGGTGGCAAAGCTTTCCGGTCTCAAGCTTCGCCGTTCCTTTTCAAAAGCGGTGCGAGCGCTGAAAGAGAAGGTTTCCGGTCCCAACTTCCGCTACCAGGTACCCTGGGTCCTGATGCTGGGCGAATCGGGATCGGGGAAAACACGGGCACTGGATACCAGCGGACTCAATCTGTCCATGGATCATCCCTTCGGGAAGGGGACTGAAGTTAAACAGCCCTGCAACTGGTGGTTTTTCGAAAAGGGGGTTGTGCTGGATATTGCCGGGGATCTGGTCCTGCGGGAGGACGGCCATTCCTCCAATGAGCGGTTGTGGAAGCTGCTCCTCCGACTGCTCCAGAAGCACCGGATGGCACGGCCCATAGACGGCGCCGTGATCACCATCCCCTGCACCGATCTGCTGACCCCGGATGGCAAACCGGTACCGGATATGACGCGAATCGCCGAAAAAGCCGACCTTCTATACCAAAAAATCTGGGAGGCTCAGAAAATCCTCGGGATGAGTTTCCCCGTTTATGTCATGGTCACAAAATGTGACCGGATAGAGGGCTTCAAAAGCTTTTGCCGTGAGGTGCCCGGCCGGTTCAAAGGTGAAATCTTCGGGTGGTCATCTCCCTACGGAACCGGTACGGCATATGCCGAGGAGTGGACGGGAGAGGCGTTCCGTGATGTGAACCGGGAACTGTCCCTGCTCCAGTATGAGTTGTTCACACGGGGTACCAATGTCAGCGAAAGCGACGGGTTGTTTCTATTTGCTGATAATATCCAATCCCTCAAGGAGCCGCTGCAGGTTTTTCTGGACCACCTGTTCAAGCAGGGGGCGTACCATGAAACGTTCGCGCCCCGCGGAATCTACTTCAGCGGTGCAGATGAACCCGCCGCCAAAGAACAAAACACCTTTTTTGCAAGAAACCTGTTTGAAAAAAAGGTGTTTCCGGAATCCGGTCTGGCCAGACCGGTGGCAAAAACACTGCTCACCCGCAACCGGAAAGTCCTCGCCCTGCAAGTGACGGTCCTGCTCATCACCCTTATCGGGATATTCGGGTTGTGGCGATCCTACAGCCTGCTCGACGCGGATATCAACCAGGCGATGCCGGTGTTCAAAAAGGTGGTGGATGACGCCGGGGAACTGGGACGGGCATACGACATTACACGAAGCGACGTTTTGTATACGCTGCTTCGGAAAAAATCCCCATTTTCCGAATCCGCTGAATATTTGCTGGAAAACATGGGAAAAATCAGTACCTACCGCTCTCTGTTTATTCCAACATCCTGGTTCAGCGACATCAATCAAAACAACACCAAGGCGATGATCCTTGCATTTGAGGAGATCATCCTGAAGGGGCTCTATTTCCAGCTCAACCAGAAAGCGAAAGAGATATTTACCAAAGCGGAACGGGGGATCGCTTCAGAAGAAGGGGCTGTCGCCGCAAACGGTGTGGCGGAGATGTCGGAATTTTTAACCCTCCAGGTGTTTGTCAGGGAATTAAGAGAACTGGAAGATCATATCCGTATATACAACGATATCCGAAAATCGGAAACCGTAAAACCGCTTGGTGACCTTGCCGCGTATGTTTTCGGCATTACTCTCGGTGAAAGCTTCTACACCGATTCGGAGACCTACCTCAACGCGTTGCGGAGATCCAAATACAAGGTGTTCGACCCCCGCATCTTCCGGTTAAAGACCCGGTTCTTCACTCTGAAAAAGCTGACCGACCGGTTGTACCGAAAGCTCTTTGACGACCATGACATCCACAGCTATCTTGCCGCCCTGAAAATGCAGCTGGATGGATTCAGTCAAGACCAGCGCAGTGCTGAAAAGGACGGTGAACTGATCCACACGCTTCTGGAAACATTCGATCGCACCGAACAGATCCTGCAGGAGAAACGATACGCCTATGTGTTCCGTTCGGCATTCGATCTCGGGGAACCTTTTGTTGAACTTTTGGATAAACTGGGCAGACTGGAGTTTATCGGCGACAAACTTATTTCCGAAATCAGGACCAATGGCGAAACCGCGTTTCTCAAACTCCAGACCCAGATTAAGCAGAGCAAAACCTCTCTCACCGGCTACCTGGTGGATCGCCAGAACGATTACATCCAAAGGCAACTGTCCCAAAGGGCCATCCGGCTGCGTGATGATCTGGCGCTGCTGCTGGACCAGGAGTTTATGGTGTTTGAGATGACGCCGGGCTGGGAAGTCCAGGCGGATGCCACCGAAAACCATCGGTGGGATGTGCCGATCCTGGAAGAGGTGGTCACCCTTTTCGAACCCTATGACGGTTTTTTAAATAAGGGGCTGGACAATATCCCACCGGAACTCCAGCACATCATCGTCCGGTTGGCCCAAAACGGGATGGAAAACAAATTGATGGACAACCTCGGCAAGGCCTGGAAGGAGATGCCGACAAGACTGCAACGAAACGGGCAGCGCAAAGAATCGGAGCTTTTGTCCGCCATTAAAAATTTCAGGGAAGCGTCGGCCCACCTGGTACGTCTTCTCGAATATTTCAATCAGCTGGACCTTATGGATTCGCAACACCTGTTGACCGAAATCCTATACCGCCAGGTCGCCTCCATGTTCCATACCGTGGATGACTTTCTGGACACCGAAAACCTGTATATGATCAAAGGTGGCAACTTGTCCTGGTGGGACGGAAAAGAAAAATTGTCCCTGGCCGCATTCGACAGCGTGGATGAAAAGGAACTCGAAAACCACCTCAAACTTCAGCGGAAGCGTGTGGAACATCTGGCATTGGCATTTGCAGAACCGTTGGCCGAATTCGCCTCTGATTCCGGCATCCTGAATAACCGGGAAGAGGAGCAAATACTATTCAAATGGCAACGTATCATCGATGAACTGAACAAATACAATAACAAGAAACCTGAGAATTCCATCACCGTGCTTGAAAAGTTCGTCCGGTTCGAAATGGACAAGATCTCCCCGGAAAACTACCTCAAAGAGATCTCCCTGAAAGACCTGGAACACCGATCAGGGGACCTTTTTCTCCGCAAACGGGATGAACTCCGCCGACTGCTGTATAAACAGAGTGAAATGCTCGCCTCCCGGAAGGTCCAGAACCTTTACCGAGTATTGAGCGAAGATTTTAACACTCGTCTGGCGGGACGGTTTCCATTTGCACCGCTAACCGGACAAAAGGTGTATACCGAGGTAACACCGGATGATATCCGCGGCTTTTTCAAGCTGTATGATGGTCAGGCCGGGACCTTGAAAGAGCTGCTCGGAAAAAGTCGGTTGTTTGGAACCTCCGGAGACGAAGCGGTCGCCTTTTTGAATCAGATGGGAACGGTACGGCATCTGTTTGCCGCTTTCATCGATGGAACGAAAGAAAGCGGAAAGTTCCCTGTGTTTGCCACTTTTACGGATGATGAAGGGAATGTGAAGGAAAACGAACCCTCCTTTGACTTTGATATTGAATTCAGAGTGAATCGGAGCTATGAAATAGGGGGAAACCGCATCATCGAGTGGCAGTTCAAGGCGGGGAACCAGTCGCACCGGTACAATGAGGAAAAACGACTCGGCCGGTGGCGCTACGGTGATCCCATTACAGTAACGCTCCGCTGGGCAAAGGATTCCATTTCCTCTCCATTTTTCGCCGGCGACCAGGCCGGTGTACGAATCGAAGATAAAACGGTAACGTTTCTCTTTGAAAACCAGTGGGCACTCATTCGTTTGCTGGCATTTCACGCCGCCTCCGCTGAAGATTTTGCCGAGCTGGCAGACCCGAAACCACATACGCTAAAGTTTCTGGTCCGCACGAGAACCGCTGAAGATAATGCAGACACTGCATACGAGAATCTGCCGGAAACCCGAGTTTTCATGCGAATGGTTATCCTGACCCCGGGGAAAAAGAAACAAGTGCTGGTAATGCCCTATTTCCCCATTAAAGCACCGGAATTGGAACCTGTGTCAACAAAAGACCAGGCATCACAGGAAATGATGGAAGAATTTTCAACCGGAAAACAGAGTTGATCATGGGAGGATGAAGTGAGCGAAGAGGAAAAAGGGGCGGAGAAAAAACCGGAGAGACCGTCGGATGCGGAAGCATCGGATGCGGGAAACCCGGCTGCAATCGGCACCCTGTTCCAAATGGAGATGGATGCCGTGCTCAGGCCTGTCTCGGAAGACACGCCCGCAGGTAAGGATCTGCGCTATGATAATACTTACGACCTCATCCGGGAAGCCCGCAGAGAGGATGACGCCAGCCTTCCCCAGGGGGTATGGGAAAGGGAGCTGAAAAGGGCGGACTGGGAAAAAGTACGGGATCTGTGCCGGGAAGCCATTGAAAATCGTTCCAAGGATCTGCAAATTGCCGTCTGGTTGATGGAGGCCCTTTTTCACTTAAACGGGTTCTACGGCATCCGCGAAGGACTTCGCATCATACTCGCGTTGAGCCAGACCTTCTGGGACGACATGTACCCGGCCATCGAAGATGAGGATGTCGAAGCACGCATCTCCCCACTGGTATGGGTAAATGAAAAATTTGCCATCCAGATAAAATTCCAGGCGATTACCCGACCCAAGACAAGGGATTCCGCAGAGTATCATTTTGCCGACTGGGAACAGGCCAACATACTGGAAAACCTGGCAGTTTCAGACAAGAAGGGTTTTGAGGAGGCTGAAAAAAAGAACAAGGTCACGCGGGCCAAATTCCTCAGCAGCGTCATGTTCACCTCCGCCGCCTTTTATAAACACCAGCACAAGGATTTAAGCGGGGCTCTGGAGAACCTGCTTGCTCTGGATAATTTTTTAGATGAAAAATGTGGCAACAACGGTCCGAGCCTGCTACAGTTGAAAAAGACAGTGGAGGAGATCCACAAGCTGATCGGTACCTTTCTCAAGGAGAAAAGAGAAGTGGTAGAAACGTCACCCGGAACGGACGAATCAAACAAAGGCGATGATAGCGAATCAACATCCTATGATTATGGTAAAGGAGATGAGATGCCTTCGGTGGCGCTGTCCATCCGCAGCCGGGCCGAAGCGTACCGGATGCTTTCCGAAGCAGCCGATTACCTTTTTATACATGAACCCCACAGCCCCACCCCCTATCTTGTCAGGCGCGGAGTCTCATGGGGAAACATGACATTGACCGAATTGCTTCAGGAACTGGTTAATGACAAACAGGATCTGAATCTTATTTTTAACTTATTGGGAATCAGAATGTAGGGATTGAAATGTCGGTATGACAGGTATGAAATGCACAGAACAATAACGTTAACTGAAATTAGGGAGGAGAATCATGGCTGAAAGTACTCAACACAAACTAGATCGTGTTCGGCCGCCCAGGGTCCAGATCACCTACGATGTGGAGATCGGGGATGCCATCCAGATGAAAGAACTTCCATTTGTCGGAGGAATCATGGCTGATCTATCCGGAAGTCCCGAAGATCCGCTCCCGAAGATAAAGGACCGGAAATTTGTTGAAATTGATCGGGACAATTTCAATGACGTCATGGCATCGGCGAATCCTCGTCTGGTATTCCAGGTGGCAAACAAACTGCTCAACGACGACAGCAAATTGAATGTCGAGTTGAAATTCAACAACATGGATGATTTTGATCCGGTAAGCGTACTCAAGCAAATCACACCCCTTAAAAAACTGTATGATGCCAGACAGCGGTTGTCCGACCTTCTGACAAAGCTGGACGGCAACGACGACCTTGACTCCCTGCTTCAGGATGTGGTTTCCAGCACGGAGAGCCTTGAAGAACTCAAGGCGCTGACCGGTGGTGGTGACGAGGCGGCGGGAGAAGCCGCACCGGAAGAAGCAGCACCGGAAGAACCGGCTGAAGAGTAAGCACAGGAACGCATCTCAGAAAAAATCTGACGACATGCCTGAAACGGCACAGAAGACATAGGAGGATATCATGGCTGATGAAGAAACCAAAGAGCAGGGAGCCGAGGCTTCGGCCGAGGGACAGGAATTGAGCCTGCTGGATAAAATCGCCCAAAATGGCAATATGGTGCGGGACGAATCCCAGATGCCGTACGCACGGGATCTCATCGGAGAGCTGGTCACCCAGATTCTGGATGAGGGGATGACGGTCAGCGCCGACACCGCTGCCATGATCAATGACCGCATCGCCCAGATTGATCAGCTGCTCGGGGACCAGATGAACGAAATCATGCACAACTCCGAATTCCAGCAGTTGGAGGCGTCATGGAGAGGCTTGAACTACCTGGTGATGAACACCGAAACCGGTGTGATGCTCAAATTGAGACTGCTCAACATCACCAAAAAAGAGTTGCTCAACGACCTGGAAAAGGCTGTGGAGTTCGATCAGAGCCAACTGTTCAAAAAGCTCTACGAGGAAGAATACGGCACATTCGGAGGCAGTCCCTACACGATGCTCGTCGGGGACTACGAGTTCGGCCGCCATCCGCAGGATATGGCACTGCTCGAAAAGATCTCCAACGTGGCAGCGGCAGCTCACGCACCGTTTATCGCGTCTGCCAGCCCGAAACTGTTTGACATGGATGCCTTTACCCAGCTGGGCGTCCCCAGGGATCTGGCCAAGATATTCGAGAGCCTGGAACTGATCAAATGGCGCTCATTCAGGGACAGCGAGGATTCCCGATATGTATCGCTGGTGCTGCCCCATATCCTCATGCGGTTGCCTTACGGAGCTGAAACGATCCCCGTGGAGGGCCTAAACTTTGAAGAGGATGTGGACGGTAAGGATCACTCCAAGTACCTGTGGGGAAATCCGGCCTATGCACTGGGACAGCGGATCACCAATGCCTTTGCCAAATACAAGTGGTGTGCCGCCATTCGCGGTGTGGAGGGCGGCGGACTGGTGGAGGGACTGCCAACCCATACGTTCAACACCGACGAGGGCGACATTGCACTGAAATGCCCCACCGAGATCGCCATTACCGACCGTCGGGAGAAAGAATTGAACGATCTGGGCTTTATCACCCTTGTTCACTGCAAGGGAACCGATTACGCCGCCTTTTTCGGAGGACAAACCGTTCAGAAACCGAAAGTCTACGATACAGCTGCCGCTAACGCCAATGCAAGGATCTCGACAGTGCTGCCCTATATCCTTGCAGCATCCCGCTTTGCCCATTACATTAAGGCCATCATGAGGGACAAGATCGGCAGTTTCCTTACCGCAGACAACGTGTCAGCGTTTCTCAACCGCTGGATCGGAAATTATGTGTTGGGCAAGGATGATGCCGGTCAGGAGATCAAGGCGCAATATCCCCTCCGGGAGGCCAGGGTGGATGTAACGGAGATCCCGGGGAAACCGGGCTGTTACAAAGCCGTAGTTTTTCTCCGTCCCCATTTCCAGCTCGAAGAGTTGACCACGTCGATCCGGCTGGTGGCTGAATTACCGCCGCCGGCAGCCTAAAGGGCACGGAAAGATGGACGGTCCGGACTTAAATTGAATGGATGACTGGCGGCAGGGGTTTCGGCGCAATGGACCGTGCGCCCGACCCCATGACCGTTTCCTTTAGAAAGGAGAACTTTCATGGCTTCGAACATGTTTATTAAATTTGATGATGTTGCAGGTGAAAGCACCGATGTAAATCACACAGACTGGATTGAAATTCTATCCTGGAACCACGGCTTTGCCCAGCCGGCATCCCCGCTGAGGGGGTCTTCCGGTTCCACCATAGAGATGGCCAACCATATGGATTTCAATTTTACCAAAGCCATCGATTCGGCCACGGACGACCTGATCGGCTCCTGCTGGAAAGGCCACCAATACGAAACTGCCACAGTGGAGTGCTTCAAATCGGACGGCGGGAACGAACCGATCAAGTACCTTGAGATTGTCATGGATGATGTCATCATCTCCAATTTCAACATCTCGGGCGGCGGCGGTGATATGCCCATGGAAAATGTTTCCCTGGCATATAGCAAGGTCAAATATATCTATGACCCGAAAAACAAGGAAGACGGTTCCCAGAGCGACGGTGTTCAGCCCATTGAGCATGACCTGAAAACGAACTCGGTTGCTTAAGGTTCACAAAGGAACAGATATAGGGAAAGCAACCGGTAACCGATACGGCAACCCCCCATAGTCAAGTGGGGGGCTGATGTCGAGGCCGCCGGACTGAATCGTTATGCCGTTGCGCAGAGGACAAACCGTTTTCAGGGTCAGAGCATCTCTCGTCGACCGGTTGGTCGATCATCAGCCGAATATTCGAAGAGAGCGCAGGCCCCTTCGGACGCTTAACCGTAAACAACTCTATGCGTCTGTCCGACGGGATCTGACCTGGCTGCTAAACACCCGCACCTCTCTTCCGGCATCTCGATTTGACAAGGGCGATCTGACCGTAATCGATTACGGCATGCCGGATTTCGGCACCTATTTCACAGCCAGTGAACCGGACCGCGAACGGCTGGTTCGCCGAATGATTCGAGCGATATCCTCTTTCGAACCCCGCCTAAAAAAAGTCGGGGTTTCGATCGAACCCGTCCGAGTCAATGAAAAGACCCTCACGATCGTCATCGATGCAATCATCGTAGTAGATACGGTCAGAGTTCCGGTTTCTTTTCTGACGGTATATCAGGACAGGACCGGCACCATGGATATTTATGAGAATCGATAATGACGAACTCCTCGAATACTACAAGCGGGAGCTGACTTATCTGCGCCGGCGGGGCGGCGAATTTGCCAGACAATACCCGAAGGTGGCCGGACGGCTTGAACTCGGACTCGATCAGAGCCCGGATCCCCACATCGAACGTCTCATCGAGTCGTTCGCGTTTTTAACGGCAAGGATCCAGTACGATCTGGAAAGCGAATTTCCCCGGCTGTCCGCAGCCCTTTTAGGCACGTTGTATCCGCAATTCGTCAGTCCGATCCCCTCTATGTCCATTGCACGGTTTGACGTGGACCCGGCCCAGGGCAAACTCACCTCCCCTCATGTAATTCCCAGACACACTCCGCTTTATGCCCAAACAGAGCAGGGGCAGACATGCCGTTTCAGGACCTGCTACCCGTTGGAACTGCTCCCGGTAGCCGTGACCGAGGCGGTCTTTGAATCCACAGACAAGTACAATTTCCTGGACAACGCACCCGAGGTGGCCCTGGTTTTGCGATTGCGCATCTCCACCATGGCCGGTCCCCTCACAGAGATGAATTTAAATCGTCTCCGGTTTTACCTCAACGGAGACCGGATGCTGGTGCATGCCCTGTATGAACTCCTCTTCAACCACGTTACATGGTCGGCGATTCTACCGGAAACCGGAGGGTGGCCGCACTTTCTTCCCGATGATGCCATTTTGCCCGTCGGCTTTTCCCCGGATGAGGATGTCCTTCCTTATCCGCCCAATGCCCATGACGGCTATCGCCTGCTTCAGGAGTACTTCACATTTCCTGAAAAATTTCTGTTTCTGGACGTACACCACCTGGAGCAAAATGCTTCCGAGCAGTTCTTCGACCTTCTCTTTATGATGGATGAAATGCCCGCCGGCAGGCTCACCATCGACAGGAATACCTTCTGTCTGGGTTGCACCCCGGTGATCAACCTGTTTCCCAAGACCACCGACCCGATCCGGGTGGATGAAAGGCGGGACGAGTACCGAATTCATCCCGACAAAAGAAGGGAAAAAACCACGGAAATTCACTCCATCCAGTCCGTATCCGCCTCCTCCGACGTTCGAAATACGGTAACGGTGTTCAAACCCTACTTCTCCTTCGACCACCTGATGGAGCAAACGGAACATGGCACCTTTTTTCTCTTTCGCCACCAGGAAACGGGCCGGGCCGATCTCCCCGGAACGGAGATGTTCCTCTCCTTTGTGGACCTTGATTTCAATCCGGACATTCCGCCGGCAACCACAATATTCGCCCATACCCTTTGCACCAACCGGCACCTGGCATCGGAACTGCCCACAGGTGCCATCCTCAAGATCGAACAGGCCGCCCCCCTTGCCTTCATCACGGTCCTGGACAAACCCACCCTCCAGATCGATCCCCCCATGGATGGGGGAACCCTGTGGCGTCTGATCTCTCACCTTTCCCTGAATTACCTCTCGTTGAGTGAAGGGGAAGATAGTTTAAAGGCGCTACGGGAGATCCTGAGGCTGTACTGTTTTACCGATCACTCCGACGACCATCAGCAGATTTCCGGCATCAGGGAAATGTTCTGTCGACGGGTGGTTCGACGGATGGGGAATGATGCCTGGAGGGGTTTTTGCAGAGGTCTGGAGATCTCCCTGACCTTTGATGAACGACTGTATGTGGGTAACAGCGCCTTTCTTCTGGCGTCGGTATTGAACCGGTTCTTTCCCCGATATACCGCGCTTAACACCTTCACCCGCCTGGTAATCCATAGTCAGCAGCGGGAAGGAGCCTGGAAAAAATGGGAACCCATGGTTGGCGATCAGATCGTCCTCTGAAGCATCAGCTTCACGAGAGGGGGTATCAGTTTGGGTTTTACCAGGCGGTCCGGTTGCTCGAAATCCTTTACGCCGATCAAACACCCGTCGGGGAGGGTTCAAAACCGGATACGGAACCGGTCCGTTTCATTTCCACCGTCAGCCACAATTTTCCTGCCAGCGAAATTTTCGACGTTCAACCGGATGACACAGGGGATGATGTTTCCAACATGGTGGTCAATTTCATGGGATTAGCCGGTTGTTTAGGCCCCCTGCCTGACGCCTATACCGAATTAATTCTCGAACGCCTTCGGAATAAAGACAAGTCATTAAAAGATTTTCTCGATATATTCAATCATCGGTTGATATCGATCCTGTACCGGGTTCGAAAAATATATCGCCCCGGGTTTGATTTTGCACACCCTGCAAAAAGCCCATTTTCCAGATATTTTCTTTCCCTCATGGGGTTGGGAACGGAAGGGCTTCAGCTCCGCATGGCGGTAAAAGATCAGGCCCTGCTCAACTATACCGCCCTGCTCTCTCAAAAACCCCGATCCATGAGAAACCTTGAACTCATATTGTCCGATTACTTCAAGACACCGGTTAAAGGGATTCAACTCGTGGGACAGTGGCTTAAGCTTGATGACGATCAGTTGACACGGATCGGTTTATCGGGACAGAACCAGGTATTGGGACAAAATGCGCTGTTGGGGCGCCGTGTCTGGGACCAGCACGAAAAATTCAATCTCCATTTTCTATCCCTTTCAATAGATCAGTTCCTTGAATTTCTGCCGCCGGGGTCCGCTTACAGACCACTCTACCAGATTACCAAATTCTTCTCCGGCATCCGGTTCGATTTCGAATTTCAACTGACACTCAATGCCGATGAGGTTCCCCGGTCGCGGCTGTCGGCCAAAGAGGGCCCCCGCCTGGGCTGGACCTCCTGGCTCCGGGCAGGGAAAAAACAGGGGGCCAAGGGAGAGGTTCGACTATCCCCCCACCTCCTGACACAATTGAAAAACGATTTTGGCTTTGATTATGAAAGAAAACCGATATGAGCTTTAACCTTCAATCACTCATCGACAAACTGAATCCGGTTTGCCGGAACGGCTTGGAAGATGCCGCCCAGCTATGTCTGGCCCAAACCAACTACAATGTTGAAATCGAGCACTACCTGTTGAAACTGCTGGAAGCAACGGATACGGATATCCAGCTGATCATCCGGTATTATGACCTGCAATCGGCCCTGGTTTCAAGGGAGCTGACTCGCGCCATCGACCGATTCAAACGGGGCAACAGCAGGACCCCCGCACTCACACCACATGTACTGCGCCTGCTGGAGCAGGCATGGCTGCTCTCCTCACTCTATTTCAATGCGGGTATGATCCGCTCCGGCGCCGTGTTCCTGGCACTCATCGACAATGATATTCTTCGGGGGATAATTCTGGAATCCGCTCCCTCTCTGAAAAGAATTCCCCGGGATTCCGTCAAACAGGATATCCCCGATCTGATCCAGAATTCAAGCGAGACCGGCATCTCTTCACCCTCGGTGGAACCGTCTGTCGTTTCCGTATCCTCCCAGACTCCCGCCTTGGATCAGTACACCAACGACCTGACCCGGCGCGCAACCGAGGGACGCATCGATCCGATCCAGGGACGCGATGGCGAGATCCGCCAGCTCATCGACATCCTGACACGCCGGAGACAAAACAATCCCATGCTATGCGGAGAGGCCGGTGTCGGCAAGACGGCGGTGGTAGAGGGGTTTGCCCTTAGGATCGCAAATGGTGATGTGCCGCCTCCACTCAGGTCCATCTCCTTAAGACTTCTGGACCTGGCGCTCCTGCAGGCCGGCGCAGGCATCAAGGGGGAATTTGAAAAACGATTGAAATCTGTGATCAATGAGGTAAAAAGTGCTCCCCGACCGATTATTTTATTTATCGATGAAGCCCACACCATGATCGGTGCCGGCGGTACGGCGGGCATGGGGGATGCGGCCAACCTGCTGAAACCGGCCTTGGCACGGGGCGAATTGAGGACCATTGCCGCAACAACCTGGTCGGAGTATAAAAAATACTTTGAAAAGGATCCTGCACTGGCCCGTCGGTTCCAGGTAATCAAAATCGAGGAACCGGATGAGAAATCGGCCATGGACATGCTCCGCGTGGCTGCGGACAATTTCCAGCACCACCATCAGGTGACGATTCTGGATGAGGCCATAAAGGAGGCGGTCCGGCTTTCTCACCGCTATATATCGGGAAGGCAGCTTCCCGACAAGGCGATCAGTGTGCTGGATACCGCCTGCGCCCGTGTGTCGATCAGTCAGACGGGAACGCCTCCGGAACTCGAGGATGCCATAAAAAGAATTGAGTTGCTCGATGTTGAAATCGCCATTTTAAAACGGGAGGAAGCAACTGGTAAAAATCACGGGGATCGAATCGAAG
>CAZWAE010000009.1:0-1998 GCA_964631805.1 uncultured Desulfobacteraceae bacterium | reverse complement strand
ATTCCGGTCGGAAAAATGCTCGCGGATGACATTAAAACGGTCCTGTTCCTGAAAGAGCAAATGGAAAAAAGGATCATTGGGCAGGATCAGGCCCTGGACGCCATTTGCCGCCGGATTCGAACATTTCGTGCCGACCTGGACGATCCCGGCAAACCGGTGGGTGTATTTCTCCTGGTCGGTCCCAGTGGTGTCGGTAAAACCGAAACCGCGGCAACCCTTGCCGATCTTCTTTACGGTGGGGACCGGAACATGATCACGGTCAACATGTCCGAATATCAGGAAGCCTATACGGTATCCGGGCTAAAGGGGGCGCCTCCCGGCTATGTCGGATACGGCAAAGGGGGGGTGCTGACCGAATCGGTCCGCCAGAACCCGTACAGTCTGGTGCTTCTCGATGAGGTGGAAAAAGCCCATCCCGACGTGATGGAGCTTTTCTACCAGGTATTTGACAAAGGAACTCTGGAAGATTCCGAAGGATTGTCGGTTGATTTTAAAAACACACTGATTCTGCTCACCTCCAATGCCGGTTCGGACATCATCACCCGAATATGGCGGGATGAAGAGGATATCCCGGATGCGGAGAAACTGGTGGAGGCAATCCGCCAGGAGTTGCTGAAATATTTTAAACCGGCATTCCTGGGACGCCTTGTGATTGTGCCCTACTCTCCCCTTTCAGACCGTGTCATCCAAAGCATTGTCCGTCTGAAACTGGCCCATATTCAGAAACGGTTTGAACAGAACCATAATACGGAACTCACATACAGCAACGAGTTAGTGGCCGCCATCGCTGCCCGGTGTACCGAGGTTGACACCGGCGCCAGAAATGTCGACCATATCCTCACCCAGATGCTGCTGCCGGAGCTTTCCAGTGAATTACTCAAAAGGATGGCCGTAGGAGAGGGATGCACCGGGATTTATGCTTATCTAGATGCCAACGGTGAGTTTGCGTATCGTTTCGAACCGCCTATTTCGGCAAAAGAAACGATCCAAGCCTCTTCTGGAAGAGAAGGCCCCCTCGATTGGTCGATGCCCAAGCATTTCCCGGCAGGGGGTCATCCCGGGGCAACGCAAGGCATCCCCGAATACAAACCCGCTGCTCAGGACAGGCCACCGAGACCCAACCGGCCCAAGTCTCCAAAAAAATCCAAGCGCTGGCTCAACTTGTTTAAAAAACCGTCATCATAGCGTCATTTCAACCCTGCAGTAACCCATGTAATTCCCGAGGACACCGGATCCATGGATAAAGATAAAAACAGCGGTTCATCCGATACGCCTTCGGAAAAAGATAGCTTTTCAGAGAAGGTGGAGGAAACCATACGCGAAAAACTCGGTCGGACTAAATCAAAAGAGAAGGAGCCCGAAGCTGAAGGAGAAGCAACTCAGGCTGAAAAGGCCCGGGAAAAAGCGATAGAGCCCGAAGCCGAAGGGGAAGCTGCTCCGACTGAAAAGACTCAGGATAAAGCTCAGGAGCCCGAAGCCGAAGGGGATATTGCTCCAACTGAAAAGACTCAGGATAAAGCTCGGGAGCCCGAAGCCGAAGGGGATACTCCTCCGACTGAAAAGACTCAGGATAAAGCTCGGGAGCCCGAAGCCGAGGGAGAAAAGCAGGATACCCCCGAAAAAAAGGATGATTCCGAAGCTGAAAAAAAGGATGAATCCGGGGAGGAAAAAGACACCTCGTCTGAGAAAGAGGCGGAATCCGAGAAGGCCGGGGAGGAAAAGGACTCCGAATCTGGAAAAGGGGAGGAATCCGAAAAGCAGGAGGAAAAAGAAGAGACCGCACCTGAAAAGGAGGATCATTCCCAAGAGGAAAAGCAGGATACCTCCGAGAAAAAGGACGAACCGGCTGAAAAAAAGGACACATCGCCTGAGAAAGAGGCGGATTCCGAAAAGCAGGAGGAAGAGAAGGACACCGCATCTGAAAAGGAGGACGATTCCAAAGAGCAGGAGAAGGCTGAACAGGATAAAGATACATCTCCCGAAAAAGAGGACGATTCC
>CAZWAE010000008.1:10953-40472 GCA_964631805.1 uncultured Desulfobacteraceae bacterium | reverse complement strand
AATCAGTAACGATCGGGTTAAATACCTGCCAGCGTTGCCACCATCACCGCTTTGATGGTGTGCATGCGGTTTTCCGCCTGATCGAACACCACCGAAGCCTCAGATTCAAAGACGTCGTCGGTAACCTCCAATGCCTCCAGACCGAATTTTTGGTACATCTTCTCGCCGATTTCGGTTTCCCGGTCGTGGAAAGCCGGCAGGCAGTGCAGAAACTTGACAGCCGGATTGGCGGTTAATTCCATCACCGCCCGGTCGACCCGGTAGGGTTCCAGCAGCTTGACGCGCTCCTCCCAGACCGTTTCCGCCTCGCCCATAGAAACCCACACATCGGTGTACAAAAAATCGCATCCACCGACCCCCTCGGCAAGATCGGCGGTAAGGGTAAGGCGGGCCCCGGTCTCAGCGGCGATTTCCCGGGCCCGGGACACCAGACCGGGATCGGGTTGAAGGTTTTCCGGGGCCACGGATCGGTAGTCCATTCCCATCTTGGCAGCTCCGATCAGAAGAGAATTGCCCATATTGTTCCGGGCATCCCCCAGATAGGCCAGAGCGGTCTTTTCAAGCGGTTTGGTGCCATGTTCCATCATGGTAAGCAGGTCGGCCAGAATCTGGGTGGGATGGAATTCGTCGGTCAACCCGTTCCAGACCGGCACCCCCGCAAAACGGGCCAGGGTTTCAATCTTCGCCTGACCGAAACCGCGGTACTGGATGCCGTCATACATGCGCCCCAGCACCCGGGCGGTATCCTTGATGGACTCCTTGGCGCCCATCTGGGTACCCGAAGGCCCCAGGTAGGTAACCGCCGCGCCCTGATCGTAGGCCGCAGTTTCAAAGGCACACCGCGTGCGGGTGGATGTTTTCTCGAATATCAGTGCGATGTTTCTTCCCCCCAACCGCTGGTGTTCGGTCCCCTCGCGTTTGGCCCTTTTCAACTGGACCGAAAAATCGAGGAGTGCACCGATCTCATCCGGAGTATAATCCAACAGCTTCAGGAAATTTCGATCCTTGAATTCCATGTTTTCTCCCTCCAATTCCCCTCTTTCAACCGCCTTTAAACTGCTAACACACCGGCGATGCGTTCCAATGCCCATGTCACCTCTTCGGGCGTGATGACCAGCGGGGGGGCAAAGCGAATGATGTTGTCGTGGGTTTCCTTGCACAAAAGCCCCTCCTCCTTGAGCCGATGGACGTACTGGCGCGCCCCGCCGGCCTCTGAATCAAACTCCACTGCGAGCATCAAACCCTTTCCACGCACCTCCTTTATCAATGGATTTTCGATGCGCAGGAGACCCTCCAGGAAGCGGGCGCCCATTCGTGCCGCATTTTCGATGAGCCCCTCCTCCACCAGCACTTTGAGGGCTGTACGCGCCACCGCGCAGGCCAGCGGGTTGCCCCCGAAGGTGCTCCCGTGTTCTCCGGGTTGCAGCACCTCCATCACTTCGGTATTGGAAAGCACCGCCGATACCGGATAAAAACCGCCCGAAAGGGCCTTGCCGATAAGGGTCAGGTCCGCTTCGATGCCGTCATGCTCCTCGGCCAGCAATTTACCGGTGCGGCCAAGGCCCGTTTGGATTTCATCAAGGATCAAAACCACATTGTTGCGGTTACAGATCTCTTTGGCCTGTACCAGATACCCTGTGGGAGGAATCATCACGCCAGCCTCCCCCTGGATCGGCTCCACCAGGAAACCCACCGTGTTGGGGGTAACGGCGGCTTCCAAAGCCTGGATGTCCCCGAAAGGAATTACTTTAAACCCCGGTGTGAAGGGCCCGAAACCGGCCCGTGATCCCTCGTCCGTGGAAAAACCGACGATGGTGATGGTGCGTCCATGAAAATTGTTGGCGCAAACGATGATTTCCGCCTGATCGGCAGGTACTCCTTTAACTTGATAACCCCATTTGCGTACGGTCTTGATCACCGTCTCCACCGCCTCGGCACCGCTGTTCATGGGCAGCACCTTGTGGGAGTGGGTCAACTCGCACAACTCCTGGTAGAACAATCCCAATTGGTCATTGCGAAAGGCACGCGATGTCAGGGTCAAATGGTCCAACTGCTCCATCATGGTTTGCCTGATGCGTGGGTGGCAGTGCCCCTGGTTGACCGCTGAATAGGCGGACAGGCAATCCAGGTATTTGATACCCTCCACATCCCACACCCAAACCCCCTGACCACGGGTTAAGACCACATCCAGGGGTTTATAGTTGTGGGCCCCGTACTGCTCCTCCAAGCGGATGTATTCCTCCTGCTGCATATCGACCTCCTTATTTTTAAACCCGGACATCAATTCACCATGGACTGTGTCGCCCTGCTCCCTCCAAAACATTCTATCATATATTCATATAATGAATATCCATCCTATTCCTTTCCGATTATTTGTCAACCCCTTTTTGACAACGCGTTGACGGATAAAGAATCCTAACACAGAGGGCAAAACTTTGGGTTACGCATGAAAGGGGATCTCTTCCTTTTGATCGGAATAAATACGAAATTCGAATATCGAAATCCGAAACAAATCCTAAATTCGAATGCTCAAATGCTCTAAACTATCAAGAGCCAAACACTTGACGCCCGGGGAGTTTGAATATACCCTGTACATCATATCATATAATCATTTACCAAAGCGGATGGAAACCGGAGGATCGGGAGAACATGCTCGGAAAACAGAAACGCCGCAAATTATATCAATATGTGGTCGAGGAATTGGGGATGCGCATTACCAAAGGCGTCTATCAACCCGGTGAAACCCTGCCCAATGAAGAGATGCTGTGCAGGGAGTTCGATGTCAGCCGAGGGGTACTGCGGGAAGCCACCAAAGTGCTGGTGGAGAAGGGCCTCATCCATTTGAAACCCAAGATTGGCACCCAGATCCAGCCACGCCGGAAATGGAACCTCTTCGATTCCGATGTGCTGATTTGGAAACTGGATGGGGGCGATCGTGTGGAATTTCAAAAAAATGTGATCGAAGTGCGCCGCATCATCGAAGCAGAGGCGGCACGCTTGGCCGCCCGGAGGGCCACTACGTCGGAAATTGACGCATTGAAGGGGATATATACTGAAATGGAAGCTGCGCTCAAGGATGAGACCGGCTATCTCCACCGGGAGTTCATACTGCTCGATCTGCGTTTTCACACGGCCATTTTGGAAGCGAGCCACAATGAGTTGATCGCCCAGATGGGCTACACCATGCGACAGGCCCTTTTGGCCGGACGCAAGGGCGATCGCCCGGATATTGAGGCGCAGCGCGAGTCCCTGCCGGGCCACTTGAAAATTCTGAACGCCATAGCCGCCCATGAACCAGAGGCGGCCTGTAACGCCGCCCTTGCCCATATCGACAAGGTGTGGGGCGACATAGTGCGACGATACTAATTAAAAAGGCCGGGTTAAATTCCCGGCCTTTTTTTATTTTTGGTTATTAGGAATTAATCAGCAACAGCTCTCAAATTTACAGCTGGACATGTCCGAACTGTCACAACTATAGGTGCCGACGACGCATCCACAGGTGTCGACAACGTAGTAACAGCGGGAATCCTTTATTTTTTTGCTGCTTTTTTTCTTTTTATCTTTCTGTTTCATGGCCTTATCTCCTTGTAGATCGATTTACATCATCTTTTCGCAATCACAATAAAGGCTGCCGGACAGGTGGTCTCCGATTCTTCCTCAGGCCGGATGTTTCAAGTTGGCAGTTCCGCAGGAGGGTTCCCAGAGCATTTTCCTGCCTGCAGCCTATTGCACAAGATAATATTGGCCTCTGTCAATGTCAATTTTATGCTAAAGCTTCCCCCGCTCCAGCCGATGGGCCATTAAAATTCTTTATTTACCGCGGGTCATTTCCAGTGATATGAAGATATTGACCTCTTTACCCACTACCCCCATTTTGTAAAACTTGCCGTTGCCGACGTTGAAATCCAACCGGTCGATCTTCAAACGGGTCTCAAAGCCGGCCACCATCTGGCCTTTTTTAAAGGGATGCTCCTTCTGTCCCAAGTAGGTAAATTCAACTTCCATCTCTTTTGAGATATCCTTGATCGTCATCTCTCCCGACAGGACATACCGGTTTCCCGCTGAATGCTTCACCTCTCCGGACTTGAATGTCATCTCCGGATAGGTTTTCGCCGCGAAAAAATCATCCGACCGCAGGTGGTTGTCCCGCTTGCCGTTGGCGGTATCGACGCTGTCCACCTTGACCACAAATTCACAACTGCTTTTTTCCGGATTTTCCGGATCAAAATACACCTTCCCGTTGAAATCGGGGAACCGTCCACCCACCGACGAGTAGATATGTCTGACGTCAAACAAAACGTTGGAATGTGCCGGATCCAGTTTCCACTCCTTTGCGGTCGCAAATGGCTGACCGAAACCAACCCCTATCAATAGCATGATCAATATTTTTTTCATGATTTGCTCCTGTTGCCGAAGTTTATTACTTTAAGCTAATTGCTTTACAGCAAATGTAAACGATACCTTGTGGAAAATCGCGGGAAGCCTTCAAACCTGAAATCTCTCGGTAAAAATATTAAAACGGTTGAAGCCGATTTTTTTTACCGCTGACGAAATCGTTTTCGACATCGCCGGGGGACCGCAGATGAACACGCCGGATCTTCGGCTCCATCCCTCTAAAACTCTTTTAAGGGCGGCCTGATCCAACCGATGATTAGGATCGTTGCCGTCTTTTCCCCTTGTAAAGATAGGGAGCACACGCAGGCCAGCCAAATGGTTTTTCAACCCGTCTATTTCCTTTCGGAAAACCATATATTCTACCGTCCGGTTGCTCCATATCAGCAGCACCTTTCTTTGTTCCCCGCGATCCGCCATAAACCGGAGCATACTCAACATGGGCGTTATGCCGATGCCTCCGGCAATCATAACGATGGAATCGTTTGCGGGAATCAAGAGATGGGTGAACAGGCCGTAAGGACCGTCCACGGTCATGCGGTCTCCGGATTTGAGGTGCCGAATACCATCGGTCCAGTCACCGGACTGACGAACGGTGATCTGCAGTGTAGCAGGCTGGGACGGAGTGGAGGAGAGGGTGAAGGGATGCTCCTCCGCGGCGAGATTCGGGGTCTGCGGCGTCACAAAGGCAAACTGGCCCGGCATATAGACGAAATCTTGCCCATTGCAGAGGCGCATGTCGACAGCAAAAGCAGCCTTTCCGGCCCTGCGGACACCCGTGATGAGAAATCTGTTTTTCCCCCATTTGAAAAACCGACGACACCCGAGTCGGATCGCCAGAAGCAAGGTCAGGATGGCGGCAATCAACAACAGCATCCGGGGTGTCCCTGTTTCATAGGTCTCGCTAACATAAAGGACGTGGAGAAAAACAGCGGCCATGGCCGTCAACGCCGCAACACGATGAAGAGGCAGCCAGCGATCATAAGCGATGCCGAGGTTCTGCCGCCAATTGGACACGATCACGATACACAGCAGGACCATCAGCAGGGCGATGCCCAGGAATTCAGGCCAATACCGCTTTTCCAGAGGGAAAAAAGCAAAATTATCTGCGGCAAGAATGAGTATGGGATGCACCGATGCAAGAATGGCGATGGTGATGCCGTTTATCCGATGGAAGGCATAGATGCGGTTGAGCGAAAAGATGCGGTCCAATATCCTGGAGCGCGACGCCAGCAGCATCTGAAGCATCAGCAGTACCACGGCCAGCATACCCACAATTTTCCCACCCCGCAACAGGGCCTTGTCGATGCCGAATTTGTAAAACATGGAGGAGGATTCAAAATAGAACGGAACCATACATGCGCCGGCGATAATAAACAGGCCCGGGACAAAGAGAAGTCCGGCGAGGGCGATCCTTGTCTTCATGGAAAAAACCGAACCTAAGGTAATCTTCATTTCATTCTCTTTCGGGCGAGACAGAAAGCCGTTGTCAATCATTGACATTACCTTAAACCCGAATGCCATGATCTTCAAACAAAATGATCTCCTCGACCTGCGGCACGATGCCTATATTCTCACCCAAACGGTGATTGTGATGACTGGGTACCAGGGCAAGCACCTTGCGGTTTGACGGCAGCATCAGCGTATACAATATGTTGGCACCTTTAAAATTCTTTTTGACGATTTCCGCCTGGAATCTGCTGGTGTGATCGTGAACGACATCTTCCGGGCGAATCAGCACCTGGGCCGAGCATCCGTCGCGGCAGGGAAAGGTGAACCTGCCGGTGAGGGTTCCCAGTCCGGTTTCCACCGTCATCTCTCCGGTCACTTTCCCTGGCAGGAGAACGCCCTCGCCGACAAAATTCGCCACATATCGGCTGGCGGGACGATGATACAGATTGTAGGCCGAATCCCACTGGGACAACCGGCCGCCCTCCATAACGCCGATAACGTCCGCCATGGCGAATGCCTCATGCTGATTATGCGTCACAAGGATGGTGGAGGTGCCATAAGATTTCAAGATCTCCCGGACTTCCAGGGAAAGCCGCTCCCTCAACTCCACATCCAGGTTTGAAAATGGTTCATCCATGAGGAGGATCTCCGGACGCGGAGCAAGGGCCCTGGCAAGGGCGATTCGCTGTTGTTGCCCCCCCGACAATTCATGGAGGTATGCATCCGCAGATTCGGAGAGCCCGACCACCTCCAGAATCTCTTGTAACCGCCTGTTTTTTTCAAGAGAAGACAGCCCCCGGAGACCGAACCGGACATTCCCCGCAACCGTCAGATGCGGGAAAAGCGCATAGTCCTGAAACACCATACCGATCCGGCGCTTTTCCGGCGGCACGCCCCGGCCCGTCATGGCGACGGTCCGGTCGTTGATGAGAATTTTTCCCGCGTCTGGGGTTTCAAAACCGGCAATGGTTCTCAGTGCCGTTGTTTTTCCACATCCGCTCTTCCCCAGCAGACAGCCGATATCGCCATGGTAGAGTTTCAGGGAAAGATCATCTATGACCGTTTTTTTTCCAAACGATTTTGAAACGCTGCGAAGTTCAAGCATGGGGTTCATATCTTTTTCCTTGTCACGAAACTGAACCGGCATCCGCATGCCGGGTAATCAACACCACCGGCAGCAATCCGGCAAGCACCAGAACAACCGACGCCAATGCGGCGCGTTCCCACTCCCCTTCCGAGGTTAGTTCATAGATCTTCACCGCAAGGGTGTCCCATCCGTACGGACGGGTCATCAGGGTAATGGGCATCTCCTTCATTACGTCCACAAAAACCAATACAGCCGCCGTGATCAGCCCGCCTTTCAACAGGGGGACGTGTATTCTCCCTATCAACCGAATCCCGGTAACTCCCAGACCCATGGCCGCCTCCTCCATGCCGGGCGTCACCCGGTGCATGGCACTGTTGACGGCATTGAAGCCCGCCGCCAGAAAACGCACCGCATATGCCCCCACCATCACCCATATGGTGCCGCGCAGCAGATGGGTTTTCCCCATGGGAAAAATTAGCTGAACGGCCGACGTGAGAACATTGTCAAAATAGCCGGCGGCAATGAAGATCCCCACGGCCAGTACGGTCCCGGGCATGGCATAACCGAGGGTCGACAAACGGACCAGCAGATTGGACCATCGATCCGAATGCCGGCGCCGGGTCAGCGCAAGAAACAGGGAGATGGCAACCACCAGGAAAGCGGCCAGAAAAGACAATTGGAGGGAGTGGAACAGAAATGCCCCGTACCTCGGGCTGTATTCTGCTGGAAAGACCCGCACGCTCCAGATCAACAATTGGGAAAAGGGCAGGACAAATGCAATCAATACCATGAAACCGGCATACATCGTGGCCGCCTGGCGCCGCCACCCGGTCAGGGAAATCCGATCCGTTTCAACGCCCGTGCGACCGCTTTGGGTGAAGCGCATGTTGGAACGCATCTTCTGCTCAAGGAGGAGAATGGCAAAAGCAATCACCACAAGCGGTGTAGATAGTTGTGCCGCCGCCGGTAGGGAAAAAAAACCGAACCACGCTTTGTAGATAGCGGTGGTGAAGGTGTCAAAATTAAATATTGAAACAGCGCCGAAATCCGCCAGCACTTCCATGAGGACCAGCATCAGCCCCCCTGCGATCCAGGGTCTCGCCATGGGCAGGGCGACCCGGAAAAAAGCCTCCAAACGACCGCATCCGAGGGATTGCGCCGCCTCCAGAGCCCTTTTACCCTGCGTCCTGAAAGCGTTGCGGGTCAGCATGTAAACATACGGATACAAAGCAAGGGTCATGACGATAATCACCCCGCCCGCAGACCGGACATCGGGAAACCACTTTCCACTGCTCGGAATCCATCCCCTCATAACGGTTTGGACCGGACCGGCATAATCCAGCCATCCGATAAAAACGAATGCCAGCACATATGTCGGCATGGCCAAGGGCAACAGCAACGCCCATGACAGTGTTTTACGGCCGGGAAATTCATAGACTCCGGTGAGCCAGGCCAGACTGACGCCCACTGTAAATGTGCCTGCCAATACACCCGCCGCAAGGATTGCCGTATTGGCGATGAGTTCCACAAGCAGCGTTTCCGCCATATGTACCAGAATCTCTTTTTCCGGCGTCAGAAGAAAAAGAAACAGGACCACCAGGGGAATCAAAACGCCAAGGGCGGTCGCCAGTGACACCAGTCGCCATCCATCCACCGCACCGAGAATCTTCACCACCCGGGTCGGCACTCCTGGCTTCCCCATGGGGAGACATGTGATGCATTCCGATCGGTTCATCGCTTGAGCCCTCACCTCCCTTATTTATACCCGGCCCTGTCCATCAACCGAATGGCGTTCGCCTGAAGCGCACCAGCGTTTTCCAGATTGATGGGGTTATGGGCGAAGGTTCCCCAAGCGGCAACGGTGGGATGGGGGGAGACGCGGGGATTTGCAGGGTATTCCAGATTGGCGTCCGCAAAGAGCTGCTGGGCAGCCTCAGTGGACAACCATTCCAATAGATGGAGGGCGGACTCTGCCAGACGGCTATGGGCTACCAGTCCGGCTCCGGACACATTGACGTGAACGCCCCCCGCCTTCTGGTTCGGCCAGAAAATGGACAGGGGAAGATCCGGATTTTTTCTCAACAACCGGCCGTAATAATAGGTATTCACGATCCCCACATCTCCCTGACCCGCCACAATGGCCCGCATCACATTGGTATCATTGGAAAAGGGTGAGATCACCAAGTTCCTTACCCATCCCCTGACAATCTTCTCGGTTTTTTCACTTCCGTGGGCCGAGATCAGCATGGCCACAAGGGACTGGTTGTAGACCTTTTTAGACGTTCTCAGGACCAACCGATCCTTCCACTTGGGGTGGGCAAGGTCTTCGTAGGTGCTCAATTCAGCGGGTTTCACACGGTCGATGCTATAGACAAGGGTCCTTGCCCGCACCGAAAGCCCGAACCATCGCATCCCGGGATCCCTCAAGTGAGCCGGAATATTGCGTTTGAGGGTTTCGGAAGCGACAGGCTGAAGGACCTCCTCCCGGGCCGCGTGCCACAGGTTTCCGGCATCCACCGTAATCAGTAGATCCGCCGGAGTGTTTTCCCCCTCTGCCTTAAGCCGTTGAAGCAGGACAGGGGCTTTCCCCGTAACGTATTGAATTTTAATCCCGGTATCTTTTGTGTATGCATCGAAAAGCGGTCTGATCAAATGCTCCTTTCTTGCCGTGTACACCACCAGCTCCGATGCAAAAGCCGAAGCGCCCGGAACCACCATGACCGCCATAAAAATCGTTAATCCCAATAGTCTTTTCAAGTTCGTACCTCCTTAGATCCTATGAGCCATTTATTTTTTGAATGGATTGAACCAATGGACATCGCGAAACAACAGCGACCCGCTCATTGTTTCATATTAATTTGAATGTTAGGTTATACAAACTTTTAGGTTTGTCAACAACTTTTGAAAGTGGTTTCAAGAATTGTTTGAGAAATCTAGAATATTGTGCCATGTTATTGAACAGGCCCGAAAGAAGGATGCCAACAATCGTTAGCGACACAACTCAAAAGGAACGGGATATGAAACAGCCGCTCTCTGAAAGTCTGGAGGACTATCTGGAAACCATCTTGGCGCTGGAAAAAGAACAAAAAGTCGCGCGAGTCAAGGATATTGCGGATAGGTTGGGGGTTTTGCGCGGGTCGGTAACCGGTGCCCTGAAAACGCTTGCCGGAAAAGGACTTATCAATTACGAACCTTATAGCTTTATCACACTGACACCCAGAGGGATGGCTATCGCCCGGGAGATCACCCGCCGCCATCGGATCATTGGCAACTTTCTCGAAAACGTACTATTGCTGGATCCGGAAAATGCCGAAGAAAACGCCTGTCGGATGGAGCATGCCATGGACAAAGAGGCCATCGACCGATTGGTGCAATTTATCGAGTATATCCACCAGTGTCCCCGTACCGGAGAAGACTGGATTCAAAACTTTGTCTCATTCTACTCGCAAAACAAAATTGCCGAGGCCAATTGCCCCAAATGTATTGAAGCCTGCGTAGCGCGTTACCACCAGCAGAATTTTCAAACCGATACCGGCTCTTTGTAGGATACGATATGGTTTTTGCCATCTCCCTTGTCGTCTCTTTGGCATGGGGCCAGCTGTCCACCCAGTTTTTTTATAGCGCTTGGCTCTCAATCCTTGGGATAATCTACTGTCTGGTCGGCCTCTTTAGGAGAAAACGGTTCGCCGTGCGGATCGTCAGCATCCTATGGTCCAAGTTGTCCAAGGCAATCTTTTATCTCCTGCTCCTTTTTCTGGGTTTTTACAGTTTCTACCACCGCCTCCCCTTGGGTCGTACAACGCCCGAAGTCCTTGTTTATTTGATATCGGCGTCGGTGCGCATGTTCTTCCTCTTGCCAAAAACATCCGGATACCTTGACCGAATTATTAAAGAAGTGGATGACGATTTGAACGTTGACGATCCATAAACAGGATATTTCCCATGAGTCAAATGACCTTCAAAACAAAGTTCCGCATCGGCACCGCATCTATTCTCCTACTCTTTTGTGCCGGTGCTTCGACGGTGCTGTATCAATACCTCAAAGAGGTCGCCACAAACGATATCTACCGCGAAACGGAAATTTTCATCAGTACGGCCGATGCCACCCGGACCTATGTCAAGGATGTTCTCAGGCCGCGGATGACCGAACTGCTGCCGACGGGGGCATTCATTCCACATGCAATGTCGACGACCTTCGTGGGCCGCGATATCATGAACCGGCTCCAAAAGCGCTTTCCCAATTTCAAATACAAACGGGCCGCGTCCGACCCTATGAACGAGGTCAATCAGGCGGACGATTTTGAACTGAAAATGCTGAAATGGTTTGATGCAAACAGGGATAAACGGGAGTGGCATGGTCTGATCAAAAAAAATAATCGCTCTTTTTACACCCGACTCCGGGCGATCTATGTGGAATCGGAATGCCTTTACTGCCATGGCCGTCCCGAGGACGCGCCCATGGCGGTAAAAGACCTTTATGGAACGGATGGCGGGTACTACTACAAGATTGGAGAAGTGGTGGCCGCCGATACGGTATATATTCCCGTGGATTTCACTTTTATTCGGATCAAGGAAGCGGCATGGATCGCGTTTCTTGTCGCCATCATCTCCCTGTTTGCCTTGGTGGGTCTTTTCCATATCCTCTTCAACCGCACCGTTGTTTCGGAACTGAAGGGCTTGCTCGCCACCTTCCGTGGGATTATCGGGGGAACAGGGCCAACACCGGAAAAGGAGACCATATCTTCAGGGGATGAATTCAGTCAGATCAAAGGAGCCTTTGAAAGCGTGGCAAAGGACCTGCAACTCACCCACGATGAGTTGACATCATCGGAATCCAAATACCGCCTGCTTTTTGAAAGTTCACAGGACGCCATCCTGATATTTGACGACAAAACCCGGATTATAGACATCAATATCGCCGGTATCCGGATGTTCGGGATCAACGACCGGGCGGAAGCTCTCTCCATCGAAACATACTATCAGTTGTTCTGGGACACACGGGACGCGGAATCCTTCAATGACACCATCAGAAAAAAAGGTTTCATGTTGGGAACCGAGATATCCATGGTGGACCGTGGAGGGCGTAAGTTGACCATCATGATCTCCGCAACACAACGCCTGGACGAACAAGGCGGTTTTTCCGGAATCGACTGTATTTTTCGCAATGTTACCGAAAAGCGGCGAGTCGAGAAATACCTGGCCCAGACGGAAAAACTAGCCTCCATCGGAGAACTGGCGTCGGGTGTGGCTCATGAGATCAACAATCCCCTCGGGGTCATCAAATGCTATGCCAAACTAATTGCCAAAGATCAAAATATGGACAGTACCGCTGCCGAGGACATCCGGATCATTCAAAAGCATGCCGACCAGTGTCAGAACGTCGTGGCGTCGCTGTTGAGTTTTGCGAGGGTCTCCGCCCCGCAGAAAATCGATGCAGATTTACATGCCTGCATCGATGAGATTCTGCATGTACTGGAACATCAGATGCAAAAGGAGGCTATCGAACTCAAAAAAGAATATCTGAAACCGCTTCCCGCCGTAACCGCGGATGCACAAATGATGAAACAGGTTTTCATGAATCTTTTCATGAACGCACGGCAGGCGATGCCCGAGGGCGGCACCCTTTCCGTTCGGACCGGAACCAGGAGGTCCGCCCGTCAGATTGCCATCTCGATCGAAGATACCGGTAACGGAATTTCCGACAAATTCATCAACCGCATCTTCGATCCTTTCTTTACAACCAAGGGGCCGGGCAAAGGCACCGGCCTAGGCCTCTCGGTCAGTTACGGCATCATCAAACAGCACGGCGGTGAGATCGAGGTGGAAAGTACCCCCGGCAGGGGAACGACCTTCACCGTGATTCTGCCGACAGACGCCCCCTTTGAACCGGAGGAAAATAAAGATGACGGACACCCTGTTGATCGTCGATGATGAAAACGATCTTCTTCATGGACTCAAACGGATCATCACCTCGGTGATCGACTGCCGGATTCTGTTGGCGAATAGCAGCGACATTGCCCTCGGCGTTATTTCTGAAGAACCGGTGGATGTGGTACTCACGGATATCAACATGCCGGGAATGGATGGTATATCCCTGCTGCGAAAAATCAAAGAAACGGATCCCGCTATTACCGTGATGATCATGACGGCATACGGCACCATCGAACGGGCCGTTGAAGCCATTAAAGCCGGCGCTTACGACTTCATTCAAAAACCGTTTGATGAGGAGCGGTTGCTCCATCTTCTACGGAAAGGATTTGAACGAAATCGGCTGGTACGGGAAAACGAACGTCTGATGCAAAAAGTTTGCGAAAGCGAGCCCTTTTCACACATGGTGGGCAAGAGCGCCCCGATGCAAAAAACCTTCAAGGCGATCCGGATGCTGGCCCGTACGGATGTCACGGTTCTGGTGTTGGGCGCCACCGGCACCGGCAAAGACCTGGCGGCCCGTGCAATTCACGATATCAGCCACCGTAGACGCAGACCCATGGTCACCGTCAACTGCCCTGCCCTGCCTGAAAACCTTCTCGAAAGCGAGTTGTTCGGTTATGTCAAAGGGGCTTTTACCAATGCGGACAGATCAAAAGAGGGGCTTTTTGAAAACGCCCATGGCAGTACGATCTTTCTGGATGAGATCGGTGACCTGTCCCCTTCTGTTCAAACCAAGTTGCTAAGGGTTCTCCAGGAAAAGGAGATCAAACCACTGGGCTCCAACAACAGCAGGGAGGTGGATGTGAGGATCATAGCGGCCACCAACCGGAACCTTCAAAAGAAGATGGAATCCCACCAGTTTCGCGAAGACCTTTACTACCGCCTGAATGTCGGCACCATCCGAATGCCCTCTCTGAGCGAAATCAAAGAGGATATCCCCTTGCTGGTGGAGTACTTTTTGGAAAAAACGGCGTGCGAACAAAACATCCCTCCGAAACAGATCTCCCCGGAGGTAATGAATACCCTCATGGCGCGGGAATGGCCAGGCAATATCCGTGAGTTGGAGAATACCATCCGGGGATGGTACGCCATGACCCCCGGCGCTGTGATTACACGCGATATCTTCTCGCAAGGTGAGGATTCGGTATCCGAAGCGCCCGCTTTCTGCGGATTCGGCCGGTCGTACAAAAAGTTGAAAGAAGACGCCATAGAGCAATTCACCCTGAATTATCTCAACCATCTGTTTCAACATACCGGCGGCAATATCTCTCTGTCGGCCAAGCTCAGCGGTATCAAGCGCCAGTCGCTTCAAAAAATCGTTAAGCGTTATCATATCGACATCAACCGTTTCCGGAAATAACGGATACCGCCTCTCTGGGGTGCCCCCTGAAGGCGGCACTGACAACTTTAGTTGGCACCCGCCGTCGACCATCCGCACCCTGCTACTCTCTCTATCTATATACTTTTATATTTCAGGCATTTATAATGATTACCACTCTTGTTCTGTTGTAATTCCGCTGCCACAACATTGCACAGCGCTTCTATAAAATGCCACCCTGTGGCGCCACCTCATTCAGCAACCCTTGTTGCGATGTATCGTTTCCTCTAATATTATAGGTAGTTATAACTTTTTAAAAGTCTTGGCACAACACTTGCTGTTTGATGTGGAGATCTTAATAAGATGGTTGTCATCAGAATGGCGGTCGTTTGCGGCTGCCTGATTTTCACATTACACAAAAAGGAGTAAGGTATGGTTCAGAATGCAAAAACTTCCAACACCGAGGCCGATGTCGTCGTCGACCGAGGTGCAACCAAACTGTCCGATCTCTGGAAAAAAGAGGATTATTGGGCCATATGGCTCGGCTTCCTCATGTTGATGGCCGGGATGCTGATCTATTTCAACAATGCGCCCGCGGATCTGGAACAGAAAATCACCAAGGCCAACCAAATCCTCACGGCCGAATCTTCTCGCGCACCTTTTAAAACGGTGGCATGGTACAAAGCGGTGGATGCCAAGAAAAAACTCAAGGCCACCGGCTCACCCATCGGTAAAAGCATCAAGAAATTCACCAGCAAGCCTCACAAATGGAGCAGTAATCCGCTGAACACCTTGATGCTGAGCGAATCGGAGGCTGCGACTAAAAAGGAAAAGGCGATGGCCAAGTACGAGTCGGCCAAAGCCAAGGCCGCAGCGACGCTGGTGGCAGCCAAGGTGGCCGAAACGGCGGCGGCGGCTGCCGGTTTTTCCAACGAAACCCTTAATGCCGGGGCGGTGAAAGCCATTGACGACTGGCGGGCGGCCAAGACCAAAGCCTCCAAGGCCAAGAAAAAGACAGGGGCCAAGGCATATAACCAGATTCCCTACCTCATCGGCCTCTGCATCTTCCTAGCCGTTTTCTTCGGAGTCGGCATGCAGGTGATGGGCAAATCGATGTCAAAATTCATGATCGGTTTCGGGTTCGTCTTTTTCATCGCCATACTCGCCTACATCGCGTCCGCCAATGCCACCATGAAACATTATGGCATCGGCTACGCCGCATGGGCTATCCTGTTCGGTCTCATCGTCAGCAACACCGTCGGCACTCCTAAATGGGTGATGCCCGCTGTTCAAACAGAGTATTATATCAAGACCGGTCTGGTGCTTCTGGGGGCCGAGATCCTTTTCGGAAAAATCCTCTCCATCGGTGTTCCGGGTATTTTTGTTGCATGGATCGTCACCCCCATTGTGCTGATCACCACCTTTATCTTCGGCCAGAAAGTGATCAAGGTACCCTCCAAAACCTTAAACATGACCATTTCCGCCGACATGTCGGTTTGCGGCGTGTCTGCCGCCATCGCCACAGCGGCCGCCTGCCGTGCAAAAAAAGAGGAATTGACCCTGGCGGTTGGATTGTCCCTGGTTTTCACCTCTGTCATGATGGTCCTCATGCCTGCTTTCATCAAAGCCGTCGGCATGCCGGAAGTCCTGGGCGGTGCCTGGATGGGCGGCACCATCGACGCCACCGGTGCGGTTGCCGCCGCAGGGGCCTTTTTGGGTGATCGTGCCCTTTATGTGGCCGCCACCGTTAAAATGATCCAGAATGTCCTCATTGGCGTCATCGCTTTTGGCGTGGCCATTTACTGGTGCGCCAAAGTGGATTGTGCGCCGGGACAAAAAGTACCGCCGGTTGAAATCTGGCATCGCTTCCCGAAATTTGTCATCGGTTTTATCACCGCTTCCATCATTTTCTCACTGCTGTATGAGAGCCTGGGCAAGGATGTCGGCTATGCCCTTATCGACCACGGTGCCATTCGAGGGATGTCCAAGATTTTCCGGGGCTGGTTCTTCTGTCTGGCTTTTGCCAGCATCGGCCTAGCCACCAATTTCCGCGAACTGAAATCCTACTTTAAGGGAGGGAAACCGCTTATTCTCTATGTGTGCGGCCAGTCCCTGAACCTTGCCCTGACCCTGTTGATGGCGTACATCATGTTCTACAAGGTGTTCCCCGAAATCACAGCGAGGATATAAACATGGAAAGGACATGCAACGCTGCCATGGCTGCCACACCCGGTATCAGTGAAAACACCAAAGAGGTTCTCAGTCGCGTGACGCGTCTTGTTTTGTGCATCGCGGCCATCCTGGTGTTCATGCTGGTCATCGGCCCGAAGCTTGAGCAGATACCGGCCCTGAAACCCATTGCGGAATTCATCGAGGAAAGAGACATTGATGCCAACATGTATTTCTATACCGAGGTAGAGGAATTTTCCGAAGCCAGCATCAACATGGATAATTCGATGATGTATCCGCCCAGGTCAATGACCGGCCAATAAGGGTCCTTAGCAAAACTGACGGATGCCATCTCCTGGTGGCATCCCATCAGTGTCTCCGCCCTAGGGTACGGGCACTGTTCAATTGCCGATCCCCCGGAAAAACCGAATCTCGGCTATCCGGGGGTTTGCTGAAAAATGGAAAATATGAAAAAAGCACTGGATCTCAAAAAAAAAGCTATTTATGAAGATGAGGAACGTTTCGCCTACGCCCTTTCGGAAAAGATGTTTGAGAAACCCCAGGCGAATGTCTGGATGATACTGATTCCAATAATTATAGTGTACCATATGTACCGCCACCAGCAGTATATCAGCGACCGAAAATCCTTTTCCGAAAACTATCTTCTAACGAGAAAACAGGTGCTGGACGAAACGTTCAGCGCCCACGTACGCAACAACGGGATTCATGCCGACGCCTTGATGGCAAAAAGCAACATCCCGGGAAAAGCGTCCTCCCATTACAAAAGGTGGGTGGAATTGCTGTCGGGGCACTACCGGGACCTTTTGAAAGCCGAAGGGGATAGTTACGATACATTGACGCGCAACGCATATGGAAATCGCACCCACTACCTTTTATTTCTTCATCAACTCAACCGGGTCGAAAACCGATTCAACACCGCCGTGACCTCCCACATGGAACAATCGAACGGCAACATTCCTGTAACATTATCCCGGATGGCCAGATCCTCGGAAAACCTGAGGAGGGATCAAGCTGAAAAGATTTTTTGCTAAAAAATTCCCCCCGTTTTTTCTCCGCAAGAAGGCTCGCGCATCTCCGAGTTTCCCTGTGGCGGACACGATCTTGCTGCCGATCCGAAGGATTCCCCGGAATTCTGTCATCATCCAGGCCCTATTTTCCGACGATGTGATGAAACGCCTTCAATATCCCTTAAGTTTTACATAAAAATGTCCATAAAATAGTTAAGGAAAAAAACAATGGATAGCGGCACTGAGAAGGTCGCTGATTGGTAAAAAACTCAGTGTCAGAGACAAAGGGGGGCCTATGTATTCGGATATGGGGCAGTCAATCAGGCGCATTTTGTGGTTTGTGGTATTTTTATTGATCGGCTGGGCTGAACTTGTCGGTGCTTTTTGAGCCCATCTGAAACTCACACGGTCTTTTCCTCGGTAATCTCGTCGATGATTTTACAGGCGGCCCTATGGCAGTATTCGATGGCGTCCTCCTGGGAGGGGCATTTTACGGGAAGCAGGTAGGGCCAGCAACGTTCGGATGACCCCGTTCCGATGTATATATAAAAATTGATCTGCCAAAAGTCATCTGCCTGGGGGTAAGGGTCGGCAAAAATGCGGTGGCCTTTGTAGGTTATTTCATCCACTGCTTGAACACCGTTTGAAATTAATATCAGGGAAATAGGATCGGGAGTATGAAGATCTCAAAAGCACAAACCCACAGATTTGTAAATGCTGAATTTTTTAACAAAAACACTTAAACAATTTAGGTAATAATCTATCTAACTATTTGTTAAATTAATATTTTTTCAGAGTCGAAAATACGTAGTTTTGATTAATACACTGCCTTAAAATTCGGTGTTGAGTTGGTTTTAAACCCTTCCTGGGCCAATCTGCCCATGCACTATTTCCTGTCTCAACCGTCTCACCGGTTTTTCCTTGAGTTAAATGGCACTCGGCGGGTATAATCGATTTGACGTCACTCCTATATCGGATCGCAAACGCCATGTTCATGCCAAATGCTGAGGATACGCAGGACGATTGGAAAAACACCAATCCTCTTCCGGACCAGGATTTCATTGAAAACAAATAGGGTATCATAGTAAAAAAATGGCTGAAGATATACGCCTGTCAAGAATCTATACCAACCACTATCAAGGCGCCGGATTACGGGCATACGCGTGCCTTTTTATGTGGTTTTTTGCATTAGGCGCATATTTTATCGATGTTATCCGCGCTTTCCAATTTATGGGGATCAGCCTTACGCTACTCTGTCTGACCCTGTATTGTTATCCCATTCTTATCACCCTTAAGAAAACAAAGCGCCGCACCACATCAAATTTCATCTCCTATTTAATTAACTTGCTGGAGCTCATCGGTTATACCGTTATCATCTATTTTCTGGGCGGTATCAATGCGCTCTGGCTGAGTCCCATATATGTGGTTTTAATTTTTTATATCGGTGTTTTCGAACCCAAAAAACTTCCCTTTATTATCGCCTCCAGCAGCAGCTTCTGCCTCTTGGTCATGATGATGCTGGAACACTTTGAAATCATCCCTTCCCAGACCCCTCTTATCGCTTCGGTTATTCCTGTTATGCATCAAGTCGCTATTGCTGCAACAGTGATGGTCTATCTTCATGTCGCGGCATACGTTTCCCACTACATCGGCAATGTCTTAAAAAATAATCGGAAAAAGCTTCGCAGCCTGAATTTAGAGTTGGAAAACCAGGTGCTGGAACGAACCAATCACCTGAAAGAATTAAACCTATCTCTGATTGAGGAAGTTAAGGCGCGGAAAAAATCGATAATTGCACTTAAAAACAGTGAAAACCGATACCGCTCTCTTGTCGAAACAATGCAAGAGGGTTTGGTGGAGGTGGATGCCAATTGGGTGATGACTTTTGTGAACGGCCGTTTTGCCGGGATGCTGGGTTATCGCAACAATCAGTTAATCGGCAGGAAGATTTATGCGTTTGTGAGTGAAGCATATAAAGAAGCGGCAAAAAGGGAGTATACCCGCCGATGGCAGGGAGAAACCGGAAAGTATGAGCTTGAGTTGGTCCGCTCAGATGGAAAGAAGATTACGGTGTTCTGCTCTCCCAAACCATCGTACAGTCCGGAAGGTATCTATCTGGGCAGCCTCGGTGTGATGACCGACATCACCGAACTCAAGGACGTTCAAAAGGTACTGTCGGAAGAAAGAGACCGGCTTAAAGACGCCCTGTCTACGGTTAAAAAGCTGGGTGACCTGCTTCCCATCTGCAGTTCCTGCAAAAAAATTCGGGATGACCAGGGATACTGGAACCAGATTGAATCCTACATTGAGGAACACTCGGAAACAGAATTTTCCCACGGTATCTGCCCGGAATGCGCAAGAGCACTCTACCCAGATATAGAGGTTTATAAAGACGGGTAAACAGATAGACGAAATGACGACATCATCACAGGCGACCTTCCTCAACGCCGTGACAGGCGACCCGGGTGCCGGATTCAATTCTCCTGAGTTCCGGGATCTCCACCGTGCAGCGTTCTTCGGCATAAAGACACCGGCCGTGGAAAACGCACCCCGGCGGCAGGTTGATGGGGGTGGGAACCTCCCCTTTTAACCGGATATGTTCAGGCTTACGGTGTCCGAGTCTGGGAATCGCGCTGAGTAAAGCCTGGGTGTAGGGGTGGCGGGGGGACTTAAAAAGCACAGCGGCCTTTGCCACCTCACACATCATTCCCAGGTACATCACGGCCACCCTGGTGCTGATGTGCTGCACGACCGACAGGTCGTGGGTTATAAACATGTAGGTCAGCCCCATCTTCTCCTGGGCATCCATCAACAGATTGAGAATCTGTGCCTGAATCGACACGTCCAGCGCCGATACCGGCTCGTCGGCAACAATGAACTCCGGATCCACCGTCAGGGCTCTGGCAATGCTGATCCGTTGCCGCTGGCCACCCGAAAATTCATGGGGATAGCGTTCCACCCACTGGGGATCGACGCCCACCTGTTCCATAACAGCGGCAACCCGCTGCCTGACATCCTTATGGGAAATAGAGCGGTTATGAAAATAAACCGGCTCCTCAAGGGTCTGGCGGACCGTCTTTCTAGGGTTAAGGGAAGCATATGGGTCCTGGAAAATCATCTGCATCCTGGATCGGAAGGGTAGAATTTGCTGACTGGTGAGGTGGTCGATCCGGTTGCCCCGGTAATGAATCTCACCGCTTTCAGGCGGATACAACCCCAGAACCGTTCGGGCAAGAGTTGATTTGCCGCATCCGCTTTCACCGACGACGCTGAAGGTTTCACCCGGTTCGATATCGAAGGTGACGTTGTTCAGGGCTTTGACGGTAGTCTTTTTACGAACCAACCGTCCGTTTTTCATTCGCAGCTGATCCAAAAATCCGCCGGAAATATCAAAATGCTTGACCAGTTTTTTAACCGTTAGCAAGTGGTTGTCTTTGTCCATATTTCCGTATCGTTCAGTGTTGGCGACGGTTCGCCGGATCTGGGGTTCCCGCCGTTTTAATGTTTTAAACAGTGGCAAGCCGCCAGTCGTTCGCCATCTTCCATATCCCTCAGGAGCGGCACCTCCAGCTCACAAACAGACGTTTTAATGGTACAGCGGGGATGGAAAGCGCACCCCTTTGGAATATCCGTCAGCGTCGGCATGGCGCCGGGGATCTGGTTAAGCCGGCTGCCTGGTTGGAGACTGCCCGGCAATGCCTTTATCAACCCCTGTGTATAAGGATGTCGGGGGTTGTTGACAATCTTTTGGGTGGGTCCGGATTCGACGATATTGCCGGCATACATGACGGCAATCTTTTCAGTGACCTCGGATACGACGGCCAGATCATGAGTGATCAGAATCAATGCCATCTCCTCGGCCGCGCAGAGGTTGTAGAGCAGCTCCATGATCTCGGCCTGGATGGTAACGTCCAGGGCGGTGGTCGGTTCATCTGCGATGATCAGGGCCGGATCGGTGAGCATGGCGATGGCAATGATGATCCGCTGGCGCATCCCCCCGCTGAATTCGTGGGGGTATTGCCGTAACCGCCGGTCTGGAGAGGGAATCTGGACCTTGCCCAGTTTCTCAAGAGCGATCTTTTCGGCCTCTCTTTGTGTCAGATTTCGGTGGGCTTTCAGGGTTTCGATCATCTGCGTGCCGATGGTCAGCACCGGATTGAGGGTCATCATGGGATCCTGAAATATCATGCTGATCCGGTTGCCCCGGATATCGCGCATCTCTTTTTCCGGAAGACGCGTCAACTCCCGGCCGTCGAAATAGACCTCTCCCCCCGAAATATAGCCGGGCTTGCTGAGCAGGTTGATGATGGCAAAACCGGTGACCGATTTTCCCGCCCCGCTCTCACCCACCAGTCCCATCCGCTCCCCCTTATCCATGGTGAAACTGACGCCGTTGATGGCGGTCAGGCCTCCGGAACGAAGGGCGAACTTGACTTCCAGGTCCTTGACTTCCAGCAGATGATTCATGCTTTTTCCATCACATGGTGATCTCTATAACAGTCAACAGCGATTCCTGAAGCCTCAACTCACAACCCAAAACCCACAACCCTCCTCACCCTTTGTATAATTTCGGATTCAACACGTCCCTGAGCCAGTCCCCCAAAAGGTTTATCACCAGGACGAAAACCACCAGCACAACCCCCGGAAAGAGGGTAATCCACCAGGACCCGCTGAAGATGTACTCGAACCCGGATCTGATAAGCGAACCCAGAGAGGGCTTGGTCACCGGCATGCCCAGCCCCAAGAAAGATAGCGCGGCTTCACTCATTACAGCATTGGCCACCTGGATCGTTGAGATAACAAGGACCGAGGTCAGGGTGTTGGGCAGCACGTGCCGGATCATGATTCGGCTCCGGCTCAACCCGATCACCCGGGCCGCCTCCACATATTCCTTGTTTTTCTCTCCCAGAACCGAAGCCCTCACCGTTCTGGCGTAAACCGGCCATTCCGCCAGCCCGATGATGACGATGAGCAGCGGCACCGCCAGTTCTTCATAGCGCCCGATGCCAAAGGCGACTTGAAATATGGCGCTGATAAATATGGCGACCATCAGGTAGGGAAAGGAGAGCTGGATATCGGCCATTCGCATAAAAATGGAATCGATTCGCCCGCCCAGATATCCCGATGTCAATCCGATGAAGATTCCCAGCACCGCCTGAAGCATTACTGCACCGCATCCGATCAGGATCGACAAACGCAATCCGTATATCATGGTGCTGACCAGGTCTCTCCCCTGGACGTCGGTTCCCAGCAAAAAATCCCCGCTCCCCTCGTCCACCCAGGCGGGAGGCAATTCGGAATTGATGATATCGATGCTGTTGGGATCGTAGGGATTATACGGCGACACGACAGGGGCCAAAAGGCCCGTCAGCATGAAAATCACCAGAATGACAAAACTGACGATAGCGATCTTGTCATTCTTGAAACTGTAAAACAGATAAGATTTTTTAAACCGTTGCCACTGCCGTTTCATCTTCTACCCGCTACCCTCACTGTGGGATTGACCAAACCGTAAATGACGTCCACTACCGTGTTGACCACCACAAATATGACGCCCACCACCACCAGGTAAGCGACCAAAAGGGAGGTGTCGGCCCGCTCCACCGCCTCCAGAAACATGAATCCCATCCCCTGCCATTGAAAAACGGTCTCCGTCAAAATGGTAAATGCAAACATGATCCCGATCTGAACCCCGAAGACGGTGATCACCGGCAGCAGCGTGTTTTTAAATGCATGCAAAAACCAGATCCGCGACCGGTGCAGCCCTTTGGCCCAGGCAAATTTGATATATTCGGTCTCCAGCACCTCCATCATCTCGGCACGGATCAGACGGATGAAAAGCGGCAGCATGATGGACGCCAGGGAGATGCTGGGCAGGACCAGATGCTTCAGTCCGTCGACGGTCAACATGCCGCTCTCCCAGCCGTTGATGTTGACGGTCTCCCCCCTGCCGTATGAGGGCAGCCAGTTCAACTCCACCGAAAACACGTAGATCAAAATGATGGCCGTCAGGAAAACCGGGATGGAGACGCCCAGGGTGCTGAACGCCATGATAAACTGGGAAAACCAGTTTTTGGGACGAATGGCCGTAAATATGCCGATGGGGAGCGATACAAAGACCAGGATCAGGGTCGTTGCAAAAACCAGTTCCAGCGTGGGGGGAGCCTTTTCCAGAATCACACGCAACGCCGGTTTTTTATAGAAAAAACTCATCCCCAGATCGCCCTGCAGGGCGTTTTTCACAAACCGGACATACTGGATGAAAAAGGGATCATTCAGCCCCATTTCGTCCCGAATGGCCGCCCTTTCCTCCGGCGTTACCCGTTCTCCGACAATATCCCGGACCGGATCACCGATTTTGTTTTTGATGGCAAACCCCACCAGACTGATCACCAGCATGACCATGATCGCCTGGATGATGCGTCTGACGATAAATGCAAACATGGTTTACTTCCGTCCAATTACCGGTATAACAATTGCGGGGCAGGCGTATTGCCGCCGGCGGCAACCACCTGCCCCGCTGTAGGGTATTGGCAATGTTCAGCAGACTGTGTCCATCCAGAAATCCCTGATGTCTGGCTGGACACTGGATTACTTGATGACCATGTCGCCAAAGTAGGGGAAATTCATGGTATTGATGATGGGTTCCACATCGACACCCTTTTTGGCGGCGTAGGAATGATTCTGCCAGTGAAACGGAATAAAGGCCGCGTCGTCATACAGAATCTTCTCAATTTCTTTGAGAATGGCCGTTCGTTTCGCCAGATTGGTTTCGGTCTGGGCGGCCAGTGTCAGCTCATCCACCTTCGCGTTGCAGAAATTGCCGCTGTTATACTGACCGTAGCCGGTCTCCTTGTTGGGACACATGACGAGGAATTCGCTGAAATTGCCGGAATCCTCGGTGTCCGAATGCCAGCCGATCATCTGCATATCCGCCACCTGGGCATCGAATTCATCCCAGTACTGGGCCTTTGGCATGGTTTTCAGGTTCACCTTGATGTTGATCTTGGCCAGCATGGACACGGTCGCTTCGGCGATCTTTTCATCGTTCACATAGCGGTTGTTGGGCGCGATCATGGTAACCGAAAAGCCCTTTTCATACCCGGCTTCCTTCATCAACGCCTTGGCTTTGGCCAGGTCGTAGCGCGGCTTGCAGGCCGGATTGTAGCCGAGGTATCCCTTGGGGCTCTGCTGGCCGGCAACGGTGGCCGTGCCCTTCATGATCGCCTTGACGATCCCGGCGTTGTTGATGGCATGAACGATGGCGTTCCGGACACGGGCATCTTTCAGCTCGGCTCGGCGCTTTTGGTTCATCTGGATCGTGATAATACGGCCACCGGAATAGGTAAACAGGTTGACCTTGGCATCTTTTTTGATGCGGTTGAAATCCTGGGGTGGTACCGGTTCGATGAAGTCCACATCCCCGGAAAGCAGTGCCGCGACCCGGGTGGCATCCTCTTTGATGGGGGTCAGGACGATTTTGGAGACGTTGCCGGGACTTTTCTTGTCCCAGTAGGCGGCAAACCGATCGAATACAGTCTTGACGCCCTGCTCGCGGTAGCTCACCTTGAAAGCACCGGTTCCGGATTCGTTCATCAGGGCAAAGGAGGGCCCGACCTTCAGGATCTGGTCCTTGGGCTGACCGCTTTTGTCGGTTCCTGTGTAAAAAGCGGCATCCATGGGGAAGATGTAGGTAGCCATGGGAAGCATCAGCGCATAGGGCTTGCTGGTCATGATGTCCACCGTGTAATCGTCGACGACTTTAACCCCGGTGAAGAGTTCGAACAGTCCCTTGAAGTCCTCGCTTTTTTTCAGACGCTCCACTGTAAACTTCACATCTTTTCCGGTAAAAGTGTTACCGCTGTGGAATTTGACCCCTTTTCGCAGATAGAACCGCCAGGTCAGGTCATTGACCTGCTCCCACTTTACGGCAAGGCGGGGTTCGAACTTGCCGTCCTGGGTCCAGCGGACCAAAGGATCGAACACCCAGTGGGAATACTGCAGCATCGGACCGGAAAGCTGTACGTGGGGATCCAGGGACACCGGGTCCGACTGCTGCCCCAGCTTCAACACCTTGGCACCCGCAAAACCGCTGAATCCCAGACACAAAAACAAAGCTAAAAGAACTACGAGTAGTTTCCTCATTCATAACCTCCTTTTGCTATCCGATTTGGGATGAAAAAGGGGACCCCGGATAAAGCCGAAACACCCCTTCAAATAATGGTCAGGTAAGATATAATCCCACTCGCGTCAGCCTGTCAACCGAATTGTCCGTCTATAAAATTTGAATACACATAAAAATAAATAAAAAAAATACGGGTTTCAGTAATACTACCTCCATTGATTAATCATATAGTCAAATTCTTAGGTTTAAGTTAGTAGTATTACAGGACACCTACAAACCGAGTCGTCTGTAGGCATTGTAGAAGTGATATCTTCCCAGAACCTCTCCAGCCCCAATAAAAAGAAGGGAAAAAGATGACCAGAGCAAGGATGGACCGGACCCGTTCATTGCCGCCAGGAACAGTGCAAGCCCCACCATGTTCAACCCCATGCGGATGGCCAGGATGTGGCCTATGGGAGGTGTCGCAACTGTGGGTGCATACCAGGTGTGGTCCCGGGCGGCCCGCTCGGCCGCCATCGCCGGGGAGATCGCGGCAAGTTTCAAAACCAGGCCCGTAAGTATGCCGGCTCCTGACACAATCAGCACTGGGGGCCAACCGGGTGGGTTCATTCCCCCGAAATGCCAGATCACCGCGCCCAGCGTGCCGCCCAGAAGCAGTGCGCTGCCGGTAAACTCCAGAGGCGTGGCCGGGGAGTTCCACGACGGTACGGTTTTGAGGAGATATACCCGAATCATGGCAAACAGTGCCGCACCGCCCAGGAAACATGCGGCAACCTCCAGACTCACCCGCCCTGACGAAAAACCCGGCAACGATATCACCATCAGCAATGCCACGATCCCGGCAAAGGCCTGAACCAGCAACACCTCCCGGCTCAGCCAGGAGGCGTTCAGGTTGCGAAGCGCATGGGGGGCCAGACGGGGCTTGGCAAGATGGGCCAGCCCTGCATACAGACCAAGGCCCGTCAGGGTGAGAGCGATAAACAGGGGCCAGACAAAAAATTCCGCCCGCATGCCGTTGACCCAGCGACTCAATGTCCGGACCCAGATAAGGCCGATGGCACTCTGGGTCAGCAAGGTGAAGCAGACCAGGCTATTATTATGCATCCCTCACCTCCTCGGGGTTGCCGATGGTCCCGGTCCGGGTCTCTTCGGGCTTGGCATCCCCATGGGACGCCAGGGTGAAGCTGGGTTCGGTCAATTCCGGCGGCGGCAACGGGGCCATGAGCAGATTATTGCCATACCGCTCCGTCAGGTCGTCATATTCTCCAAACTGCAAGGCCCTGGTGGGACAACCGGCCACGCAGGAGGGAAGGCCCCCCTTCTCAACATCTTCCCTGCAGAAATCGCATTTGGTCATTACCCCCTTTTCCTCATCGAACTGCGGGGCCGAGTAAGGACACGCCCATTCGCAATAGCGGCATCCCAGACATTTTTGGAGGTTCACGGTCACAATGCCATGGTCATCCTGAATCATGGCGGTGCTGGGGCAGGACTGCACGCAGATGGGGTCCCGGCAATGGTTGCAGCTCACCGAGATGTAGTAGGCGAACACGTTCTGCCGGAAGGACCCGTCCGCCAGGCGAATCCATTCGCCGCCGGTGAACTCCACCACACGCCGCCACCGCACCCCCATGGGCAGGTCGTTTTTGTCCTTGCAGGCGATCATGCAGGTTTTGCATCCCGTGCGGATCTGGACATCCAGAAAAAAAGCGGGCTTTCCAGGCATCATGACGCCATCCCTTCCCTTTCGACCTGCACCAGATTGGTATGCTGGGGGTTGCCCTTGGCTACCGGCGAGGGACGCTGACGGGTGAGCACGTTGATGCAGCCGTTTTGATCCAACCCATCCGGCCCCTCATGATGCCAGGCACCCTGGGGAAGCGACAGCACCCCCGGCATGATACGAGGCGTCACTTTGGCCCGCACCCGTGTTTGGCCGAATGCGTTGAAGATCCGCACCCAATCCCCGTGGCGGATACCGCGCTGCCGGGCGTCCAGCGGGTTCATCCAGACCATCTGGGGTGCAACCTCTTCGAGCCACCGATTGTTACCGTAGGAGGAATGGGTGCGCTGTTTGTAGTGGTGTCCCACGCATTGAAGGGGATATTCTGTGGCTGAAGGGGCGCCCGGATCCCCCCAGGTGGGATGATACTCGGGCAGGGCGGTGATGATATCACCGCGGGGCAGTTCCCAGGTACGGGCCATGTCCCACAGCCGGGTGGAGAATATTTCGATTTTCCCTGAAGGCGTTTTTAAGGGATTCGCCACGGGATCGTCCCGAAACGCCTTAAGCCCCACCCGGGGCTTTCCCGGGCGAGCCCATTTAAAAAGCCCGGTCTTTACCGCATCCCGGTAGTCTTCGGGCAGTTCCGGTTTGACTTTTCGGCACTGGTGATAGATGTGCTCCACCCACTGGTCATGGCTTCGCCCCTGGGTGAACCTGTCCGCCACACCCATGCGATGAGCCACCTGCGAGCAGATATCAAACAGGGTGCGGCTCTCTCCCAGAGGCTCGATGGCCTTTTGCCGCAGTATCAGCTCACCCATCTCCATACCGTAGCTCTGATAGCACAAATCGGTCTCCTCAAAGCTGCTGGTGGCTGGCAGTACAATATCGGCAAACTGGGCGCTGGAAGTCATCATGTTGTCGATGACCACGATCATTTCGCATTTTTTCTCGTCGCGCAGAATTTGCTTGGTGCGATTGATGTCGGAATGCTGATTGACCAGGGTGTTGCTGGCAAAGCTCCAGATGAACTTGATCGGCGTCTCCAGGTATTCCCTGCCCATCAGGCCTCCGTTCAAGGCGGTCAGATTGTGCGGGTCCTCAACGGCCCGTGTCCACAAGAAACAGGGGATTGATGTTTTGACCGGATTTTCACCCACCGGAATACCGGGAAAAGCGATCTCAAATGCCCCCTCCCTGTCGCCGCTGTTGCCACCGGAAATCCCCACGTTGCCGGTGAGGATCGGAAGCATGCTGATCGCCCGGGCGCTCTGCTCTCCGGCGGCATGCCGCTGGGGGCCCCAACCCTGTGTGATGTATACCGGTTTGGCCCCGCCGATCTCCCGGGCGAGCCGGATGATGCGGCCGGCGGGAATGCCGGTGATACCGGCGGCCCACACCGGCGTCTTGGGGATGCGGTCCGGGCCGTCACCCAGTATGTAATCCTTGTAGCTGTTGCCGGGCGGGATCCCCTCGGGCATGGTGCTCTGGTCGTAGCCCATGCAGTGAGTGTCCAGGAATTTACGGTCCACCCATCCTTCGGAAATCAGCACGTGGGCCACCCCTCCCACAAGGGCGGCGTCCGTTCCGGGGCGGATGGGAATCCATTCATCCGCAAATCCCGCGGCGGTGTCTGTGTGCCGCGGGTCGATGACGATGATGCGTACATCGCTTTCCTGTTCGGCCACCAGCAGATCACGGATGGTGCCGCCTCCGCTCATGCGGGTTTCGGCCGGGTTATTTCCAAAAAAGACGGCAAGACGGCTGTTCACCAGATCGCTGATGTGGCTGCCGGTCTGGCCCTGACCATAGGTGTACCGCATGGCATGGGTGATTTGGGCCGTGCTGTAAGAGTTGTGCAGATCCAGCCGGCCTCCGAGAATGTTCATCAGGCGGTCGATCTGGTCCCGGCTGGATACCACCCCGCCCAGGTTGCCGGTACCGTAGATGCGGAAAACCGATTCATTGCCATACTTTTTTATGACACGGCCCAATTCGGCAGCAATCGTGTCCAGGGCCCGTTTCCACGAGATGCGCTCGAAACGCCCCTCTCCACGCCTGCCAATCCGCCTTAAGGGATGGAAAAGGCGCTCTTTTGAATAGACCCATTGTCGCAGCCCCCGCCCACGAAGGCAGGCGCGGACCTCGTGGGGCCCGCCGGGCACCTCGCCTGTATTGTCCGTCTCGATATGCACCACTTTGCCCGCCTTCACAAAAAGGCGTACGGGGCAGCGGCTGCCGCAGTTCACATTACAGGTGGACCAAACGATCCTGTCGAAATCTTGATCTGT
>CAZWAE010000008.1:7551-10853 GCA_964631805.1 uncultured Desulfobacteraceae bacterium | reverse complement strand
ATCTTGTCTTCAATGGTGTACGGAGAGTATCCGCGTTTTGAAAGATCATGCATCCGATTGGTCAAGTTCGTTTCGGACAGATAGGTATCGACGTGTATGGCATAAGGGGTTTTCCTCACCAGGACGTCATTCAACCCTCTTTCGGCGACTATTTTCTCCGCGGCGGCCCGGGTTTCATAACAGTCGAGAAAAACCCTGTACCATACACCCTTGGCCCCTAAGTCGGCTCGTACCCAGAAGGATTGCAAACCCGATTTGCGATGGGTATCCGCCAGTTTTTCAGCAGTGTCAACCGATTTAAACGACCCCACATGAACCGTATACGGATAGGAACGGTGCGGGTAATGGGTGGCCTGTATCTTCCAGCCATCAGGTTCTTTGGCTAAAACCAGTGTCTGATGTAAATCTGTAGTCCCTTGAGGTGATTGAAAGTGGACCACATATCGGATGAGCTCTCTTTGTTTTCCCGATGGTTTCAGAACTCGGATATCCTGTATTTCGACGGGAAACCAATTCTTCTGACGGTATTGTCCGGCCCGTTTTTTGACCCATGCCGTCTTGCCGAGTCCTCCCGATGCAAACGCATCGGAGTAATATGGCAGAACCGTTTCAACAGGAGTATCATTATGGGAAAACGATTCCCACGCAGCATTCCAACGGGTCAGAAATGCACGGATATCAGCTGTATCATCGACGGGTTCCGGTGCCGAAGCAGGTGCCGGTGAAGAGATCTGTGTCGACAGTGTTTCGGGAGGCTGAGCCTTTAAAAGCTCGGGATCGGATTGTGCCGCTTCTGTCTCGATTTTTGAAAGCGAATACGACGGCTGCATATCCTCTGCCTGGGTTTGCAAAGGAACAGAGGCCGGTTGCGTTTCTTGGAATTCAGATGCCGGCTCCGGCGCTGCCGGCGCCGTTTCTTTTTTGGCAATCGTTTCGAGCCCGGGTGCCGGCGGTGATGCGGCTTCGGCAGCGACCTTCGGTTCCGGCGGCTCAGGGGCCGTCTCTTCTACCCCGGGGTTTACAGGTTCGGATGCCTGAGGTGCCGCCGTTACGGGCGCATCCGGTATTACGGGTTTCTCGACAACTGCATACGTTTCAGTTTTAGGCGGGGCAACGGGTGGTCCGGTCTGATCCGCCGGGAAAGAAAATAACCAAAACAGTGCGGCCACCGCAACAATTAACAGGACGCACGAAATGGCGACCAGCCGTTTGGGAAACATTTTTCCGGCAGCATGGTCAGGATCGGGTTTTTCGTGTTCTTTTTCAACCCGGGTAGAAACCGCGTCTTCTCCAGGCAACTTCCCCCTACTTGTAGAAGACCTTTGCTTTTTTTTCCCCGAGACCGTATCAACCTTTTCGGAGACTTTCGGGATTTCGGAAGCTTGAACCGATCTCTTTTCAGTCCGGTCTAAAATTGCTCGACGCGATTCACTCGGCTTTTTCTCCCCCGGGCCTTTTATCGGCGGAGCCGGCCCTTGTACATCTTTCGATGGGACCGGCGGCCGTGGATCTTTTCGGATAGGGGTGGTGACGGGAGGTGTTGCGGATGACGGCTCATCCTCAAGTTCGTCGAAAAAGTCATCCAGGGTTCCTGTCAGCTCGCTCTCAAATACGTCGGATCGCATCTCCGATGGCTTCTCTTCTTGCCGGTGCGCTTCTCCAGCCCGTTCGGCCAATTTTTTTTTGGTCGTTTTTTTTGAATTCTCACCCATTGCTCATTAGTGCTCACTAAGGGTTCGCGTAAAAATGAATTCGCAGATGATCAGCGTTCAGGGGCCCACTCAGCAAGACGCGTAAATTAAGGAATATCAGGTATATTCCGTATTTTCGCAACGCCGCTGAGTGGGATGAATGGGCGCTGAAAATGTGAAGTTATTTTTGTGCAAACCCTAAGGTTTTCGCCATTTTTCCCCAACGGTGCAGTTGCGACCCTTTGTTTTCGCTTCGTAGAGCGCCTTGTCGGCCAACCAGATGAATTTGTCTTCGGGCACCTCATCGCCTGGGAATCCACTGCCGACACCAATGGTCAGAGTGACATGATCTGCCACCGGTGAAGCTTCGTGAGCAATCTGAAGCCGGTTGATACAATCCAGTATTTGCTCGGCTAAATGGCAGGCACCCTCGAAAGTGGTCCCCGGCAAAAGGATGACGAATTCATCGCCACCGTATCTTGCGACATTGTCAGACGGCCTGTGCAGGTTTGCCTTGATGGTTTCTGCGATGTCGCGAAGACATTGATCGCCCCGGAGATGGCCGTAAGTATCGTTATAGTCCTTGAAATGATCTACATCACAAAACATCAGAGACAACTGTCCTTTTTCACGTCGCATTCGGCCCCATTCCTGATGAAGCAATTCGTCGAAATGGCGTCTATTGGAAACATTGGTCAACCCATCCAGCATCGCCTGGACCTGAAGCTTTTCGTTGGCATCAACCAATGCACTTCGTGCATTTTCTCCCAGGGTGACGTCTTCCAGAATCACTACGCGGGAGTTTTTACCGACATCGGACGGGACAATGCTGACGTCAATGATCCTGTCGTTGATGGGCAGGGTGACATGACGGATGAAAGACCCGCCTGTTGAAGCGGCATCTTCCATTAACGGTAATATCTGTTCACGTGCACGATCAGGAAACAGACGGGAGAAATGATTTCCCACCATCATCTCCGTTGTCATGGAAAAAAAATTCAAGGCTGAAGGGTTGGCGTAAATAATGCGGTTGTCCTTGTTGAGCGTAATGATGCCGTTGGATATGCTGTCAATCATGATCCGAAAATGCTGGTTGATGGTCAGCAGCTCGCTGGTGATACTCCGGGGGGCAAGATCACCTATTCCGATAACTTTATCTTTAAGCTCCGGGTCTGAGAGTAAAAGGGGATCATCCAGAATCTTTTCAATCAAGACGGCCATATCGGCAAAACCAACCTTTGCGATACAGATGTTCGCACCGAGGGTGGTCATGTCGGTGGCTTCTTCAGCGGCGATGGCTGAAATAATGACGATGGGGGTCTTTTTAAACTCATCCCTGCTGCGTATGATGCGGCAAAGCGTCTGGCCGTCGATATTGGGCATTACAAGGTCAATAAAGAAAAGATCCGGCGTGTAGGTTTCTAAGATATCAAGAGCGGACACACCGTCATCTGCAGTTCTAACCTCCAAACCAGCCTTTTCAATAATACGGGATAAAAATTTTAGAACTATCGCGTCATTGTCCACGACGAGAACGCTTTTCAGAGAAACAACGGCACCGGATTCAACAAAAACGTCTGGCATATTGTCATTACCTTTCCTGAAGGATTT
>CAZWAE010000008.1:1843-7451 GCA_964631805.1 uncultured Desulfobacteraceae bacterium | reverse complement strand
CTGAAGGATTTTGGCAATTATATCAGATAATGGACTGAATCCATAGTACTTAATGGTTAAGAGGGAACTATCTTTTAAAACAAAGGCTCCGGGATAACAAATTGTTTCATTGCGGTTCGTTCAAACTGTTCCTCTTTCTTCTTCTTCAAATACAACGTCTGCTTCAGTCCGCGATCCAACAAAGCGCTAGCAACGACGGTGCAGGGGGTGCCGCGGTAGATGCGCTTACCGAAACGCCGAATGACGTCCCAGTCAATTTCGATCCCAAGTCCCGGCCGGTCCGGAATTATTATCCGGCCCTCCTTGTCCGGAGTAAAACCGCCCTTGATAAAGCGCGCCCAGTATTCCGGTTTCCAATTTCCTTCCAGGGGGTATCTTGACATAATAGAGCTCTATACGGTTTATCTTCATGACGCGTTCCCTATGTTTCTCCCTTTGCTTTTATTCGGATTCATCAACGGAAACAACTTTGGATAGATCCTGATCGCCATCAGACCGGCCACATACATGGACAATCCGAACATTCCGGATACCCAGAACATGGAAGAGTGAAAATCCCCCATGGAATCCTGGATCAACAGGGCAATGGTCATGGCAAGAGACGCATTTCTCAATCCGGTTTCCAGGGAGATCGCCCTGACCTGAAAATTGGTGACTTTGAAAAAAACCGGTACCGCACCCCCGATCACCATGCCCGAGAGCGTCAACAGGAAAACCATGAGATAAAACAGGACGCCATGCCGTTTCGTATCTGCAAATCCTTCAAGATTGCTTAAAATCCCCGCCACAATAAGGAACAATAAGGCGATGATCCCCAACAAACTGAACACGGGTATGAGTTTTTTGGCCATGGATTTGTTGAATCTTCTGAACAGCATCCCAATGCCAAGCGGAATGATCACCAAAACGGTAATGGTCAGGGCAATGGTATGGGTCGGCACTTTCACATCGGGAATATTGGAGCAGTAAGCGTTGAGAAGCAGGGGGACAAAGAAAATGGACAGGACCGTGGACAGGGACGTCAAGGACACCGAAAGCGCCACGTCCCCCTTTGCATAGTGGGTCATCAAGTTAGAGGTGACACCTCCGGGGGTGGCGGTTATTAAGATCATCCCCACATAAATGTAGGGATAGTTCTCATGAAACCCCATCGCATATCCCAGCGTCATTGCCACCAGGGGCATGACACCGAACTGGAGGATCTCCCCGATAATAATGCCCTTGGGCTTTGAAATCAGTATGGTAAAGTCCTTTCCTGTCAGGGTGAGTCCCATACCCACCATCACAAGAAACAGCATCAGGACAATCATCAGCTTGAAAATCTTGTCCAATATCGGTTGTACCGGTGGGGTTAGGAACCGGGCAAACGGATATGTCTTTCCCCCTATGGTCGCATCAAGGGCCTTGACACTGAAATTCAATTTGCTTTCCACCCGTTTTTCCAGGTTTTGGTAAACAGGATCATTCCGGTCGGGTATGGCGAGAATGAGGATTTTGCCTTCGGTGCTTCTGACAAAAAAAAGCCTGGTTTGGTCGACACTTCCCTTTTTTGCGGATGTTAAGAATCTTAAATGCCCCTTGAACTCAAGTGTCCTGCCATCGTTCCAATCGAGTTTTCCGGATTCCGTGTTCAATTTCTCGATGAGATGGTTGTTTCCTCTCTTGGCCATAGAGGAGAGGTGTTTATAAAACGCCTCCTCTGAAATTTCAGCAGCCAGGACCTGGGTACAACAAGCGAAAAAAACGATACCGATCGATGACAGGATGCTTGGCAAAGCCGAGTATAAAATCCATTTGATGATTTCCTTTGTGACGCAACCCAAAATCTACCTCCCTGATGCCATGTTAACCCCATTGTTGCATAAAATATTGCCTTTCACCCGGTTCGCCATGATGCAATCTGTTGCCAGCATTAGCTGATCCTGGATCCTGGCATCTGGATACTGGATGTTTGTTGAAGTCACTATTTGGAGCAATCCTGAATATCCAGTATCCAGCATCAAGAATCCAGCATCTATCCTTTTATAGCAACTCATTCACTCATATCTGGAACAACGCTTAGTGCTATTTTATGCAACGATAGGGTTAAACCAGCACATTTCGGATTTTCTGGGAAAGCTCGGAGATGTTGAAGGGTTTTTGGATAAATCCGTTGCAGCCCCTTTGTATGATTTCCGTGGCATGACCATTGATGGCATACCCGCTGGACAGCACCACAGGAATCTCCGGCCGCATATCCCGGATGCAATCGAATGTCTTCCCGCCGTCCATCCCCGGCATGATCAGGTCCAGAATCACAAGGTCAATTTCAGCTCCCATTTGTTTGACCGTCTCAACGCCCTCCTCTCCGCTATTGGCCACCAGTACGCGATATCCAAGTTTTTCCAACATGGCCTGTCCAACATCGATGATCATCTCCTCATCGTCAATCAACAGGATCGTTTCCGTTCCCTTTTTGATCCGGTCTTCCAACCGTACCTCCCGATACACCGATTTCCGGGACAACGGCAAATACAGGTTGAACGTCGTTCCATGCCCGGCCTCACTGTAAACCGTGATGATGCCATCATGATTTTTCATGATGCCATAAGCCGAGGCCAGTCCCAGACCGGTGCCCCGGCTCTTTTCTTTGGTGGTAAAAAATGGATCGAAAACCCTCCGGCGCGTATCATCGTCCATGCCGATCCCGGTGTCCGTCACCGATACCTTGATGTAATCCCCCGCTTTCATGTGATGAGATTCGCAATAGGCATGATCCAGGGTGACCTCTTTCGTTTCCAGATACAGTTCGCCGCCATCAGGCATCGCCTGCCATGCGTTGACATATAGATTTAGTAGCACCTGCTCGATCTGCCGGTGATCGACCTCCGCAACCGGCGTTGAACGGCTCAGTTTCGTATGGATTTTGATCTCTTTTCGCGTCCTGCCGAACAAGGCGGAACTGTGCAGCACCAGTTCGTTGACGTCGGAAGGTTTCACCTCGTATTTACCGCCCCTGGCAAAACCCAACAGCTGCTTGGTCAGATCCGTGGCGCTTTGGATATACTCCTCGATGGCGTGAATATGATCCGAGTGGGGATGCCGGCGATCCAGATCCATTCGCATCAGCGAGGCCCGACCCTGGATGCCCATTAATAAGTTGTTGAAATCATGCGCAACACCTCCTGCAAGGGTGGCGATGGCTTCAAATTTCTGCGATTGCTGCAGCTGGGATCGGAGACGCTTTTTCTCCTCCTCCGCGTCCATGAGTTCGCTTACATCCCGTGTGACGCCCTCCACCCCCTGAACGTTGCCATCCTTGTCCTTCAGAAAATGGGCGTTGGTGGAAGCCCACCAGATCGATCCGTCCTTTCGTTTCAGCCGCGCCTGGAAATTCTTGACAAATCCTTTCTCCATAAGCTTTTTCAGGAAGGTCTCACGCTCTTCCGGATAGGCATAGACCTCTTCGGCCATTTTCATGCCGATGGCTTCTTCAACCGTATAGCCCGATAACCGATATGCCGATGGCGATACATACTCGATGGCACCGGTAATATCGGTCCTGTAGAGAAGGTCCGGACTGTTTTCCACTAATGTACGGAATCTTTTTTCGCTCTCCCGCAGAGCAGTTTCCGCTTCCACACGGTCGGTGATATCGACCACAACCCCCTCTAAATACCCACGGTCGGGATAAACCGTGGCACTGATTGCAAACTGAATGGAAGATCCGTCGGCACGTTCCATCTCTATTTCAAATTCATCCACACGACCAACGGATGCGAGCTGGGCAAGCAGCAACTCACGACGGTCCGCATCCTTATAGTGTTCTGATGTCACATATTCCGAAATGAGGGCATCAACGGTCCGGTAGCCCAACATCTCTGCCAGCACCTGGTTTGCCGCGAGAAATTTCCCATCCTCGATCCGCGTTCGATAAATACCCACCATGGCGGATTCAAACAGGTGCCGATATTTCTCTTCATTCTCTCGCAGTGCTTCTTCGGTACGTTTGCGCTCTGTAATGTCTTCAATAACACCATCATAATATTTAGGGTTTCCCTCTTTATCCTTTACTATTACAGCGGATATCGATCCGATAAATGAGGTTCCGTCCTTTTTCCTTAATTGAAGTTCCTCGTTTCTGACCGCACCTTCTTTTAACAATTTCTCATTGTACGCACTTCTATCACCCGGGTTCTGGTATAATTCTGAAACATTGCGTTTAAGAAACTCCTCCCTGCCTTCGAAACCGAACATTTTCACTATCGCAGGGTTTGCTTCTATAAATCTGCCTTCAGGACCCAATGTATTTCGATACACACCCACGTTGATATTGTTTGCCAGTGATTTAAATTTTTCCTCGCTCTCCTGCAACGCTCCCATCGCCTCCAGTTCGCGGAGCCTTACCAACCCCATGTCGGCAATAATTTTTGATAAATTGGAAAGAAAAGAAAGGGCGGCTTTAAACCTATCCTTCGGAATAACCGGGACTTCCCAGAAAGCCTTGATGTAGTCCGTTTCGTCGAATCCGAATTCTCTGGCCTGCTGCCTGAACTCCTTTTCCGTGGTTTCATCCGGAGGGTCCAGAAAGACCTGCCCGGCGAACACACTGGCAACATGTTCACCGGCGATGACAATGGGTGCCGAAGCATCGTAAAGCCCGCGTGGACATTTATAGATCACAAACGGTTTGCCGTTATCAAGCTCCTCTCTGATTCCGACGTCGCTTTTAATACACTCTTTTTCGGTCTGAGGGTGTTTTCTGTGAAAATCCCCGCATATTCGTTGCCACTCCGAGCTGGTTAAAATCTCACCCTCTATGCTGATAATGGCGGAAGGAATGGCGGCCGCCAAATACAATTCATTGGTCAGCCCTTGCAGTTTTTCAACATCAACCAATTCTTTGAAGCTGTATTTCATGTCTCCTCGCAAAATAGGTCAGGGTCGGGATGGAAAAGTCAGGCGTATCGAGTCCGGATCATTGCTGATAGAGAGGCTCAAGGTTCTTTTCGAGCCTGCGGATGTTTTCGGCGACGACCTTCACAATACCCCGCATGGACACATCGGTCGATCCCCCAACATGTGGCGTGGCGATGACGTTATAAGTAAAGATGGGGTCATTGGGGTCCGGCGGTTCCTCCCAGAAAACATCCAGACCGGCACCGGCGATTTTCCCTAAAGCAAGGGCATCCTCCAGCGCATCGCGATCCACCAGGCCACCCCTGGAAAGGTTGATCAGAAAAGCGTCTTTTTTCATGGACGAAAATGCAACCCGGTCGATAAGACCCCGGCTCTCGTCGGTCACGGGCAGGCACAACACCACAAAATCGGATCTCGGCAGCAGTTCCGTCATCTCGCCTACCCCACCGACCCAATCAAGGCCAAGTCTTTCCCTGGCCTCTTCCGGGTGGCTGCGTTTGATGCCGATGAGGCGGACATCAAAGTTTTTGAGCCTTCTGATCAAAGCACGTCCGATCCCGCCAAGACCAACGAACCCGACGGTTCTGCCGCGTAGCGCCTTCCCCTGGGGTTGTCCCATTTTCTTCCCGGCCAGACTTGTGGCCATTCCCCGGACATCCCTTGAAAGACCGATAATCATGTAGATACCCAGTTCCGCGACCGAATCGGC
>CAZWAE010000008.1:0-1743 GCA_964631805.1 uncultured Desulfobacteraceae bacterium | reverse complement strand
TTATTGATTCGCCACCTTTACCACCACCAGGGTGACATCGTCATCCGGTTTCTGATCCCCCCGAAATTGTGACAGCTCTCCGGTGACGCGGTCCACGATCTGCCTGGCACTCATCGCAGCATTGGCCCGTACGATCTCCCGGAGTCTTTTTTTCCCGAACATCTCACCCGATTCATCGGGCATCTCCCATATGCCGTCGGTGCCGATGAGGATGATCTGTCCTGGCGTCAGGCTGCGATTAAACTCCTCATACTCGAAGGAGTAATCCAGACCGAAGGCCAGGCCCCGGCCCTTGAGTTCATCGAAAACGTCGCCTGCAGGATCGTAGATCAGGGCCGGATCGTGGCCCGCCCGGACCCAGTGCACCTCTCGGTTCGACGCGGTCAACTCGCAATAAAAAAAGGTCATAAAATTACCGGTGCTGTAAGTATCCAGGCTCAGATGCCTGTTGACATCGTTGATGATGCTGGCGACCGACCCCGTCATGGAAGCACGCAGCATAATCAAAGCTCTGGCGGTTGCCATCAGCAGGGCGGACGATACGCCGTGACCGGATACATCCCCTACGACTACCGCCAGCCGATCCGCCCCGACATTGATGAAGTCGTAGTAATCGCCGCCCGTCTCCTCGCAGTAGATGCTGGTTCCGGCGATGTCATATCCTTCAAATTCGGGATCGGATTCCGGCAAAAGGCTCTGTTGGATATCCTTGGCCACTCCCAGGGCACGGCTCATTTGCAGATGCTCCTCCAGTCGTGGCATGATCCGGTTGAAGGCCGTCACGATCATATCCCGCTCGTCATTGAGTTCAAGATTCAGCCGCACCGACAGGTCCCCCTGCTCGAGACGCCGGAACCCCTTGACAATGGCCATCACGTTGGCGGTGTTGACGCGTGAGAAATAGAGGGCTGCCCCCGCCACCATTAAAATAATGATGAAAACGGCCACCACGGTGATGACCGCTTGATCCTGTGTATAGGTGGAAAAATGGTTGCCGATCTCCTTGGGAAGTTCCAGTACCATCGATTCGGGCGCCACCATTACAAAGTGCACACCGTGAAATATTTCGGCAAAGGCCCAGAGGGAATCGACACCCTGATAGGGCATCTCAACGCTCCCCGATTTGCCGTCGCCCATCACCTTGGCCAGCCGGGTAAAATCGGCATGGCCCTCCTGATACACCATCCGGACATCGGGCGTTCCATCCTTTTGTCCATCGGCCGGTGCCTTTTTCTCCCGGGACAGCACCCAGAGCTTGGGTTGACCGGAATCCGATATAGCGGACTGCCCCATGAGGAAAGAGCGCATCTTTCCCGACCATTGGGAGGAGATCCGGCTTTCCAGCAGCACTTTGGGAATCAGCACATCCACGGCCGCCACTCCGGCAAAACTGCCGTCCGGTCCTCTGATGGGAATCGAAGCGGTGAAGGTAAGCTGTTTGGTAGTGGTGTCCACGATGGGCGGCCCCCAGGTCAAACGCCCCATTTTTTTAGCCCTGACGTACCAGGGTCGCTGCCGCGGGTCGTAGGAAGCGGGATATCCACCGTGACCGGGATAGGAGATATGGACGCCGCTTTCGAGGCTTGCGTAGATCCAGAACAGATCGGTGTCAAACTCCCTGGCGATCCCCTTCAGGGCGGGAGACAGACGGGAAAGCCTGGCAATATCTCCTTTAACATCCTCGGACGCAACCCCCGGAACCACGAGAAAATTGGGGTGTCCTTTGCTGATCCGTTTGGGGGA
>CAZWAE010000007.1:0-44374 GCA_964631805.1 uncultured Desulfobacteraceae bacterium | reverse complement strand
AAGGGAAGGTGGCCGGACGGTGGGCGCCGGTGTGGTCAGTGAAATCATCGAGTAAGCCGTCGTCGATAAAAGGAGTTTTCAGGTGAGAATCAATATTACCCTTGCATGTACCGAATGCAAAAGAAGAAACTATACATCAACCAAAAACAAACGTACGACACCTGACAAGCTGTCGTTCAGCAAATATTGCAGATTCTGCAGAAAGCACACGTTGCACAAGGAAACAAAATAATTAATTATATGCCAACTTGGATAATGCAGGCCAGTAGCTCTAACGGTAGAGCGTCGGACTCCAAATCCGGGTGTTGGGGGTTCGAATCCCTCCTGGCCTGCCATCTTTTTCACAATCCCGAGTCAGTGTTTCAAATGGTCAAGCTGAACCGGGGTATCGCAAAGCTCTGAGTTTGACCCACCAGCGCAGCTTCGCTCTTTGTGGTTTTAAGCTTTGAGCTTTACCGTTTTTAGGATCACCATGGCTAAATTACAGCGGAAAAAAACATCGATCGGCAAGAAAAAGAAAAAGCTGAAGGAATCGGCGGAACTTTCTGCGGGAGCAGATGCCGGTAAGGGTTCAAAGACATCGGTACTCGCCGAAGCTTCTGCCGTAAAGACCCGGAAACAGAAGGCGTTTGTTTCCAAAAGGGGTCCGTCCGGGCGTCAGGCTGAACCCGGCAAGATCATGGGATACTGGTTCAAGAGCATCCAGTTCTTAAGGGAAGTCAAGGTGGAGCTCAAAAAAGTGACATGGCCATCGAGAAAACAAACCCTGGGTTCCACGGCGGTTGTACTGATTCTGGTGACGATCATTTCATTTTTTCTTGGAATAGCCGATATCGGGTTGTCGAGTCTGATTCGCGTTGTTCTCCAATAAACGGAAGAGGTGATGACAGTGGCGAAAAAATGGTACATCGTTCATGTGTATTCAGGGTTCGAAAACAAGGTGAAAACCGCCCTGGAGGAGCGTATTGCCGCATCGCCCTATGTGGATAAGTTCGGGGAGGTTCTGGTCCCAACCGAGGAGATCGTTGAACTGGTAAAAGGAAAGAGAAAAACTTCTTCCAGAAAATTTTATCCCGGTTACATCCTAGTCAACCTGGAACTCAGTGACGAAACCTGGCATATCGTAAACAGCACTGCAAAGGTAACCGGTTTCCTGGGTGGGAGAAACTCTCCGGCACCATTAACCGATGAGGAGGCCGGTCAGATTATCGACCGTATGGCTGCCGGGAAACTCAAGCCTCAACCCAAATACTTTTTTGAATCCGGCGATGAAGTTCGTGTAATCGACGGTCCATTTACGAATTTCAACGGAACGGTTGAAGATGTCAATCCGGAAAAAGGCAAAATAAAAGTTTTGGTCAGCATATTCGGTCGTTCGACGCCGGTGGAACTCGATTTCGTCCAGGTGTCGAAACTATAACTTTAAGATATTACGGGATAGAGGGCAGACCATATCCGGTACGATATAAGCCCATTGAAATCCCTGAATTTTTTAATTCGCTGGATACAGGAGTAAATAGAAAAGATGGCCAAGAAAGTTATCGCTCAGATCAAATTGCAGGTTCCTGCGGGAAAAGCCAATCCTTCGCCGCCCATCGGTCCGGCTTTGGGGCAGCATGGTGTCAACATTATGGATTTTTGCAAGGCTTTCAACGCAAGGACCGCTAATGACGAGGGAATGATCATTCCCGCCGTGATTACCGTCTACCAGGATAGAACATTTACCTTTATAACCAAAACCCCGCCTGCAGCCATTTTGTTGAAAAAGGCAGCTCAAATTGCCAAGGGTGCAGGTGACCCCAAACGCGACAGGGTCGGCAAGGTGACCAGAGAACAGGTCGAAGAGATTGCCAACCAGAAAATGGTCGACCTGAACGCCAACGATCTGGACGCTGCCTGCAAGATTATTGAAGGTACCGCCAGGAGTATGGGGATTGAAGTCCTTTAGAAAACAAGGAGTGGAATCGGAAAGATGCCTAAGCGGGGTAAAAAACATTTAGCGTCCTTTGGAAAAATCGACAGAGAGAAACGTCATGAATTCGCCGAAGCGATTCAGAAAGCCCTCGAACTGTCCTATGTTAAATTTGATGAGACCGTGGACGTCGCCGTCCGTCTCGGTGTGGATCCAAGACACGCTGACCAGATGGTCCGGGGAACCGTGATTTTGCCGAACGGATTGGGGAAAACAGTGAAGGTGGCTGTATTCGCCAAGGGTGAAAAGGAAAAGGAAGCCCTTGATGCCGGAGCCGATTTTGTGGGCAGTGACGAACTCATCGAAAAGGTAAAGGGTGGCTGGCTCGATTTTGATAAGGCGGTTGCCACCCCCGACATGATGGGATCCGTCGGCAAAATCGGCAGGATTCTAGGCCCCAGGGGACTGATGCCCAACACCAAAACGGGTACCGTCACATTTGACGTCGGAAGAGCGGTGCAGGAACTCAAAGCCGGAAAGATCGATTTCAGGGTCGAAAAGGCCGGGATTATTCATGCCCCCATGGGGAAGGTCTCTTTTGGCACGGAAAAAATCGTAGAAAATACGGCCGCCTTTTTTGATGCGATCCTTCGCCTCAAACCGGCTTCCAGCAAGGGCGCATATTTAAAGGGCATCGCCATTTCCACAACTATGGGGCCGGGCATAAAGGTAGACACTTCCACTGTGAAGGATCTGGTCGGCGGGTAACCGGGGCTTTCCTTTTTTGCATTGTTTGAATGTGTTTGCGTCATTTGGATTCACAGGGATCCTGCGGGGTTCCTTGTTCATATCATTAATAACCTGTCAAAGACCGTAGGTTCACGTTATCGTGTTTAATCGGCACTGCCGGCCTACCGAGGCGGAAATGGTATATACTGCAGTTTCCTCCGGGTTTTTACAGAGAAAGGAAGGAGGTGTAGTTGATTCGTGAGACTGGATACCAAGAAAAAAATTGTTGAGGATTTGCATGACAAGTTCTCGAAGTCGAAGGTGGTGATCGTAACCGATTACAAAGGGCTCGATGTGGCCACCATCAGTGATCTGCGCAGGAAGCTCAGGGAAGCCGACGTAGAGTTCAAGGTGGTGAAGAATACCTTGCTGGTCCGGGCTTCGGAGGATACCGGCGCCGCACTTTTAAAGGATCATTTCAAGGGGCCCAGCGCTATCGCTCTGAGCTACGAGGATCCGGTAGCCCCCGCTAAGGTTCTGACGGCCTTTGCCAAGGACAACGAGAAGCTTGAGATAAAAATCGGTGTGCTCGACGATCAGGTCCTGGATATCGACCGTATTAAGGCGCTGGCATCTCTGCCGTCCAAGGAAGCCCTGTTGGGTCAACTGTTGTCAGTGATCAACGGCGTTCCCACCGGTTTTGTGCGGACGCTTAATGCCATTCCGGGCCAGTTCCTTAATGTGCTCCAGGCAATAAAAGATCAGAAAGAGGCTGCCTGAAAGGCTTCAAACAGGCGTCGCCGCGGGCCGAAACAATTTTAAAAAATGAATGACCATTGGTTATGGAATATTTGAAAAACTGGAGGAAAAGTTAAAATGGCGGATATTACCAAAGAAGATGTCATAGAGTTTATTGCAAATATGTCAGTGCTCGAGCTGTCGGAACTCGTCAAGGAGATGGAAGACAAATTCGGTGTTTCAGCAGCCGCACCGGTCGCGATGATGGCTGCCGGTCCAGCCGATGATGCCGGCGCTGCAGAAGAAAAGACGGAATTTGACGTCGTCATGACCACATTTGGAGACAAGAAAATCCAGGTGATCAAGGAGGTTCGGGCGATTACTGGGCTGGGCCTCAAAGATGCCAAAACCCTCGTAGAGAGCGTGCCGGTGCCGGTCAAAGAGGGAATCGTCAAAGAGGAAGCTGAAAAAATAAAAGCCCAGCTTGAAGAAGCCGGAGCCTCTGTGGAGATCAAGTAGAGATCTCCTTTTTGCCTGAAAGCAGATGCCGTTCGCTTGATTGCAGGCTCGGATCGTTCGCTGAGAAAGGTTCGATAGGGCGTAATCAGGTGTTCGGCAATCGGCGTTTTTATGAGGGTGGTTGAATTCTGGCGGGTCATCATCATCCTCAATTTTCGTTAACCTGCATGTTATTGGAGATACCATGTCCGAAAGGCCTTTGGCAAACAAGCGCATAAGGAAGAACTTCGGAAAGATACGGAAAATAGTCGGTATTCCCGATCTGACCGGTATGCAACGGGAATCTTTCAGCCGGTTCTTGCAGATGGATATTCCCCCGGAGAAACGGAGGGATATCGGTCTTCAGGCGGTTTTTAAATCCGTATACCCGATCAAGGATTTTATCGGAAGTGCTTCCCTGGAGTTTGTGTCATATCGGTTCGGTGATGTGAAGCATGGCGTTCAGGAATGTATTCATCGCGGTATGACATACGAAATTCCGATGCGCATCACTGTCAGACTGGTGGTTTACGATGTTGACAAAGAAACCGGAACCTCCAACATCCGGGATATCAAGGAGCAGGAGATCTATTTCGGTACCATCCCCTTGATGACTGAAAAAGGAACCTTTATCATCAACGGCACCGAGCGGGTTGTGGTCAGCCAGCTCCATCGGTCGTCGGGGGTATTCTTTGACCACGACAAGGGAAAGGTACACTCTTCCGGAAAGGTGATCTACAGTTCACGAATTATCCCGGTAAGGGGCTCATGGATCGATCTGGAGATCGATCCCAAAGATATTGTTCAGATTCGCATCGACCGCCGGAGAAAATTTCCGGTATCGGTTCTTTTCAAGGCGTTCGGTTACAGTTCCGAAGATCTGCTGGCCTATTTCTATAAAACCGAAAACATCAGGATCCGGGGGAAGGGCTACTTCAAAACCACAGATCCCGACTTGCTCAAGGGACAGCGCGCCAATAAAACCATCAAGGATCCGGAAGACGGCACCGAGATTGTCAAGAAAGGCCGTCTGTTTACCCAAAAAGCGATCCGTCGTCTTAAAGCGCTCAATATAAGGGAAGTTTCCATTGGTGTCGATGATGTCCTTGGGAAGATCACAGCCGTCGGTATCAACCACCCCGAAACGGGTGATCCCATTGTCCCCTGCAACGAAGTGATCGATGAAGAGGTGTTGGAGAAACTCGCCGAAGCCGGGGCATCCAGTTTTTCGGTGCTTTTCATTGATAACGTCACCACAAGCGATTCCATGCGGAAAACCCTTTTGCTGGACAAGGTGGAATCCAAGGAGGAGGCGCTGCTCGAGATCTACCGGCGGCTCAGACCGGGCAATCCGGCAACTCCTGAAGTCGCCCAGGATTTTGTCGACCATCTGTTTTTCAAATCGACCTATTATGATCTCTCGGGTGTCGGCCGCCTTAAAATCAACCTGCGGCTGAATATCGATAGCAACATGGATCTCAGGATCCTTCGAAAAGAGGATATCCTCCTGACGGCAAAGACCCTTATACGGCTGAAAGACACCCAGGGCCAGGTGGATGATATCGACCATCTGGGCAACCGACGGGTCCGTGCTGTCGGCGAACTGCTTGAAAACCAGTACCGGATCGGGCTGGTTCGGATGGAACGGGCCATCAAGGAGCGGATGAGCCTCCAGGAAGTGGATGCCCTGATGCCCCATGACCTGGTAAATCCCAAACCGGTCACGGCTGTTGTCAAAGAATTCTTCGGCACCAGCCAGTTGTCGCAATTTATGGATCAGACCAACCCCTTGTCGGAAACGACCCATAAAAGGAGGCTTTCCGCACTGGGACCCGGTGGTTTAACCAGGGAACGGGCCGGTTTCGAGGTCAGGGATGTCCATCCCTCCCATTATGGCCGGATCTGCCCCATTGAAACCCCGGAAGGGCCGAACATTGGTTTGATCGTTTCTTTGAGCACCTATGCAAGGGTCAATGAATTCGGTTTCATTGAAACACCCTACAGTGCAGTGAAAGACGCCACGGTGAGCGATGAAGTGAAGTTTCTCAGTGCGTTCGAGGAAAAAGAGCATCCCATTGCCCAGGCCAATGCACCTCTCAATGAAAAACATGAGTATGTCAATCCCCAGGTGACTTCCCGTGTGGAAGGTGAATTCATGATGACCAAACGGGAAGATATCGAGTTGATGGACGTCTCGCCGGACCAGCTGGTCAGCGTCTCTGCTTCTTTGATTCCGTTTCTGGAAAATGATGATGCCAACCGCGCTCTGATGGGATCGAACATGCAGCGGCAGGCGGTACCGCTTCTGAATGCGGAAGCCCCCCTTGTGGGCACCGGCATCGAAAGGGTCGTGGGCAAAGATTCCGGTGTGACGGTGGTGGCGAAATATGACGGGATCGTTGAAGAGGTGGACACCTCCCGGATCGTATTAAGGCACAATATCGATGATGGGACTGAAAAACCGGTGACGATCTATAATCTTTCTAAATTTATCCGGTCCAATCAGAATACCTGCTTTAACCATCGCCCCATTGTCTACAAGGGACAGAAAATTAAAGCCGGTGATATCATTGCGGATGGCCCGGCAACTGAAAAGGGCGAACTGGCCCTGGGCAAGAATGTGACCGTAGCGTTTATGCCGTGGGGCGGGTACAATTTTGAAGATTCCATCCTTGTCGGTGAACGGCTCCACCGGGAGGGGGTATATACTTCCGTTCATATCGAAGAATTTGAAATTGTGGCGAGGGATACAAAGTTGGGGAAAGAAGATATTACGCGCGATATCCCCAATGTTGGTGAAGAGGCGTTGATGAACCTCGACGAAAGCGGGATTATCCGGCTAGGCGCTGAGGTCGAACAGGGCGATGTCCTGGTCGGGAAAATCACGCCCAAGGGTGAGACCCAACTGTCACCCGAAGAGAAACTCCTTCGGGCCATTTTTGGTGAAAAGGCAGGAGACGTCAAAGATACCTCCCTTAGGGTACCTCCCGGTGTCCAGGGTATCGTTGTAGATGCAAAAGTATTTTCGAGGCGGGGGGTGGCAAAGGATGAGCGGGCTCAACGCATCGAAGATGAAGAGATTGCCGGGATTCAAAAAGATCGGGACGACGAACTGCGTGTCATCGGAGAGGTCGTCCGGGACCAGCTGAAGGATATCCTGCTGGGTCAAACATGTGCGGTTGCCCTGAAAAAGAACAAGAAAGTCCTGATTCCGGCAAATGCCAGAATTGAACCCACGATGTTGGAGAAGATCTCCGTGGGACAGTTTGAGGGCATTGTTCTGGAAGACGCCGAAGTGACCGAGCGGCTTCATGGGATACTGGATGCATATCGCAGCCAGTGTGAGAGCTGCAGGACAGAGTACGAAGAGACTGTCGCCCGGTATGAAAAAGGGGATGACCTTCCCCCCGGTGTCATCAAAATGGTCAAAGTATATGTGGCCATGAAACGGAAATTGGCCGTGGGCGACAAAATGGCCGGCCGGCATGGTAACAAGGGAGTTGTTTCGAGAATTCTACCCCAGGAAGATCTTCCCTATTTCGAAGACGGGACACCGGTGGATATGGTGCTCAACCCGCTTGGCGTTCCTTCGCGTATGAACGTGGGCCAGGTGCTCGAGATTCACTTGGGACGAGCGGCCAAGGGGCTTGGCGATCAGTTGAACCGGTTTGTGGAGGAGAACAAGATTGACGCCCTTCGGAAGAAGGTCAAGCGGATATTCAAGGATCCCTCCGTTGATGCCATGGTTGATGAGATGGGGGACGAAGCGGTCATCGCATTTTCCAAAGACTACCGCAACGGCGTCCATATGGCCACTCCGGTCTTCGATGGTGCCAAAGAGGTAGAGGTCAAGGCCCTTCTCGAGGAAGCCGGACTTGAAAACACCGGACAGACCACCTTGTTTGACGGGCGTACCGGTGAACCGTTCAAGGAAAAAATTACCGTGGGCACCATGTATGTCCTCAAACTCCACCATCTGGTAGCAGATAAAATTCATGCACGGTCCATCGGACCCTATTCGCTGGTGACCCAGCAACCGCTGGGCGGCAAGGCGCAGTTCGGCGGCCAGCGTCTGGGCGAGATGGAAGTATGGGCCATGGAAGCCTATGGTGCGGCCCATGCACTGCAGGAGTTTCTTACGGTTAAATCGGATGACATGGCCGGCAGAACCCGTATGTACGAAAAGATTGTAAAGGGGCAGAACTCCCTTGAACCCGGTTTGCCGGAATCCTTCAAGGTGCTGACAAAAGAACTGCAGAGCCTTGGGCTGGATATCACCCTTATCGAAGAAGAAAGCTGATGAACCGGCGGTAAGTCCGGTTCGGGGGCATTTATTGATAACGCGATCGTAATGGCACACGCCTTATTACGGTACCGCTAACAAACAGGAATAGATGATGGAGACGTTATACGATTTCTTTGCAAAACCTAAGGATCCCAAACGATTTTCCGGTGTTCAGATCAACCTGGCTTCACCGGAACAGATCCACAAATGGTCCTACGGAGAAATTAAAAAGCCGGAAACCATCAATTACCGCACCTTTAAACCCGAAAGGGAAGGCCTTTTTTGTGCCAAGATATTCGGGCCGACAAAAGATTATGAGTGTAACTGCGGCAAATACAAACGGATGAAACATCGGGGTGTGATCTGTGAAAAATGCGGTGTGGAGGTTATCCAATCCAAGGTCAGAAGGGAGCGGATGGCGCATATCCAACTGGCCACCCCCTGCGCCCATATCTGGTTTCTAAAAAGCCTGCCCAGCAAGATCGGGAACATGCTGGATCTGACACTCAAACATATTGAAAAAGTTCTCTACTTTGACAGCTATATTGTCATCGACCCCAAAGAGACCCCTCTGACCTGCGGACAATTGCTGTCCGATGAAAAATACCGGGAAGCCCAGGAGCTGTACGGCAACAAATTTGAAGCGGGAATTGGTGCCGAAGCGGTCAAGCGCATGCTGGAGGATTTGGATCTCGACGCTACCCAAAAGCAGATCAGGGCGGATATTCGTGCCACGGGATCGGTCGCAAAAAGACAGAAGCTGTCTAAACGGCTGAAGATCGTCGATGCCTTTACGCGCTCGGGCGTGGACCCAACCTGGATGATCATGGATGTGATCCCAGTACTTCCGCCCGACTTGAGGCCGCTTGTGCCTCTTGAGGGAGGGCGGTTTGCCACGTCGGATCTCAACGATCTGTACCGCCGGGTCATCAACCGCAATAATCGATTGAAACGGTTGATGGATCTGAATGCCCCCGACATCATTGTAAGAAACGAGAAACGGATGCTTCAGGAGTCGGTGGATGTGCTGTTTGATAATGGTCGGCACGGGCGGGTGATTACCGGAAGCAACAAAAGGCCCTTAAAATCGCTTTCCGACACCCTGAAGGGGAAGCAGGGACGGTTTCGTCAGAACCTGCTGGGAAAACGTGTGGATTATTCGGGCCGTACCGTCATCACCGTGGGGCCGGATCTGAGGTTGCACCAATGCGGTCTTCCCAAAAAGATGGCCCTGGAGCTGTTCAAACCGTTTATATACTACCATCTGGAACGCAAAGGCCTTGTCTCCACGGTAAAGAGCGCCAAAAAGATGGTGGAAAAGGAAACGCCTGAAGTATGGGATACCCTTGATGATGTGGTCAAGGAGTATCCGGTGATGCTCAACCGGGCGCCCACTCTCCACAGGCTGGGAATCCAGGCATTTGAGCCGATCTTGATTGAAGGAAAGGCGATCCAGCTCCATCCTCTGGTTTGCACCGCTTTTAATGCCGACTTCGACGGAGACCAGATGGCGGTCCACGTACCCCTGTCGGTGGAGTCGCAGATTGAAGCCAGGGTGTTGATGCTCGCCAGCAACAACATTCTATCCCCGGCAAACGGCAGTCCCATTATCGTTCCCAGCCAGGATATCGTTTTGGGGATTTATTATATGACCCGCGGGGTTTCGGGAAGAAGAGGCGAGGGTATGATATTCGCCAACCGGTATGAAGTCCGCTCCGCTTACGATGCCGGGATCGTGGATCTTCACGCGAAAATTGTCGTTCGAATGGATGGGAAACGTGTGGTTACGACAGTTGGGCGTCTTCTCCTTTGGGAGATCATTCCCCAGGATACTTTGTTGGGGATGAGGCATGTCAAGGTTTCGGATGCCGATGAAGCCCAGGTTGTTTTGAAGAAAATCAAAGGCGGTGCCGATTTCGTCGAACTGGTTGCCGAGCATTCCAAAAGCCCGGACAGGGCGGATGACGGCTACATCGGACTGCTGAGAAAGGATGAGTTCAGCCGGATTTTCTGCGATGCGGATGAGGATGCCCAAACTGTATTCGGGCTGGAGCAGGGCGAGGTGAGCCCCGTTGTTTTCGATGGGAGTGCTTACCACCTTTTTCTCATCACGGAAAAACGCCCGGAAATATCTTATGAATCCGTGAACAAAGTGATGGATAAAAAGGCACTCCGGGATCTGGTGGATTACGCCTACCGGAATCTCGGACCCAAAGCCACGGTGATTTTGTCAGACCGGTTGAAGGATATTGGATACCGGTATTCCACCGAGGGTGGTCTGTCGATATCCATTGACGCCATGATTATTCCGGAAGGGAAATGGCGAATTTTGAATGATGCCGAAGCCAGGGTCTCGGAAATCGACAAGCAGTACACCGAAGGATTGATCACACCGGGTGAAAAATACAATAAGGTGGTGGATATTTGGACCAAGGCCACCGATGATGTGGCCAACGAAATGATGGATTCCATGCGAGTGGCACCGGTCCTTGACAAAGATGATAATCCGGTGATGGATGAGAAAGGAAGCCCCCTGGTGGAGGAGAGTTTGAACCCTATCTATATGATGGCCGACTCCGGAGCCAGAGGAAGCAAGGACCAGATGCGGCAGCTTGCCGGTATGCGCGGGTTGATGGCAAAACCGTCGGGTGAGATTATCGAAACCCCCATTCAGGCCAATTTCCGTGAAGGGTTGTCCGTGCTTCAATACTTCATATCCACCCATGGTGCCAGAAAGGGGCTGGCCGACACGGCGCTCAAGACGGCCAACTCCGGATACCTGACACGCCGGCTTGCCGATGTGGCCCAGGATTGCGCGGTGCTTGAAGAGGATTGCGGTACGATTCTGGGGATTGAGGTGGAACCCTTGATGGAAGGCGGTGAGGTGATTCAACGCCTTGGGGATCGAATCCTGGGACGCATCACAGTGGAGGATATCTTAGACCCGTTTACCGATGATGTGCTGATCAAGGCCGGTCAGGAGATCGATGAAGACGGGGTCAGAATTGTTGAGGATGCGGGAATTGCCAAGGTTAAAATCCGTTCCGTTCTGACGTGCAAGACCCGAAATGGTATTTGCATTAAATGCTACGGCCGGGACCTCGCTCACGGCAGACCCATCGAAATCGGTCAGGCCGTTGGGATCCTGGCTGCCCAGTCCATCGGAGAACCCGGCACTCAGCTCACCATGAGGACTTTCCATATCGGGGGTACCGCAAGCCGAAGAGTGGAGCAGGCGGATATCAAAGCCCGAACCCTCGGCACCATCAAGTTCCTCGATCTCGATGTGGTAAAGAACGCCAAGGGGCAAAGAGTTGTCATGAACCGGCGGGGCGGTGAGTTCGCCATCTTCGGTGATACCGGAAGGGAGCATGAGCGGTTTCCGGTGATTTACGGCGCGCATATCGTGGTGGCGGAAGGGGATAAGGTGAAGCCCGGTGATCTTTTGGCCGTGTGGGATCCATTTGCCACTCCCATTATTTCGGAAGTGAATGGCCGGGTAAAGTTCGGGGAGGTGATTGCCGGCAAAACCCTGCAGGAGAAAGTGGACCCGGTGACCGGCAAATCGAGCCGCACGATTACGGAATCCAAAAGTGCAGAGGAGAGACCCAGAATCTCCATCAAGGATGCAGAGGGGAAAACGGCCAAGCTGCCCGATTCATCCGGTCTGGCACGTTACCTGCTGCCCATCGACGCCATCTTGCTGGTGGAGGAGGGGGAAGACGTCAGGGCCGGCGATGTCATCGCCAAACTGCCGAGAGCTACCACGAAAACCAAGGATATCACCGGTGGTCTGCCCCGGGTGGCCGAGCTGTTTGAAGTTCGAAAGCCCAAGGAGATAGCGGTGTTGAGTGAAATAAACGGATATGTTTCCATTGCCAAAGCGACAAAAAAGGGCAAACAACGGGTGACGATAACCCCGGTGGATGTCGGTGACAAGAAGGAATACCTGATTCCGCGGGGAAAACATATCAACGTCTACGAAGGGGATTACATCCGGGCCGGCGAACCGCTCATTGGTGGATCCGCGATTCCCCAGGATATTCTAAGGATCAAGGGCGAAATTGCCCTGGCCAGTTATCTGGTGAATGAGGTGCAGGAAGTGTACCGGTTGCAGGGTGTTCGGATCAACGACAAACATATTGAAGTCATCGTGCGTCAGATGATGCGTCGAGTCAAGGTTGTGGATCCGGGGGATACTGATTTTATTATAGAGGAGCAGGTGGATCGTATCAGATTCGAAGAGGCCAACCGCGATGTGGTTGAAAACGGCGGCACGCCCGCCGTCGGTGATCCTCTGATTTTGGGTATTACCAAGGCTTCTCTGAGTACCGACAGTTTTATTTCGGCCGCCTCCTTCCAGGAAACCACCAAGGTCCTGACCGATGCCAGTATTGCCGGCAAGGTGGACCTGCTCTCCGGGTTGAAGGAAAATGTGATCATGGGCCGATTGGTCCCCGCCGGGTCCGGTATTCGCAGATATCGGGATGCGAATATTGAAACCGGTTAATATTGTCCTTTTGACATAAAAGGCTTGACAATGAAAACAGAGCTGTATACATATCGCGTTTTTACCAAAGGATCTTTTTGACTTGATTAATTGCACGAGGAAATTATGCCGACGATAAACCAGCTAGTCAGAAATGGAAGAAAGCGGAGCAAGAAAAAGACCAATACGCCCGCGCTGAAAGGGGCGCCGCAGAAAAGGGGGGTTTGCACTCGCGTATACACCTCCACGCCCAAAAAACCCAATTCGGCTTTGCGGAAGGTGGCCAGGGTCAGACTGACCACCGGTATGGAAGTGACCGCTTATATCCCCGGAATCGGGCATAACCTTCAGGAGCATTCCGTGGTGCTGGTTCGCGGCGGCCGTGTCAAGGACCTTCCCGGTGTACGGTATCATATCGTCCGCGGCACCCTCGACACCTTGGGGGTTGAGGACCGAAAACAGGGACGTTCCAAATATGGCGCCAAAAAGCCGAAGTAACAGGTCGAAACCAGCCCCTGATCGGGCCGTTCGGATATTACCAAACCAAAAAACAGCAGGATTTAGACAATGCCAAGAAGAAGAGAAGTGCCCCAGCGCGTGATCATGCCGGATCCCAAATATGGCAACCGGCTGGTTTCCAAATTCGTCAGAGCTGTCATGAAGGATGGCAAGAAGAGTACGGCGGAAAAGATCCTGTACCAGGCATTTAATATTATCGAAAGCAAGACGAAAGAGCCGCCCGTAAAGATTTTCGAAAAAGCGGTGGAAAATGTAAAACCGATCATCGAGGTGAAGTCCCGCCGGGTGGGAGGATCCACTTACCAGATTCCGCAGGAAGTCAGACCCGCACGGAGAACGGCCCTGAGTATTCGCTGGATTATCAACTTTGCACATAACCGATCTGAAAAGGGAATGGCCCGCAAACTGGCGGCCGAATTTCTGGACGCGGCCAACGGCAGGGGGGCATCCATCAAGAAACGGGAAGATACACATAAGATGGCCGATGCCAATAAAGCATTTGCCCACTATCGGTGGTAGAGGCACCTTAACGCGAACCGATAGGATCAATTGACACCGGATTTTAGGATTCCCATTCCATCCGTCCGGAGGTCAATATTTATTACGTCGACAATTTTATTGGGGAGGACGGGACGATGGCCAAGGAGAAATTTGAGCGGACCAAGCCGCACGTGAATGTAGGTACGATCGGTCATATCGATCATGGCAAGACGACATTGACAGCGGCGATTACAAAGCACATGGGTTTGCGTGGGATGAGCGAGTTCATTCCGTTTGACCAGATTGACAAGGCGCCGGAAGAGAAGGAGCGTGGGATTACGATCGCCACGGCGCATGTCGAGTATGAGACGGATAACCGTCACTATGCCCATGTGGATTGTCCGGGCCATGCGGATTACATCAAGAACATGATCACGGGAGCGGCCCAGATGGACGGTGCGATCCTGGTGGTGGGAGCCGATGACGGCCCGATGCCGCAGACGCGTGAGCATATTCTGCTTGCCCGTCAGGTGGGCGTACCCCAGATCGTGGTATTTTTGAACAAGTGCGATATGGTGGATGACGAGGAGTTGATCGAGCTGGTGGAACTTGAGCTTCGGGAGCTTTTGGACAAGTACGAGTTTCCTGGGGACGACACACCGATCATCCGGGGCAGTGCACTGAAGGCGCTGGAGAACGACGATAATAACAGCGACGAGGCGAAATGCGTATTCGAGTTGATGGATGCCATCGATTCTTTTATTCCGGAGCCCAAGCGCGACGTTGACAAGCCGTTTTTGATGCCGATTGAGGATGTGTTCAGCATATCGGGTCGAGGTACGGTGGTAACGGGCCGTGTGGAGCGAGGAATCGTTCACGTTGGCGACAATATCGAGATCGTTGGGATCAAAGAGACGTTCAAGACGGTGTGCACGGGAGTTGAGATGTTCCGGAAGCTGCTTGACGAGGGCCAGGCTGGAGACAACATCGGTGTACTGCTTCGTGGCACCAAACGTGAAGAAGTGGAGCGCGGTCAGGTGGTTGCGATACCGGGATCGATCACGCCTCACACGAAGTTTGCGGCAGAGGTATATATTCTGAGCAAAGAGGAAGGCGGTCGTCACACGCCGTTTTTTACGGGCTATCGTCCCCAGTTTTACTTTAGGACGACGGATGTGACGGGGATATTGAATCTGCCCGAGGGAGTTGAGATGGTGATGCCGGGAGACAATATTACGATCACGGCGGAATTGATCACCCCGATCGCCATGGAAAAGGAACTGCGGTTTGCCGTAAGGGAAGGTGGCCGGACGGTGGGCGCCGGTGTGGTCAGTGAAATCATCGAGTAAAAAGTGAGATATAATTCATGATAATGAATACCAAAATCAGAATACGGCTCAAGGCGTACGATCACAAGCTGCTGGACCAGTCGGCTGGCGATATCGTCGATACGGCGAATAAAACCGGGGCCAAGGTCGTGGGACCGATTCCATTACCCACGCTGATTAATAAATACTGTGTTCTGCGTTCGCCTCACGTGGACAAAAAGTCCCGGGAGCAATTCGAAATGAGGACCCACAAGCGCCTGCTGGATATTATCGATCCGACCCAACAGACAGTGGACGCGTTGATGAAACTGGATCTCTCTCCGGGTGTGCATGTTGAAATTAAGCTGTAGAGGACCTGTTTTTAGCAACCTCTGACACATAGGGAATATCTTTAGAAATGTGTAATGGACTGATCGGAAAAAAACTGGGAATGACCAGTGTGTTTACCAATGAAGGGCGATATGTTCCCGTTACCGTTATCCAGGCGGGACCGTGTGTGGTCACCCAGATCAAGACGGAAGCGACCGATGGGTATAATGCACTTCAGCTGGGGTTCGGTGAAAAGAAGGAATCCCGCACCACCAAACCTTTGAAGGGGCACTTTAAGAAGAGCAGTGACGCGTGTTTCTCGGCATTGCGCGAAGTGTACGTCGAAAAACCCTCTGATTTCAGCCTCGGCCAGGTGCTGTCCGCGGATCTTTTTGCAGTCGGTGAAAAGGTAAACGTGACCGGGACAACAAAGGGTAGGGGCTTTTCCGGGGTGATCAAGCGCCACGGGTTTCACGGTGGGAAAAAGACCCATGGGAGCCACAGTCACCGGATTCCGGGCTCCATCGGTTGCAGTGCATCTCCCGCAAAGGTGATTAAAGGCAAGAAGATGCCGGGGCAGTACGGGAATGTGCGGAATACCACTCAGAATCTTCAAGTGGTGGACGTCAGGACCGATGACAACCTGGTGCTGATCAAGGGCGCCGTGCCCGGCCGTCCATCCGGTTTGGTGGTGATCAACAAGCTTAAAATTGCCAAATAGATACCAAGGTGAACGATTCCGGATGCATGATGCGGCATTGGACATCAGTGAATTCCGGAATTCGTATGAATCCTGTATCCTGTTCTGAAAGAGGAAAGTGATGGCTGTCATAGATGTGCTGAACAAACAAGCAGAAAAGATATCAGAAACCGAGTTGCCGGACGATATTTTTGGTGTGGCGATAAAGGGAAGCGTATTGCACGAAGTGGTCACCATGCAATTGGCCTGTCGGCGATCGGGTACGGCTTCGGTAAAAAATCGAAGTGATGTCCGCGGTAGCGGCCGGAAGCTATTTCGGCAGAAGGGCACCGGCCGGGCGCGTCGGGGTGATATCAAATCTCCTCTTCTTAGAGGCGGTGGGGTCGCATTTGGTCCGAAGCCACGGTCATTTGCATACAAGGTGCCGAAAAAGGTCAGAAAACTGGCGCTTAAGATGGCCCTCAGCAGCAAACTCCTGGAAAATGATGTCTTTGTTTTGGACCAGTTCGGTCTGGAACAGAAAAAAACCCGGGTATTCGTAGACGTCCTCGACAAGCTGGGCATCCACAACGCCTTGATCGTCACCGATTCCAAGGATGAGAATCTGGAGTGTTCCTCAAGGAATGTTCCGGATGTCAAGGTGTTGCGATCTGAAGGGCTCAACGTTTACGATATTCTTAAATACCAAAGTCTGGTGTTACTCGAACCTTCGATAAAGCAGATTGAAGGGAGGCTGCAGGGATGATTGACCATGATATAATTTTGCGTCCACTGTTGACGGAAAAAACCAATATTCAGAAAGAGCTCTATAACCAGATCTCTTTTGAAGTGGATCGCAGAGCCAACAGCGTTCAGATCAAACGGGCCATCGAAAACATTTTCAATGTCAGGGTTGCCGGTGTCCGGACCATGCAGATCAAAGGGAAAGTCAAAAGAAGAGGGCGCATCCTCGGAAAGCGTAAAGACTGGAAAAAGGCCATCGTTAAATTGATGCCGGGAGACCGCATCGACTTTTTTGAAGGCGTTTAGACAAAACCAACATTATTGTAAGAAGCGGGATTTACAATGGCTTTAAAAAAAGTACAACCGACATCTCCAGGCAGGCGATTTCAGACCTATTCTGAATTTGAAGAGATCACCACTTCCAAACCGGAAAAAAGCCTGCTCAGGACGATCCGAAAAAAGGGTGGCCGGAATGCAACCGGCCGGATAACCGTCCGGCATCGCGGCGGCGGGCATCGGCGTCACTATCGGGTGATCGATTTTAAAAGGGACAAAATCGGTATCCCGGCCAAGGTGGCGTCCATTGAATATGACCCCAACCGAAGTGCAAGAATTGCGCTTTTGCATTATGCTGACGGCGAAAAGCGGTATATTTTGTGGCCGGTCAATCTGAAAGTGGGTGACACCGTCATCGCGGGACCCGATGCCGATATCAAACCGGGCAACGCGCTGCCTCTCAATAATATTCCTCTTGGAACGCATATTCACAACATCGAATTGCGGATCGGAAATGGGGGCCAAACCGTAAGAAGCGCTGGGACATACGCACAACTGATGGCCAAGGAGGATCGGTACGCGCTTGTCAAGATGCCTTCCGGAGAAGTCCGGATGGTGCTTCTGGCCTGCATGGCAACCATCGGTCAGATCGGCAACCTCATGCACGAAAATGTGTCCTTGGGCAAGGCCGGCCGAAAACGTTGGCTCGGCAAAAGACCGAGCGTACGGGGGGTTGCCATGAACCCGGTGGACCACCCCATGGGTGGTGGCGAAGGTCGTTCCTCCGGTGGGCGGCATCCCTGTTCGCCATGGGGAATGCCCACAAAGGGTTTTAAGACAAGAAACAAGAAAAAGAGCAGCAACCGTTACATCGTTAAGAAACGGAAGTAAACCGACGGGGTCCGTTCCTTTCCATCCGGCAGCCATTGCACCGTGCATGGGAAACCGGATGCCAGGAAACAAAAAATATATAGCGACATTGCGGGAGAGTTTATGCCACGGTCATTAAAAAAAGGTCCTTTTATCGACCAGAAACTGATGAAAAAAGTGATGATGGCTCAGGAGATGCGGAGCAACCGGGTGATCAGAACCTGGTCCAGGCGTTCCACCGTTATTCCCGAAATGGTGGGTATCACACTGGCGGTCCACAACGGGAAAAAGTTTATCCCGGTGTTTGTTTCCGAGGATATGGTGGGTCATAAGCTGGGGGAATTTTCACCGACCCGAACCTATTATGGACACGTTTCCGATAGAAAATCGAAAATGAAGTCGCGATAACGTTGGAGAGAATGGAATGTCAGCAATAGAGGTCAGAGCTGTATTAAAATTTGTGCGAATCTCGCCTGCGAAAGTTCGCAAACTGGTCGGTGCCGTAAAAGGGAAACCGGTTGAGGCGGGGCTTGGCATACTGAAATTTATGCCCCAAAAGGCGGCCGGTATTGTAGAAAAAGTTGTGCGTAGCGCATTGGCCAATGCCGATCAGAATCCCGATATCGATGTCGATTCTCTGGTGATTCGAAGTATTGTTGCCGATCAGGGGCCGACCCTTAAACGATTCAGGGCAAGGGCTCGGGGCAGGGGGACGCGGATATTGAAAAGAACGTCTCATATTACCGTTATTTTAGCCGAAGATTCGCTGTAAAAGGGGGGCGTAAGGTTGGGTCAGAAAATAAATCCGATAGGGTTGAGACTGGGTATCGTCAAAACGTGGGAATCCCGCTGGTTCGCTGGGAAAGACTACGCGGATTATATCCTGGAAGACTACAAGATCCGGAACTTCTTGAAGAAAAAGCTGTTCCATGCCGGAATTTCGAAAATCGAACTTGAAAGATCATCCAAAAGCGTCAGGTTGAGGATTTTTTCAGCCCGGCCAGGGATCATCATCGGCAAAAAAGGCTCCGAAATCGCTCTGCTAAAAAAAGATCTGGAGAAGATAACAGCCCATAAAGTGATGATCGATATCCAGGAGGTCAGGAAACCCGAGACAGATGCCCAACTGGTGGCGGAGAACATCGCCCTTCAAATCGTTCGAAGGGTGGCCTTCAGGCGTGCCATGAAACGGGGGATACAGTCGGCTATTCGTTTCGGAGCGGAGGGTGTTAAAGTGATCTGTTCCGGAAGACTTGGCGGTGCTGAAATGGCACGAACCGAGCAGTATAGAGAGGGCCGGGTGCCCCTGCATACCTTAAGGGCTGATATCGATTACGGTTTTACCGAAGCGCAGACCACCTATGGTACGGTTGGCGTAAAAGTTTTTATTTTTAAAGGCGAGATTTTGAAAAAAGATCCTGTGGGCGCCACCGGTTAGCCGGCGATGGTGAAGTGAAAATCTATAAAGTTTTGCATGCGGAGAGAAGTACATGCTGAGTCCAAAGAAAGTAAAATTCAGAAAGCAGCAAAAAGGTAAAATGAGGGGAACGGCCTATCGTGGCTCCCGTTTGAATTTTGGCGAGTTTGGCCTTCAGGCCACCGAATGCGGGAAGATTTCGTCGAAACAGATCGAAGCCGCCCGTATCGCCATGACCCGTCATGTAAAAAGGGGCGGGAAAATGTGGATTCGGATTTTCCCGGATAAACCGTTTACGAAAAAACCGGCTGAAGTGCGGATGGGCAAGGGGAAGGGCGCGCCCGAAGGATGGGTGGCTGTTATTCGTCCCGGACGGATTCTGTACGAGATGCAGGGCGTTCCGAGAGAATTGGCCATGGAAGCGCTTCGGTTGGCGGCACACAAACTCCCGGTTAAGACCCGGTTTATCGAAAGGGGGGTTGTGTAATGAAAACCGAAGAGATCAGGGAATTGAGCGAAGAAGAGAGACGGGTAAAGGTTGCTGAACTGAAGGAAGAGTTGTTTAACTTGCGTTTTCAGCATGAAATCGGACAGTTGGAAAACCCCCAGAAGATTAAACTGGTCAAGAGAGATATCGCCCGGGTGAATACCATCATCAGGGAATCCGCTTAGCCGGTTTGATCGATCATTTAATAAAACGAGAAGAATATGCAGGGTATAAATACAAGAGGGAAAAGACAAGTGCTCGGGACAGTGGTCAGCGATAAGATGGATAAAACCGTTACGGTCATGGTTGAGAGACTGGTGAAACACCAATTGTATAAAAAGTATGTTCGGAGACGGGCTAAGTTCGCAGCACATGACGAACAGAACGCCTGCCGGATAGGCGATAAAGTCCTCATCACCGAATCAAGACCGTTGAGCAAAACCAAGAAATGGCGGGTTAGCAAAATCGTTGAAAAAGCGATTTAACCCTGCCGATACTTAGGAAAGTTACGCAAGATGATTCAGGCAGAAACGAAATTGACGGTAGCAGATAATTCGGGAGCTAAAGTTCTTTACTGCATCAAGGTGCTGGGTGGCTCGAGACGGCGTTATGCACGCGTCGGAGATATCATCGTCGTCTCCATCAAAGAGGCGATTCCCAATGCCAAGGTCAAAAAGGGCGATGTGATGAAAGCCGTTGTCGTTAGGACGAAAAAGGAGGTCAAGAGACCCGACGGATCCTATATCCGGTTTGACGACAATTCAGCGGTGTTGATAACCGCTCAGCGCGAACCGGTGGGCACGCGTATATTTGGACCGGTTGCAAGGGAATTACGAGCCAAGCGGTTTATGAAAATAATTTCACTGGCGCCTGAGGTCTTATAGAATTTCCGGCGGGAAGACGGGCAGTCCATGGGAGATGTATCCGATGATGCGAAGTAAATGCCATTTAAGAAAAGATGACAAGGTAAAGATCATTGCCGGTAAGGACAAGGGCAAGATAGGTAAAGTATTGCGGGTTATCCGTAAAGATAGCCGGGTACTTGTCGAAAATATCAATATGGTCAAGCGACATACCAAACCCAGTGCCGCGAACCGGCAGGGGGGGATCGTCCAAGGCGAAGCCCCGATACACTGGGCAAATATCATGTTGATGTGCAACAAGTGCGTCAAACCGGTCAGGGTCAAGATGCAACGCCTTGAAGATGGTAAAAAAGTGCGTGTCTGCAGAGAATGCAGCGAAATTATGGATGCATAGCCATATTTGGCGGAAATTCGGTCACGCCGGTTGGTGAGGAATTTATCCGAGGGAACGATAATGACACAATTGAAAACGGTTTATGAAAATGAAGTGATACCGAAGCTGCGGGAAACCTTCGGGTACAGCAATATTATGCAGGTCCCCAAGCTTAAAAAGGTCGTTTTGAACATGGGGATAGGAGAGGCCATACATAACATCAAACTGCTCGATTCAGCTGTCGAAGAGTTAAAGCTGATCGCCGGGCAGAAACCTGTTATTACCCGTGCCAAACGATCCATTGCGGCATTTAAGCTTCGGGAAGGCATGCCCATCGGCTGCATGGTAACCCTCAGGCGTGACTATATGTGGGATTTTGTCTACAAACTGGTGAATGTTGCCCTTGCCAGGGTCCGGGATTTCAGGGGTATTTCACGCAAAGCTTTTGACGGGCACGGGAATTACAGTCTGGGGATCAAAGAGCATATCATTTTTCCGGAGATCGACATCGATAAGATCGACCGGATCAAAGGTCTCAATATCTCCATCGTGACGACGGCAACCAATGATGATGAAGGCCGGGAGTTGCTGAAACTGCTTGGAATGCCGTTTAAGACACAGTAGTTGATCAACGGTCGCAACCCGTCTTTAGACCGTTGCGATAAGGAGGATGATTTGGCAAAAAAAGCGCTGAAAATGAAAGCGATACGGAAACCCAAATTCGCTGTTCGGGCCTATAATCGATGTCCGATGTGCGGGAGACCCAGGGCATTTATGAGAAAATTTGGGATCTGCCGGATATGTTTCCGAAATCTCGCGTCACAGGGCCGCCTGCCCGGGGTTGTCAAATCCAGTTGGTAGGCCGGCCGTTTAATGTTCAACATGATATACCGTTCATCATCCGGAATCCCATCGGCCGGATGCCAAAGCACGATGGTTTATGTATTAGGAGAAAAAAATGTCAATGAGTGATCCCATAGCGGACATGCTGACCCGTATCCGGAATGCCGCAAAAGCAAAGCTTAACAGTACGGACATACCCGGGTCGAAACTGAAAACAGAAATCGCCAGGGTTCTGAAAAGCGAAGGCTTTGTCAGGAATTATAAATTCATTAAAGATAATAAGCAGGGAATCCTGCGTATCTATTTGAAATACGGCGAAGACAATACCAGTGCAATGATGGGCCTGAAAAGGATCAGCAAGCCGAGTCGTCGCGTTTATGTCAGGGGCGATAACGTGAAGCCGGTATTGAACGGTATGGGCATTGCAGTTCTGTCCACCTCCAGCGGAATCATGACGGATAAACATGCCCGCAAAAAAAATGTGGGCGGAGAAGTCCTCTGCCACGTTTGGTAATTCCGGCCTTGCGCCGGTGGCAGTCGTAATTGGATCGCCGGAACAGATGTTTTTATGTTCCGGGTTCTTACGCACAACAGCGGTTCGGAAGAGATGATCTTCCCACCGATACCACCGATGTTTCAGTTCATTAAACGTTGAATTGGATCGGATGATAAGGAGTTTGGCATGTCTCGAGTCGGCAAGAAACCGATAACGATACCTGAAAAGGCGAAAGTTACATATAAAGACAGGCAGCTGACGGTGAAAGGGGACAAAGGGACCCTATCCAGAGACATCCACCAGGCGGTCAATTTGACGGTCGAGGACGGGTTGATCAAGGTGGCGCCGATAAAGGATGACAAGCCCAGTCGCGCATTGCAGGGGATGACGAGAAGTCTTGTGGCGAATATGGTCACCGGTGTATCCGAAGGTTTCCAGAGGGTTCTGGAAATTAACGGTATCGGTTACCGGGCAACCATCAGCGGACAAGCAATGGTATTGAATCTTGGCTATTCCCAGCCGGTGAATTTCGATGTTCCGGAAGGTGTATCTGCGGAAGTCGACAAGAACAACGTCATCAAACTTACCGGGATAGACAAGGAACTTCTGGGCCACACGGCAGCAGCCATTCGGAGACTCAGACCTCCGGAGCCGTATAAGGGCAAAGGGATCAAGTACGCTGAAGAGCGAATCAGACGTAAAGCCGGCAAGACCGGAACCAAGTAGAACGATACCCCGTCACAGATCAAGGTGCGAACGGGAAGCTAAAATTATTTGAGAGGATATACTGAATCATGGGGGCTTTGAGCTTAAAAGCGCAAGCGCGGATAAAAAGGAAAAAGAGAATAAGAAAGCGTATGGCCGGTGATGAACAGCGTCCGAGATTGAGCGTGTTCAGAAGTGCCCGGCACATTTATGCACAGGTGATCGACGATAGCTGTGGGCATACGTTGGTAGCCGCCTCCAGTCTGGACAAAGCGGTAAAAGAGCACCCGAAATTCGAAAACAAAACAGCGGCTGCTAATTTTGTTGGCAAACTGGTCGCTGAGAGGGCTGCGGAGAAGGGTGTAAAGCAGGTTGTATTCGACAGGAACGGATTTTTGTACCATGGACGGGTCAAGGCCGTTTCGGATGGTGCACGAGAAGCGGGGTTGATTTTTTAAGGATCGATTTCGAACAAAGGAGGCAGGCGGTTGTTCAAGCATGATACAGATGAAAATCAGTTAATCGACAAGGTTGTTTATATCAACCGTGTAGCCAAGGTTGTCAAAGGTGGCCGACGATTCAGCTTTAGTGCCATTGTCGTGGTCGGTGATGGCGAGGGAAGTGTCGGATATGGCCTGGGAAAAGCGGGTGAGGTCCCGGAGGCCATACGCAAGGGTGTTGAAAAGGCCAAGAAATCGATGGTGAAAGTCCCGCTGATAGAAGGTACCATCCCCTACGAAACCATTGGTAGGTACGGTGCCGGCAAGGTTTTGCTCAAGCCGGCGTCCGAAGGGACGGGTCTGATCGCCGGAGGTGCAGTACGCGCCGTTCTTGAGGCGGTGGGAGTTCAGAACATTCTGACAAAATGCATGGGATCCCACAATCCTCATAATGTGGTGAAGGCAACTTTAGAGGGGCTTTCCGGCCTTCAGAGCCGGGAACAGGTGGCAGCCAGGCGGGGCCTGAAACCGGAAGATCTTTAATTTTGGATTTCAGATTCGCTGTTTGATCAACAGCGGTTCAATAAGGATAGAACAATGGCGGGAAAAGTGAAAGTAACCCTTGTAAAAAGCATGATCGGCAGGCCTGAAAAACATCGTCGGGTGTTGCGGGGCATGGGGCTGACTAAAATGAATAAAACGGTTGAACTACAAGACACCCCTTCAATCCGGGGGATGATCAACACCGTATCCCATCTCGTCGAGGCAGAGGAGAGTATTGATGAAGCTTAACGAATTATCACCGGCACCCGGATCGAAGAAAGCGAAAAAACGGTTGGGCCGCGGCGTCGGGACCGGATGGGGACGTACGGCCGGCAGGGGTGACAAGGGGCACAACAGCCGTTCCGGCGGCGGTGTCCGGCCCGGATTCGAGGGCGGACAGATGCCCATTCATCGTCGTTTGCCCAAACGCGGTTTTACCAATATTTTCAAAAAGAAGATTTCCATCGTGAATATCAGGGATCTGGCAAGATTTGAAAGCGGCGCCACCGTGGATGAGGCCGCACTTGTCAAGGCAGGCCTGGTTAAGGGAAACCGGGATGGTATCAAGCTTCTTGCCTTTGGCGAAATCGCCTATCCATTAAACATAAAACTGGATTCCGTCAGCAGCAGTGCACGGGAAAAGATTGAAGCTGCCGGCGGGAGTATAGAGGTGTCCGGCACATGATCGGCGGCGGATTCGGCAACATATTCAAGATCCCGGAGTTGAAGAAGCGTATTTTTACCACGCTCGCGCTTCTTGTCGTATACCGCATCGGGGTCCAGATCCCGACACCGGGCATCGATGCAGCGGCTTTGGCCTCCTTCTTTGAAAAGGCGAAAGAGGGACTGCTCGGATTGTTCAATATGTTTTCCGGGGGAGCCCTTGAACAGATGTCTGTTTTTGCGCTGGGAATTATGCCCTATATCAGCGCCTCGATCATACTTCAGTTGCTGACCGTGACGATTCCTCATCTCGAGAGATTGTCGAAAGAGGGGGAGCAGGGTCGTAAAAAGATCACTCAATATACCCGTTATGGAACGGTAGTGCTCAGTATTATCCAGGGTTTCGGTATCAGCGTCGGTCTTGAAAGTATGACATCTCCAGGGGGTGCACCCATTGTACTTCACCCCGGATGGGGGTTCCGGCTCATGACGGTCATCACACTGACGGCGGGTACGGCATTCATCATGTGGCTCGGGGAACAGATTACCGAAAGGGGAATCGGCAACGGAATCTCCTTGATCATTTTTGCAGGTATTGTAGTCCGGATGCCGGCGGCCATCAGCAACACCTTCAGGTTGCTTTCCACGGGCGAGATGGGGATTTTTCCGGTGGTGCTGCTTGTTATCTTCATGGTACTGGTGGTGGCTTTTATCATCTACGTGGAGACGGGGCAACGCCGAATACCCGTCCAGTACGCCAAAAGGGTGGTGGGGCGTAAGATGTACGGTGGGCAGAGCACCCATCTGCCTTTGAAAATTAATACCTCCGGTGTTATCCCTCCGATTTTCGCATCCTCCATCATTATGTTCCCGGCGACCATTGCCAGTTTCGTCACCGTTTCCTGGATGCAGGATATCGCCAATGCCATACGGCCGGGTAACCTGGGATACGAGCTTCTATTTGTGGGGTTTATATTTTTCTTCTGCTACTTTTATACGGCGGTCACTTTCAATCCGGCAGATGTTGCAGATAACATGAAAAAGCAGGGGGGATACATCCCAGGGATCAGGCCGGGCAAACGAACTGCCGACTATATTGACAGGGTCCTCACTCGAATTACCTTAGGAGGCGCCATTTACGTTTCAGCGGTTTGTGTACTTCCGTCCATATTAATGAGCAGTTTCAATGTTCCTTTCTATTTCGGCGGTACTGCTCTTCTTATCGTAGTAGGGGTGGCGATAGATACGATTTCTCAAATCGAGTCCCACATGTTGAGCCGGCATTATGAAGGGTTTCTTAAGAAAGGTGGGGCGCGGATTAAGGGGCGACGTTAAAAGGTACAATTTCAAAGGCGCGGATGGGAGACGATAGATGCCGAAAGAAGAGGCGATCAAAGTTGAGGGAACGGTTCTGGAAACATTACCTAACGCCATGTTCAAAGTGGTACTGGAGAACAAACATCAGGTGCTCGCTCATATTTCGGGAAAAATGCGGATGCACTTTATTAAAATCCTGCCCGGTGATAAAGTGACGGTAGAACTATCACCCTATGACTTGAGCCGCGGGAGAATTACCTACAGGTCCAAGTAAAAGAGGACAACGCAAGGCCCAGGTGATGATAAGATTTGATATTGGCTTGAATCACTTTTGGCGCGGACGTTGTTTGGAGCGAAAAACAGGGAGTGTACAATGAAAGTCAGGGCATCGGTAAAAAAGATGTGTATCAAGTGCAAGGTGGTTCGTAGAAAAGGAATTATCAGAGTTATCTGCGAAAATAAACGACACAATCAGAGGCAGGGATAGAGGAGGCTGTGCTTTGGCTAGAATCGCTGGCGTAGATTTGCCCAAGAATAAGCGGATTGAAATTGGCTTAACCTATATTTATGGCATTGGCCGATCGATGTCTCGGGAGATACTTTCCAAATTGAACATCGATATGAATACCAAAACCGACGCATTGACCGAATCGGAAGTGAACAGTATTCGGAAGGCTATCGATAGCGAGTACAAAGTTGAAGGAGAACTGCGTACGACGGTGTCCATGAACATCAAACGGTTGATGGACCTGGGTTGCTATCGGGGGCTGCGTCATCGAAGGTCGCTTCCGGTTAGAGGACAGAGGACAAGTACCAACGCCCGTACGCGAAAAGGTCCTAAAAAGGCCGCAGTTAAGAAAAAGGCGCAGGCGGGCAAGAAATAAAATCGATTAACCCATAAACCAATGCAATACAGGGACTGGATACATGGCAAAGAAAACCAGAACCAGAAAAAAAGAGAAAAAGAACATTCCCAACGGAATCGTTCATATCCAATCGACATTCAACAACACCATTGTAACCGTGACCGATCCGGGGGGCAATGTAGTCGCCTGGTCCAGTTCGGGTGTTCAGGGATTCAAGGGTTCCCGGAAAAGTACCCCGTTTGCTTCTCAACTGGCAGCGGAAGATGCCGCCAAGAAAGCGATGGAACACGGTATGCGGAACGTTGAAGTTTATGTGAAGGGGCCGGGTTCAGGTCGGGAATCTGCACTTCGATCCTTGCAGGCTGCAGGCTTTAACGTTCTTATGATTAAGGATGTAACACCCATTCCGCACAACGGCTGCCGGCCACCCAAGCGGAGAAGGGTGTAATAATATAAAAAAGCCGATGGGTTAACCGGGAAGGCACTCATTTTTTTCGTGACCCATTCGTCTATAAATCAGTCAACTAATTGACCCATCCAAAGGGAGGAAGACTTGGCACGATACACAGGTTCGGTTTGTCGGTTATGCCGTCGGGAGAACATGAAGTTGTTCCTGAAGGGAGACCGCTGTTATTCCGATAAATGCGCATTTGATAGAAGATCCTATCCACCGGGAGATCATGGACAACGCCGGGGTCGGAAAATTTCCGATTACGGCCTTCAGCTTCGTGAAAAACAGAAGGTGAAACGGATGTATGGGGTTTCCGAAAAACAGTTTCGTCTTTTTTTCAAAAGATCGGACAAAAAAAAAGGCGTTACGGGAACCAATCTTTTGGTAATGCTGGAAAGCAGGTTGGACAATGTCGTCTATCGATTGGGCTTTGCCAATTCAAGGAATCAGGGGCGCCATTTTGTCCGTCATTGCCATTTCCTGGTAAATGGCAAAAAGGTCAATATCCCTTCATATCAGATCAAAATTGGTGATGTTATCGAACTGAGGGAAAAAAGCAGGGAAAAACAGGAATTCGCAGATTCCATGGACGCGGTGGTTCGGAGAGGTGTTCCGCAATGGCTTGAATTGGAAAAAGAAGCGAAAAAGGGTGTAGTGAAAAATCTTCCTGTTCGCGAAGACCTCACGATGCCGATGCAGGAACAACTCATTGTCGAGCTTTATTCCAAGTAATGCGGGTTGACGGATGGCAGGTTGCAGAAAAAAAGGGGCTTGACCGGTTGCGGGAGCCTGTCCTGACACCTGATAACGGAGAATAAATATGTCATCAAATGAATTGATGTACCTCAATTGGCAGCAAATGATCAAACCGAAGAAGGTTCAAGTCACCAGTACGCCGACACACGGTAAGTTCGTTTGTGAACCGCTTGAAAGAGGGTATGGGATCACAATTGGAAACTCTTTGAGGCGTATACTGCTTTCGTCACTTTACGGATCTGCGATTACTTCCGTAAAATTTGATTCTGTCATGCACGAATTCAGCGCTATCCCCGGAGTTTTTGAAGATGTTTCGGAAGTACTCCTGAATTTGAAAGAGGTGCGTTTCGGAGTTACGGAAAAGGAGCATCGGACTGTCCGCATCGAGGCGATCGAAGAGGGTGCGGTCACCGCAGGTGATATCATTTGCGATGATGGCAAATGTGAAGTGCTGAATCCCGATCTTCATATCGCGACACTCTCTGAAAAGGCAGAGCTGAGGATGGAGATGACCGTTAAGGTCGGAAAAGGCTACTCCTTGTCCGAGAATAACAAGGATGAAGATGCGCCGGTGGGAACCATTCCCATTGATGCGGTGTTTTCACCCATCAAAAGAGTTGTCTATGTTGTTGGAAATGCCAGAGTCGGCCAAAAAACCGATTATGACAAGTTGACACTGGAAGTATGGACCGACGGCAGTATTCTTCCGGAAGATGCCGTGGCTTACGCCAGCAAAATCCTGAAGGAGCAGATGCAGATTTTTATCAATTTTGATGAAGATCTTGAACCCGAAGTTTCGGATAAAACCGAAGAGGGTGAACCCACTACATTTAATGAAAATCTTTATAGAAGCGTTGATGAGCTAGAGCTTTCCGTGCGAAGTGCCAACTGCCTGAAGAATGCCGATATTACCAAGATCTTTCAATTGGTCGCCAAAACCGAAGCTGAAATGCTCAAGACAAAAAATTTCGGCAGAAAATCTTTGAATGAGATCAAAGAGGTCCTTTCAGAAATGGATCTTTCTCTCGGCATAAAGCTCGATGGATTTATACCTCCCAGTGAGGATGGTGAAGAAGGAGAGGAACTGGATAAATGAGACACCGAAAAGCGGGCAGGAAGCTGAATAGAAACAGCAGCCATCGAAAAGCCATGTTTCGGAACATGGTCACTTCATTGTTCAAGTATGACAAAATTCAAACCACCGATGCCAAGGCAAAGGAGTTGAGAATTCTTGCGGACCGGATGGTTACTCTGGCAAAGCGGGGTGACCTGCACGCCAGACGTCAGGCCCTTGCCATCATTCGGGAAAAGGATGTGGTTCACAAACTTTTTGATGAAGCGAAAGAACGATTCGGAAGCACTGCCGGAGGGTACACACGTATCGTGAAGATCGGACATCGCTCCGGCGATGCCGCTCCTGTGAGTCTCATCGAACTGATCACCCCTGAAGGGGGAAAAAAGAAGAAACCGGCCAAGAAGAAATCGCAGCCGAAAGCCAGGGTTGAAAAAAGCGTGGATGCAAAAACACCGGTATCGGAAAAAACGGCGCAGCCTGAAAAGGCGGAAGCATCGGTTGAATCGCATCCTGCTGAAGAGAAAACCGCGGAACCTGACGCAAAAGAGGAGGAGGTTGCAGCGGATCGAGCAGAAGACGTACCTGATGTTTCCGGCGTGGAAGAAGAGACCGGCGATGCTCCCGCAACTCCTGAGACCGCGGAAGAAAAAGAGAAGGATTCTCCTGCTAAATAGCCGATTTCTATATTATTTCTTAGTTTTATTGAGCCCTGCTCGTTTTGGCAGGGCTTTTTTGTTTGATTTGGAGAATAATCGAATAATCAGGGATAAATCGATTTGTTCTCAATTGCGCCAATTTCTTGTACGGCTTGGTTCGAGAGCGGTTCCATGTTACTGAACAGGCCGCATTTTTTACTTGACAAAAATGTGTGTAGCTGCAAAATAGCTATAAATAGTCTTTGGGGAATGAACGGTGTTTATTTAATTAAGGGATCTGGTATCTCGAACAAAAGGAGGCGCAGATGAGACGAAGAAGTGTATGGGTTCTAGCGGTGATCTGTTTGGTCAGTTTAGGGTTGATGATAAGTCCGGCGATGGCCAAGAAGCCTTCATTGGACAAATGGAAACCGAGTTTCGATCCTAAGACGGCAAAGTACAAACTCATCGTATCCAATGTTTCCTATCCGGTCATTAAAGGTGTTTACACCGGTTTTGCCATTCGGGATGAGCTGTGGAAGCGTTCCAACGGGCAGATCTACCTGGATTACAAACCCTTTTCCATGCTCGGCGGGGAAGTGGAAGTGCTGAACCAGCTGCAAATGGGCGCCATCCAGGGGATGGGCGTCAGTTCGGTTGCCGCAACCAATCTGGGACCCCGGTTCGGGCTTGTAAATCTGCCATTTTTAATCAACTCATTTGAAAAACTTGATAAATTTGCGAAAAGCGGACAGCTTTTCGATCATTTCATGATGGCCATGGATCATCAGGGGATCATGGGGATCGATATCACCGGCTACGGCAACTATGGATGGGCGACCACCAAACCGGTGCGTTCCCTTGCAGATGCCAGAAAACAGAAATTCCGCACTGCAGAAGCGGCGGTCAACCAGTTGGTTTACAAGCAATGGGGGATCAATCCGGTGGCCATGCCCTGGCCGGATGTTCCCGTGGCCCTGAAGCAGGGTGTCATTGATGGTCTGGACCATACCCCCATGGTCTGCAATATCACCAAGAAGTTTGAGGTGGCGAAGTATTACACCTACGTCAATTACGCACAGGGCCTTTTTATCTGGATTTTCAACAAGGCCTGGTTCAACAAACTGCCTGCCGATCTTCAGAAAACTTTTGTCTCGACGGTGAAAGATGTCTGTGCCGATATCCGCTCACAGACCAAGCAGCAGGAGATCGATCAGATCGCCAAGGCCAAGGCCGCAGGGATCGAATTTATCACGCTTCCCGATGGTGACATGGCCAAATTGAAAAGCCTTGGGGATGCCGCGCATGTAAAATATGCCGGTGAGATTAACAAGGTTTATCCCGGTGACAAATATCAACCGGCTAATTTTCTCAAGGAAGTTCAGAGCTTTATCGGCTACAAGCCGTAATCGCTGAAAATTGTAAAAAAAGGGGGCTTTATTCTCATGAAAGCCCCCTTTCTTTTGCGCATTTGGTTGTAATACGCAGGATTCGCTTCCCCTCAGGGAATGTGAATCCGCAAGATCTTGAAGAGGTTGTGGCAAATGGTCGGAAAAATCTTGAAGGGGCTGGATAAGATACTGACTTTTTTTGAAGAGTGGACGCTCTTTATATCGGTTATGGTGGCGTTAGTCGCGCTGTTCGTCAATGTGGTGCTGCGGTACGGTTTCAATTATTCCCTGGCCTGGTCCGAGGAATTGGTCAGGGAGGTGATCATCTACACCACCTTTATCGGATGCAGTGTTGCCGTGAAAAACCGGTCCATGATCAAAATCGATGCTTCGGTCCAGATATTTCCGAAACTGAAAATACCTCTGACTTTTTTCAGCAACACGGTCACCCTTATTTTTTCATTCATGATGATCTACTATGGTTATCTCATGATGATGCTCCAGGTGAGAACCAATCAAAAGACCATCATCATGCAGATTCCACTGGTTTATCTCTATGCGATATTGCCGATCATGGGGACCTTGATGCTGTGCAGGGTTCTGCAGGTTTTTTATGAAGATATCACCGCCCTTCGGACCGCCGGAGACGAACAATCTTAGTTTGTAAAATCATCTCCCCGGCCGGTACTTGTCCGGTAATGGAGATTTTGGATTAGGAGATCCGCTTAATGGAAACTAGCCATGTTATTATTCTGGCGATCCTTTTAGGTTGTATGGCAACTTACATCCCGGTGTTCATGTGCCTGTTTTTCACGTCGGTTTTAGGGTTTTTGTTTTTCACCGACCTTCCGCTCCTGCTTCTTGCCCAGAGTATTTTCAGGAGTATGGACAACTTTGCACTGGTCGTCGTGCTCTTTTTCATCCTCTGCGGCAATATCATGACCGCCGGTTCCATCGTAGAAAAGCTGATTAAAGTGGCGAACGTCCTGGTAAGTTGGATGCCCGGTGGGCTCGGGATGGCCGGTGTCCTCGCCTGCGGTCTGTTCGGCGCCATATCCGGTTCCACGGTTGCCACCGTGGTGGCGCTCGGTGGATTCATGATTCCGGCGCTTCTCGACAACGGGTATCCGGAAAAATACACCATGGGGCTGATGACAACCTCTCCCAATCTAGGCGTGATTATTCCCCCCAGTATCGGCATGATTCTCTACAGCATGATCAGCAACGTGTCACTTGAAGGCCTGTTTTTGACCGGGTTTGTTCCCGGTGTCCTGATCATGTTTTTCACCTGTCTCTACTCCTATCTGCTGTTCCGGAAAAAAACCGATATCGTAAAGTTTCCCCTTCCCAAGATAGGTGAAACCTTTGTCGTCTTAAAAGAGGGTTTTTGGTCACTGATGCTGCCGGTGATCATTTTCGGCGGTATTTTCACCGGCGCCTTTACCGCCAACGAAGCGGCGGTTGTTGCCAGTGTCTACGCCTTTTTCGTTGAAATCGTTATCCACAGAACGCTTAAATTAAAAGATGTTAAAAAGATCACCGTCAGCAGTGCCGTCACATCCGCAACCCTGTTGATCATTGTGGCGGGAGCAACCTGTTTCGGCCGCCTGCTGACCCTTGAAGATATCCCCGGCGCCATCACGGAAGCCGTCCTTTCCACCATCACCTCTCCTGTTATATTCCTGCTTGCCATGAACAGTCTGCTTCTGATTGTCGGCATGTTCATGGATATCATCTCCGCGACGATGATTCTGGGGCCGGTGTTTCTGCCCATGCTGGATGCGTTCAATATCAGCTGGATGCATTTCGGGTTGATTATGACCGTCAACCTCGCCATCGGTTATTGTACACCCCCCATGGGGGTCAGCTTGTATATAACAGGCTCCATTGCCAACCGGGATATCATCTATGTCTCCAAGGCGGTAATGCCTTTCATTGCGATACAGATTGGCGTATTGTTGCTGATGACCTACATGCCCGGTCTGGTGCTCTGGTTGCCGAGAGTCATGGGTTTCCTCGAATAACCAACGGTTATCGGTACCCCGTTTTTCGGAGCCGGCGATGGCAGGGTCATGCGCTTCCGTTCAATAATGGAAACAGCCGATGACCGGCATCATGACGGGAGGAGATTAATGGCGAACGATCTCATGGAAAAAGCCCTTCGCTACCGATGGGTTATATTCTGGATCCTTGCGACCGGATATATTCTTGTCTATTTCCACAGACTCTGCCCGGCCGTTGTCGCCGTTGATATGATGCGGGATCTTGCGGCCGGCGGCACCCTTCTCGGACTCCTCGGTTCCGCCTATTTTTACCCCTATGCCGTCATGCAACTTCCTGCCGGCCTGCTTGCCGACTCCTGGGGGCCCCGCCGTACCATTACCCTGTTTTTTATGGTGGCCTTTGTCGGCTCCCTGCTGCTGGGTTTCGCGCCGTCGGTGTTTTGGGCGGTGGTGGGTCGAACCCTTGTGGGGTTGGGGGTTTCCATGCTGTTTGTACCGACCATGAAAATACTGGCCGAATGGTTCAAAGCCAATGAGTTTGCATTCATGACCGGCATTCTTATGGCCATGGGGGGCATCGGATCACTGACTGCGGCAACTCCCCTGGCGCTTCTCAGTGCACGTGTGGGATGGAGATGGTCTTTTGTGGCCGTTGGCATTTTTACCCTGTTGCTGGCTTTGCTCGTTTGGATATTCGTTCGGGACCGGCCCGGCGATAAGGGTTGGCCCTCTCCTGCGGGAACGCCGCCTGCTGCCGCATCGCCCCTGAGTCTCGGAGCGGGATTCAAAAAGGTGGTCCGGACCGCTTATTTCTGGCCCCTTGCCATCTGGTTTTTCTTTGACTGCGCCATATTTTTTTCCTTTGGTGGATTGTGGGGCGGCCCCTATCTCATTCAAGTATACGGCCTGAGCAAGGCGGAAGCCGGCCAGATCCTGTCGATGATGGCTATCGGTATGATAGTGGGAAGTCCGCTGCTGAGCTTTGCCTCCAACAATCTGTTTAAGGCCAGAAAACCCGTAATCATGCTGTGCAGTGTGATCGTGGTTTGCCTGACGGCCATCCTTGCTTTCTTTACTGCGGGCATATCCAAACCGCTGCTCTATCTGATCTGCTTTGGACTCGGGTTTTTTTCCAGCGCCGTCGTTGTGATCGGTTTCACGACGGCAAAGGAGCTCTTTCCGGTTCAGATTGCCGGAACAGCTGTGGGGCTGGTCAACCTCTTTCCCTTTGCAGGGGGCGCCCTTGCTCAACCGTATTTAGGCTATCTGCTGGAAAGTATGGGCCGTGCGGAGGGTCGTTTTACGGTGGATGGATATCGGAATGCTTTTATGGCCCTTTTTGTCTTCGCTGCCCTGGCGTTGGTTTCAAGTGCATTTCTCAAGGAGACGCTAAAGAGAGAATGATACGGAATATCGTAGATCGAAAAATCATGTGGGGAGATCTGGATGCCCTTGGGATCGTATTTTATCCCAGGTATTACGAGTGGATCGATGCAAGTGGTCATCTTTTCTTCGAATCTATTGGGCTGAACCTGGGCGATCTGAGACGGGAAAGGTCCCTACTGTTCGGCCTGGTGGAGACCTCCTGCCGGTATTTCAATCCCGGCAGGTACCATCAGAACATCCGGATCTGTACTCAAATCAGCAGGCTGGGATCGAAAACGGTGACGCTGAAACATGATCTCACCCTGGAAACCAACGATACACCCATGGTGGAAGGTATCGAGCACCGGATCTGCATGGATGTGACCGATACCGAGAAGTTAAGGGCAGTAGACATTCCGAAGGATATTTATATGCTATTTGAAAATGCAACATCTTCTGCATGAAGAGCCGCCCGGATAACTATGCCATTGGGCCCCTATAAAGGATATAAAATGCACGAGAGAAGGTATCCCAAAGAGTTGGTACTAAAGACCAGTGAGGAGGTGGTGCTGAAGCTGATGGAACCGGGGGACCGGCCGGCACTCTGCCGGTTCTACGATGATCTGCAGCCCTCCATCCGTTGGTATATGAAAGAGGACCCGTGTCATCCCGAAGTGATCGCGAAGTGGATGAAAAACCAGGAGGCGGGCCGGGCTTTTTCCACTCTGGCCATTTATGAGGAGCGGGCGATTGCCCATGCCGCCTTGCTGATGCGACCCCATGGCGGTAGAAAGCATGTCGGCCGGCTCCGCGTATATGTGGCGAAGGATTTCAGGCGCAAACAGCTAGGCACCTGGATGGTTTTCGATCTGATTCGATATGCCATGGACAGAGGCCTTGAAATGATTCGGTCCGATTTTGTGGTGGGGGTGGATGATCTGGCAATCAAAGCGGTTAGAAAACTGGATTTTGTTACCGAGGGAGTGATACGGGATTATGTGAGAGACGATCATGGCAACAGTTACGACTATCAGATCATGATCAAACAGCTTCACAGCGAATGGGGTGATTTCTAATATCACATTTATGGCGAATTCATGCAAAGAGAAAGTGGTGTGGCCGACCCGGGCGGGTGTGATCACCATCGGGTCCTATTGCGACCCGGAGGCGTTGGGCTCACTCTCCATGGAGAGATCCTTTTCGGGGTTTGCCAATTACCATCCCATCGTATCGTCCAAAGCGAGTCTGGCCAGGGCGGCCGCCGAACCGGACGCCAACGTCACCCTCGCTGTTTTTAAAGACCGTCTGATTGTCGGTTTTGCGGTTTTGCGGTATCCTGGGTCATCGGAAAGATGGAACAGGGTCGGTAATGGGGTAATGATGGAGGTCTCGGTTATTGAGGTGAGTCGGCCATGGCGTTCCATGGGGATCTCCGGGCAATTGCTCGGTTTTCTGATCAATCACCCTGCGCAGGCGGCGCATATTTATTACATGGTGGGGTATTCATGGACCTGGGATCTGGATGGCGCGGATCTTTCCCCCATTGAATATCGGAACATGATGATTCGTTTGTTTTCAGGTCAGGGGTTCAAAACGTACCAGACCAACGAGCCCAATGTCATGATGCGACCTGAAAATCTGTTCATGGCGAGGATTGGCGCCGATATTTCGAATGAGTTACAGACCCGGTTCAAGCTGGTGCGTTTCAATATGGATAAGTAATCCGGCTGTGAACCTTGAACGTTCAATATAGGCTAATGCTAACCCAAAACGACGGGTCAAATGGAGGAACCCATGAAGCTAAAACAGATTGCTGTGTCCATAGAGAACTCCCCCAGGCGCTTGTACGAGGTAACCGAAGCGCTTGGCAACGCGGGAATCAATCTCAGAGCGCTTAACCTGGTGGATACCGGCCTTTTCGGGCAGCTCCGACTACTTGTATCGGACCTTGCCACCACCCGAAGAATTTTAATGGAGATGCATATCCCCGCCCAGGTGAACGAAGTGGTGGCCGTCGAGATCGAGGATAAACCCGGCAGTCTATCCGATCTGCTCAAGCACCTTGTGGAGGCGGGCATTGTGGTGAAATATACCTATGCCTATGCCAGGATGGCGTCCGGCTCCGCCATCATGATATTCCGGTTCAGCGACAACGACCATGCCATAACGATTCTCCAAAACAGGGAAGTAAAACTCCTTGATGCCGAGACTTTCGGGATTATTGAAACTGAAGCATGATATGAAATCTAAAGAAAGACAGCCGGAACGCAATCAAACCGATGTGCTGCCATACGAAAGGAGTGTATCGGAGTATTTCACCGGAAGCGCAGATCCGGAGCTCCGGCGGGATCGATATCGGGCGTTTCTGGAGTTTCTGCCGGACCCGGTGTTTGTGTTCAATCTCGACAATTCGGTGTCCTATCTGAATCCGGCTTTCGAACGGGTATTTGGCTGGACCCTTCGGGAATGGAAAGGAAAACAGATTCCATTTATTCCAAAGGCGCTGGAGGAATCCACGCGTGTCGGCGTCCAGCGGCTGTTCAAGGAAAAGGTGCTCCATGGGTTTGAAACCCAGCGTCTCACCAAAGAGGGTCGTATCCTCGACGTGCTGATCGACGCCGCCGTTTTTTATGATGAAAAAGATCAGGCTGTCGGGAAGGTGGTCACTTATCGAAATATTACACGGCAGAAACGGATGGACCGTAGCAGCCAGGCCCTTTTTCGAATTGCCAAAGCCCTATACCAATTCAGGGGTCTCGATGAACGACTCGATTTTATCACCCGTCAGCTCCAGCAATTGATGGCAGTTGAAGGCGCCCTTGTGATTCTCATTGACGAGGAAACAAAAGAGCTGTTTTTCCGTGCGGCCGCCTACGACGATTCGGAGGCGGAGAGAAGATATAAAGAAACGCGATACCCGTTAAATGAAGGCGTCGCCGGCCAGGTGCTGAGGACAGGAAAGCCGATGATCGTTCCCGATTATTACAACAGCCCCTATTCCCTCCAGAAGATCGACAGGCGCACCGGGTCCAAAACCAGCAACATGCTGCAAGTCCCCATGTTGACTGAGGATCGCATGATCGGAACCCTATGTGTTGTCAACAAACGGACAGGTCAGTTTGATCGGACCGATGTCGACCTTTTGAGCACCATTGCCAGCATCGTGGCGCTCCCCATCGTGAATGCCAGGATCAATGAGCAGCTTGAGAAATCCTACAGGGAGGTTAAAAGCTTAAACCGCGCCAAAGACCGTGTGATTCACCATTTGTCCCATGAACTGAAAACACCGGTGGCCGTTCTGGATGCCTCTCTTAACCTTTTGGACAAGAAGCTTCGGAGTGGTGCAAAGGAGGGCGGGGGCCGAATTCTCGAAAGGGCCAGGCGAAATTTGCACCGTATTCTGGATATGCAGTATGAGATCCAGGATATCCTGCGCGATCAGGATTATACCAGCTATCGTCTCCTGATGACCTTGCTGGATTCATGCGCTGACGAATTGGAGGTGCTGATATCCCAGGAATTGGGTGAAGTGGATATTCTTGATCGCATCAGGGGTTCCATAGAAAAAGTATTCGGCCCCAAGGATGCCGTCCCGGTGGAGATAAGGCTGGACCGGTTTGTCGAGGAGAAACTGGAAACAATCCGAACATTTTTTACACATCGTGACTGCCGGCTCTCTGCCTGCATTACAGAGACGCCGACGATTCTGATTCCGAAAGATGTTTTGGAGAAAATCCTTTGGGGGCTGATCCGAAATGCCGTTGAAAATACACCTGACGGCGGGAAAATCGATGTGACGGTATCCAATGAAAAGGGGTGTCCGGAGTTGCAAGTCCGGGATTCCGGCGTCGGTATTACCGCCGAGAATCAGCATCTGATTTTTGAAAATTATTTTACATCTTACGAAACCATGCAATATACATCCGGGCAGCCGTTTGATTTTGCGGCCGGGGGTAAAGGCTTCGACCTGTTGCGGATGAAAATTTTTTCGGAGCGATACCATTTCAGCATCAATCTTGATTCTCGTCGGTGCAAGTATCTTGCCGGGGGCGATGAAAAATGTCCGGGAGATACCAAAGCGTGCCATCACTGCCGCAATGGTCTTGACTGTGTGGAATCGGGCGGCACTACGGTGACGGTGTCCTTCCCGACGGCGAAACGTCTGGAATCAGGTGATTGGGAGAACGGTGTGTGCATCTTATAAAAAGATCGGAAACGGATGATGAATATCTTTCGGAAGAAAAAGGAAAAAAAATATGAGCCGGTGACAAAACCAACGGCAAAAGCGGAAAGTGCGGAACCGTTTTTCAGGGAAGTCAATATCGAGTTTTTGATTCATGAATTGAAAGATCCCATAGCCGTTGTTGAAACCGGTCTCAGAACCCTGCTGGAACGGAGGGATAAATACGGCGAACTGACCCAAAAGCAGGAGAAAACGCTACAGCGAACCCTGCGCAATTCGCAAAAAGCGCGCGGGATGCTGTCCAATCTGCTTGAGATCGGCCGCTCCCAATCGGGTTGTTTCACGGCTTGCCGGTTCTATCCTGCAGAAGTCGCATACCGGGCGATGTCAGAAGCCCTGGAAACCATGGCCTGGAAGGCCTATGAAGAGTTTTGCCGGTATGAGAACAAAAGTGAGGCGATAGCATTTCTGGCCAAAAGCGGCATCTTTTTAGAGATCCCCACAGATGCGAGTGAAATCGAAATGACGCAGGATGAAACCAAGTTCTGTCAGATTGTCGGGAACCTGGTTAAGAACGCCCTCCACCATCGAAGGGATAGACTGCAGATCCGTATGGCGGGGGAGGGGGATTGCTTTACTGTTGAAGTGACGGACGACGGGCCCGGAATCGATGTGGAACACCATCAAATGATATTTGAGCGGTATTTCCGGATTGACGAGTGTACGATCACTCCCCGGAGCGGGCATGGGCTGGGGCTTGCCGGTGCCAGGATCCTGGCCCGGTGCATGGGCGGCGACATCGATATCAGAAGTGAAAAGGACGAAGGATCCACTTTCAGGCTGAAGATGCCACTTGAAATGGGTAGCAAATTTCCATAACAAACCACGGCCTTTGGTCGTGGGGCCTAGAAAGGCTTTTACGATACACAGTTCTGAACAGGTCGCAAAAGTATGAAACACGAATGTCGAAATCCGAAACAAATTCGAAAATTTTAAAAATATCGTAACCAAGGAGGGTCCCGGATGGCTGATAATGAATCTTATTTGAAGGGTAAGCGAATTCTTGCGGTGGATGACGAAGAGGACATCCTGGAAACCATTGAAGATATTCTCGAAGAAGCAAATGTGGATCGGGCAAAAGATTATGAAAGCGCTTCTCTTAAGATCCGGGAAAAAAAATACGATCTGGCGATTCTGGACATCATGGGTGTCGACGGCCTGAAACTGCTTGAAGAAGCGGTGGCCCGGAACATCCCGACGGTGATGCTGACCGCACACGCCATCAACCCTGAAACCCTTATGGAATCGATCCGCAAGGGAGCGATCTCCTATCTGCCCAAAGAGACACTCGCCGATCTGGACGACATGCTATGCGAGTTGATGGCGGCCCGGGAAAAAGGGGAACCGCCCTGGAAACTTCTTTTCGAAAAACTGGGCGATTATTTTGATGAGAGATTCGGTGCGGACTGGAAGGATAAGGACCGGACTTTCTGGACCGAATTTGACCGTTCTTATCAGGTCGGCAGGGGCATCCAGGAGCGCTTGAAACATGACGACAGGGTCCGTGATAAAGGCTTCTGATGGTCGCTCCCCGGCGGATTGCAGCCTGGTTGCCCTAAAGTCCCAACGGCATGAAGGCGGCTGATGCTGCACTTCTGACCACCATGTTGATGGCCCGGTTGGTGCGATCCTCCTGGACCCGGGCCATCATGTCCTGTACGGCGATCATCTTGCCGAACAATCGTTCAAAACTGAGGTTCTCGACATCCCCGTCGCGGCCATTGGTGAGCAGGTACAACCGGCCCTTCCCATCGCGCCGGTTGCTCAGGCGCCAGACAAGGATCTCTATATTCCGTGCACTGTTGTACAGTTTTTGCTGATCCAGGGAGTCGATCATAAAAAATTCCTCCTGATGGTTGTAGGATTCACGGATCATTCCCACAAGCCCTGCCATGAGCGCCAGGACGCGGTCCCCTTCAAAACGATCATCAAAGCAAAGCTCCAGTGCGTCGATGCTCTCCTTTCCGTCCAATTCTTCAAAACGCAAATCGTTTTTCGGATCAAACACCTGGGCCATACGTTTGACAATGCTTTGCCCAGGGGTTTTGGACAGATGGAAGGGGTTCCGTTTATACAGTTTGGGCATCAGGGTTTTCATCAGCCGGGTGATTTCCTGGAGGTGGGCATCGGCCACCAGATCGGTGTCGGATTTTGCGATTTGCTTATAGTGGTATGGGCGGGAACCGCAGGCGGAAAGGGAGATGAGCATCATCAGGACCACGGAGATTCCCTTATATCTGAACCGAAAAAACGACAGAGAGGTTTCCGGAAATTGTCCCCGGCTTTTACCCATCGGATGGTTCCGTCCGTTCGCGGCTGTAAGTGGTGATGAGCGCCTTGACCACGGAGTGGACCAATGTGGCCAGCGGAATGGCGAAAAATAGCCCCCAGAGCCCCCACAACCCGCCGAAGAGCAGAACAGCCACGATGATGGCCACCGGGTGCAGGTTGACGACGCCAGAAAGCAGGAGCGGCACCAACAGGTTCCCATCCAAGGCCTGGATGATGCTGTAGGCGATCATGGTGTAGGCAAATTCTGAAGAAATTCCCCACTGAAAAAAGGCGATGAAACCAACGGGCAGAAACATGATGGTGGCGCCGATGTAGGGAATGAGCACCGACAGCCCCACGAAAAGGGAGAGCAGTACGGCAAATTTGAGCTCCAGCAGGAAGAACGTCACCCAGGTGACGCCCCAGACGATGAGAATCTCCCATATCTTGCCCCGGATATAATTGACCACCTGTTGATTGACCTCCTGCCAGACGGTTGTGGCCAGGGTTCGATGATCGGGCAAAAACCCTTTGCTCCAGTTTATGATCATCTCTTTGTCCTTGAGGAAGAAAAAGACCAAAAGGGGCACCAGAATCAGATAGACAATGATGGTGATGAATCCCCGGACCGACGCCAGGGAGAGGGAGAGCAGGCGCTGGGCCGCACCTGTCAACTGAGTGCCCAGTGCATTGATGAATTGTTGCACCTGGGTTTGGGAAATCAGGTCGGGATACCGCTCGGGCAGCCGCATCATCTCCTTTTGTCCCCTGGCAATCATCGTTGGAAGGTCCTGAATGAATTGGCCGATCTGGCGGGATAGGAGCGGCAGCAGCCAAACCAGCAGGATCAGCAGACAGGCCATAAAGAAGATAAAGACCACCAGCACTGCCACTTTCCGGGGAATTTTCAGCCGCCGGAGCCAGCCGACCATCCCCTCAAGAAGGAATGCGATAACCACAGCCGCCAGTACCGGGGCCAGCATGGTCCCGAAGTAAATCACAAACAGGAAACCGGAAATCAGCAACAACCCCAAAATGATCACCTGGGGATTTGAAAAATACCGGTCGATCCATGTCCGAAGCAGGTTAAACATTTATGATCCTTAATATAAGATTAAGCGCGAGGAGATTCGTGTCCGCTGGTGCAAAACCTACGAGGTTATACCACAATTATGGGCAAATCGAAATTTTTAATCAGCCTGAGATGGGGATACAACCGTTTATGTCAGGTTCGGTATCATGATGTTCAGCACCCAATAGAGAAACACCGTGATCAGCATGATTCCGCTGATCGCGACGATCGAAAATACCATCCCGACGATCCCGCGCCTTTTAGCGGCTTTTCCCACGTTCAGTTTGGTATCCTTGATGACCCGGGTGCCGACAGGGGGGAAACGTTCGGTTTTATAGGCAAGATAGGACGTCCGGAACATCGATACGCCGGCAAAGACGGCCGGGACCGTCAATATCATAAAAAGAATATAGATCCGGTCCATAAACCGAAGCAGAATCTCGAGGGCGGCCACCGGGTTTTTATCGTCGATCAGGTTGACCTGCGCCATCAAATCCCTGAAATAAACAACACCGGCCCCGCCGATGATGCATCCCAGAAGAATCAGAACCAGCGCTGTTCGTCTCAGCTTTTTATCGGCCTTGAGAACCAGTTCCGTTTGAGTCTTTACAACAGTGCGCTGTGTTTGCCTGCCCTTCAACATCCCTATCCTTGCGATCTCGCTTCTGCCGGGCATCTACCCGATGCGGTTGGGATCCATCGATCCCACATAATCGATAAGCGCGGATGCCATATCCGAATCCACCCGGACCTCATCATAGCTGATGGCAACATTGTTCAAATACTGCAGGATCAGTGCATCTCCCTTTCCCGCCCCTCCCGGCAGAACTCCTGCAAAGAAGAAACCGAGGTTCTCGAATTCAACCGTCCCTTCTCCGGTTTCAGGATCTGTCAAATCCAGCAGCAAATGGATCACTTCGATCTTTTCCAGGCAGAGTTCCTTTACCCGATTTTTGATTTTTTGAACCAGCCCGTTTCCATACCTCTTTATGAAGATGCGGGCGTAGCACATCGTCTCGGAAACGACGGTTTTGAATACCGGGCCGGTTTCTTTTGGGTGGGGTATCGGAGACTGCGCCAAATCCACGCGCAACCCCAGGTGTTGGTAGATCCGTGAGATCATCTCCCGATGGCGGCCAGGAGGGAAAATATGGGGGCACTCCCGATGCTTCAGAAGTCTGAATTGAAGCAGAACACTGATTCTGCCACCTGACGGCGCCAGCATGGTTTTAAATTCAAGGGAGAGCGGGATCACCCCCAGAGTGATGCCGCAGTCCTTGAAGCCGAACCTATGGCCCTCGCGCTGTGAATAGGTATGATTGGTCACCGACTGACTGTAGATACCGGTCATCCCGCCTGCAATGGCTCTCTTGACCAAATACTCGGTAAGGCGGGCAAAGCACCCCTTGCCCCTGAACTCCGGTATGACGACCCCCTGTGACAATTCGGCTACAGATGATATGCCTTCCCCGTATTGCAGGGCGCAATGTCCTGCAATTTTTCCGTTTTCCGTCACGGCCACTGCTGAATGAATCCGGCCCTTTTCGTTCAATTCCACCAGTTTTTCCGGATAATAGACATACTCGTGGGGATATGTGTATCCGTAGGTTTTGTAAATGCATTTTGACACTTGGATGGCATCGTCCGGTTCAATATGCCGGACGTGAAATGCGTATTCTCCTACGGAGTCCTCTACCTCCGGGATCGGGGGGGGATAAGGTTCAAGCTCACAGGCATCGTAATAATCGGTGATATCTTTGTTTCTCAATCGTTTTACGAGTACGATCTCTTTTCCGTCGGCGCCGAGGTTGTTAAACAGGGTGTCATCCATCCAATCCGCAACAGCCTCACCCTCAGCGGGGATCAGTGTGTCTAAAACAGTTTTGTCATATGGCAGCCCCTTATCGTGAATAACGATTTTGAACCCCCGGGGAATCCGTTCGCAGGTGATCTCCAAGAGTCCCTTTTCTCCGGGTTCAAAGGAAAACTCAAGAATAAGGGTGATGGCCCGTTGCAACCCGGCCGATATTTCCCCCACTTCCCGGTGGGTAAAACCGATCTTCTCCGCAACGGTTTTTACATACTTCAGGACAGGATCCCTGTAGCTTTTGTCATTGGGAATAGTAATCCTGGAGTATTCACATCTTTCGAGTGCCATTAAGCGGTATCCAATCTCAGTATCTTTTTTTCAGGGCCACGTGAAACAGAACGTCCGGCGCGGTGTCCACGGCAATGTCTTCCAC
>CAZWAE010000006.1:32795-47954 GCA_964631805.1 uncultured Desulfobacteraceae bacterium | reverse complement strand
GGATGTGCATTGAGCCTGCTGAGCACTATTTTCTACCTGTTGTATAAAGGAGCTTGCCGATCATGGATTCCTGGAAAAAATATGTGGCTCAAAATCAGCCGGGATTCATAGACGAACTGGTTGAATTTTTAAGAATTCCGAGCATTTCCAGATGTTGACAGGTCGTCCAAAACAAACATTGGCGTGCCTGGGGATTGGGCCTGCCGTGCGGTATATTCGGATGGAGACCGGCGGGCAAAACCGATGGCCTGGTAGAGTGCTTGCAGCCGGGGATTTTTTGTCAGGGAGATGATACGCCGATAGCCCCGAAGACGGGATTCCTCGACAAATGAGCGGATGGTAAAAACCCCGACACGCTGCCCGCGGAATCGGGTGGAAATGGCCAACGCCCCCAGTTCGGCAGTTTTCATATCTATGGTTTTGAACTCAACGCAACCTACGGCAATTCCATCAATTTGCGTCATGAAGAAATTCTCCCGGTGAGTGGCAATATAGTCCCTTCCGCGGGGTTTAAGGTACCCCTTGCCTTTATACAGGTTGAGGATGCCCGCCACCAATTGTTCATCCTCTTCACTCAAAACCGGCAGGAAGGATTCCGAAAAGTTGTTGGCAATCAGGGTTCCGGAACCCTCCACGGTAAAAAGCTCGTGCTTAACCGTGTGTTTCCGGGCCGGCAGAATGTGGACCCGATCCAGCCTCCCGGTTTCGATATGGCCGCATATCTTCTCCATGGCGGACCTGAAGTTGGCGTTGGCGATCCGGTCACTGTAACCCTGCATGGTATCACGGGCAGAATGGGTATTCAGTGTGTTGATCCGGTGTCCTCTCCTATCCGTGAGAAATTTTCTCTCCAGGAATATCAGTTTAAAGACCGGTTTCCGATCCAGAACCGCCTCGTAAAAATCCATTTGGGACGGCACGCGGATAATGCGGGTTTCAGGCAGGCGTTCCGCCAAGGATTTGAAATGTTTCTGGTTGGCGAACCGGTTGGCCATATTGTGAAACAGATCCGTGGAAACGCCCTGGCGGGTGAGAAATTTGATATCGTTGATAATCTCGGCAAAGTGGTCGCGCAACACGCCTTCCCGACAGGCAATACTCACTCTCTTGCCGGCCAGAATACGTGTGTACTCTTCGATGTAAAGCCTTGGCATAACCGGATCAGGCCCCTTCTGTCGGCATTGGTTCATCCTTGGGCGGCAGGTTCAAAATCTTTTCGAGAATAATCCGGGTGATCATATAGGTCGGTTTGACGCCCTCGCTGCCCATGGCACCGGCCGCAAGGGTGGCGCCGGTGGACAGCGGATTGTCCGATGCATAATAAGCGTAGCGTATTTTCACATCCTTTGAAATATTACACTTGATGAGGGCTGCACTGATGGCCCGCTGGTAGTGCCCTCCCTCCATCTCAAGCCCCACAGCCCGCCAGTCGCTTTGAAATTTCTCCAGCACATCCCGGTTCTGGAGAGAGGTGCCCAGCACTGTCGTGATTGGACCGGTATACACATCGATGTCGTCGCCAAAATCCTCCGCTACGAGATCGTTTTCAACGATGTAATTGTCTGAAGTTCCCTCGAACACATGCGCCGTGGCCAATATAATATCGCCCTGTTTGCCGGGGAGAATGCCAGCTTTTCCCATGATCGATACGGAGTCAATATTTAGATGCTGTACCGACCCCTTCAAGGAGAGCGGCTTTAATAAATTTTCCATCAACTCGAAGGCCTGGGCGCCGAAAGCATAATCCATTACGAGAATAACGGGGTTCAGGCTTCTGTCGGCAGACACTTCAAAATCAAGTTCCGGATGAAACGTGACAGACTCGAGATGGGAAGTATCGATCAATTGGCAATCGATGTGCGTTCCGGATGTGTCCGGAATCTCGTAGAGCCCGTTTCCCAGCGCAAAATTCTTGACCTCCTCACCATGGTCCCTCAGCACATCAAAAAAATCATACAAATTATCGGCCACCTCCCCATCCAATTGGTTCCGGACGGCGGAGAAACCGTAAAGGGTATTGACAACGCTATGCAGATTGGCGCTCACGATATGTATGGACCGATTCTGGAGGTCGAGTTCCACCAACTTCTGTTTGATGTCTTCAGCCCACTTTTTCCCGTACCGCTGATGGCCGATGATATTCATGAGGGAGGGGGTCAGATAAACCACCAGGGCGTTTTCCAATGACTGTTTTTCATCCTCGATTAAATTTCCCAGATGATAGATCAGGGAGAAAAGCCCATTGCTGCTGCTGTGTTCTCTCCTGTTTTTTTCCAGGTATTCATAGGTTTCTCTGGCTTCCTGATAGGGCCGTCCGAGTAGAAGACTCAAGTTCCAGATCGCCTGATCAAGGTCGCCGGCCCCAATTTGGGTGCGGTTGATAAAAGATTTCTCAAGATCTTTCCACTCCACGGCCCGGTTGCCGGAGTCATCGTTCATCCGGGAATGGATCTTTTTGGCTTCCGCATAGAGGAAAGTGATGTGGGTGAGGATGTCGTATATCTCACTTAGTCCCCTCGATATCACAATACATATCTCATTTTTACTGACCCGGTAGGCGGTTCTTCTCCGTTTGAAAGGCTCTATTTTTTCAAACGCGGAATTTTCAAACGGATCCTCCTCGGTCAGGATGATTTTCGTACATTCCTCCACTCCCCGGGGCAGGCGGTCGATGACATATTCCAGCCCCTTCAACTCCACCACCCTGGGATCATTCATAGAGCCATATATTTCCGGACTGAGATTTTTCAGACAGAATTCGAGCGCCTTTCCCATTTTCCCCGAAGGTCGGTAAAACCCCCGCAAGGCGAGTGCGTCGGTAATGGTTTTAAATTCGCGGATGGCATGCCTGGCCTTTTGGGCTTTTGTCAGTTCCTGCATGGGCTGCACTCCTTATATGGCGTTCATCTCTGTTGGGAAAAAGCCGGATGTCATGGCGCAAGCATAATTTTTATCAAAGCAAAACGACCCTGTCAAAGTCAAAGACAGTTTCATTGTAATGACATGTGTTTATACCATCATGACCTTTTCAGACCTCATTAAGATCGCAGTCCTTTACAACCTCGAATCGATCCGATACCCCTGCCCATCCCTCAAGACACGCACTGTTGACTTTACCATCGTGTACTGGTTTAAAACCCGATGGTGCCGGACCTGTGGTTTATCATATTACAACGCAACATAGTGCCGGTCCCCATCACGGACCTGCGCCGACAAGGAGAAACCGACCGATGACCCGGAGATTATTGATCGTAGGAGGAGTGGCTGGCGGTGCGACAGCCGCCGCAAGGGCCCGCAGAATGGATGAGCATGCCGATATCATCCTTTTTGAAAGGGGTGAATATATCTCTTTCGCCAATTGCGGCCTGCCCTACTATATCGGTGAGGTGATAAAAGAGCGGGAAGACCTTCTCGTGACGACCCCGCAGATGCTTAAAAAGCGGTATCGAATAGACGTGCGCGTATTTTCAAATGTCACCAGCATTGATCGGGAAAACAAAGAGATCACCGTGAAAGAGACCCGAACCGGCAATGTCTACCGGGAACGCTACGACCGCCTCATCCTTTCCCCCGGAGCGGAACCGCTTAAGCCCCCAATTCCCGGCATCGATCTTGGCCGTGTGTTGAGCCTTCGCAATATACCCGACACGGACCGCATCAAGGAAATGGTGGACACGGAAAAACCCGAATCCGCCGTTGTGGTGGGTGGCGGTTTCATCGGCCTGGAGATGGCGGAAAATCTTGTCGGGCGTGGCGTGAAAACCACGGTTATCGAAATGGCGGACCAGGTCATGCCGCCCCTTGACCCTGAAATGGCCGCCATCGTGCAGACGCATCTCATAGAGAAGGGAATCCAATTGAAATTGGGAACCCGTGCCGAATCATTTTTTTTGAGAGGAGACCGTACGGTAGTGGCTACCGGCGGCCATCGAGAGATTGAATGTGATCTGGTGATATTGTCCATCGGTGTAAAACCGGAGAACGATCTGGCTCGCAGGGCGGGGCTTGAGATCGGGATATATGGGGGCATCCGTGTGGATATGGGCATGCGGACGTCGGATCCCAACATTTACGCCGTTGGAGACGCTGTCGAGGTCATCGATCGTGTGACCGGCCTGCCGACACTGACACCGCTGGCGGGACCGGCCAACAAGCAGGGGCGAATCGCAGCGGATAATGCCCTGGGCAGAAATTCGCTCTTCAAAGGGACTCTGGGCACTGCCATCGTCAAAGTTTTCGACATCACGGCCGCTTCCACCGGTGCCAGTCAGAGGACTTTGACGCAAGGAAGCAGACCCCATCTTGTGAGCTACACACACTCCGGCTCCAACGCGTCCTACTATCCCGGCGCCGAGATGATGTCGATCAAACTGATCTTCTCTCCGGGAATCGGTCAACTGCTGGGTGCACAGATCGTGGGAGGAAAAGGGGTGGACAAACGCATTGATGTACTGGCAACCGCAATCAAAGGCGGCATGACGGTCTACGACCTTGAGGAGGTGGAACTGGCCTATGCCCCCCCCTATTCATCGGCCAAGGATCCCGTCAATATAGCGGGTTTCGTCGCATCCAACATCCTCAAGGGGGATCTTGAGTCCATCGACTGGCGGGAGATCGGAGAATTGGAGCTGGACGACACTGTTCTCATGGACCTGCGGACCTTAGAGGAGCTTGAAACCGAGGGACGCATAAAAGGGACTTTGCACATACCCGTGGACACCCTCCGTGAACGATTGCCGGAACTGGACCGAGGAAAAATGTACCTGGTCTTTTGTGCGGCCGGGCTCAGGGCCTACATCGGTTATCGCATCCTGGTGCAAAACGGCTTTAAGGCCAAAAATCTGAGCGGAGGCTATATCACCTACTCGGGGGCAAAAGAAAAGGTGAAAATTCCGGAATTTACACGGAGTACTCTATAGCCACAAGGCTCATGTCGTCCGTCGGCGGCTGCCCCTCCCGAAGTCCATGGGAACGATCGAAAACCCCGTTGACCAGTTCAGCGAGGGAAAGGTGATGCATCTGATGTAATGCTTTATAAAACTTGTATTTTCCGTACCGCTCCCCATCCCGACCAAAATTTTCCACAAGACCGTCGGTGTACAGAATAAGCCGGTCTCCGCTTTTCAATGTGTCCTCATTTTGACCGAATGATCTGTCAAATCCGGCTCCGATAACCGCGTCATGTCGGTGAAGTGTGTCCAGCTTGCCGTCGGCGCGAAGAATCAACGGTGGCATATGACCGGCATTGCTGTAAACTAGCGCGCCGGTTTTAAGGTTCAGGGTGGCATACGCGATGGAAAAAAAACAATCGAACCGATCCATGGGAAACGCCTTGTCCAGGCGATTCATCACCTGTTCAGGACTGAATCGTTTGCCGGTCAGACGCATACGGCTGTGCAAACTCGAAAGGAATTGGGAAACGGTCACCGCAACAAAGGCGGCATGGATGCCATGTCCGCACACATCCAGGGCATAGGCACTCACCGTATCATCACTGTCCCGATAGATCTGAAAAAGATCCCCCCCGACATGCCGGCAGGGTTCAAAACGCCATGCTGTGATGGTATTGGGGATATGAAGATTTTCATCGGGCAAAAGGCTTTTCTGAAGATCGGCGGCAGCTCTAAGTTCATGCTCTATCCCTGCCTGCCGCTCCTCAAGTTTTCTTTTTTGTCGTTCGCTCTCCGAAATATCGTTAATGATGACGAGCGTCATACGCCGGCCCCGGAATCGAATGGCACGCGTGCGGAGCGTCAAATGCTTCAACACCGGCACGCCATTGATATAAAAAGTCCGCTCAAGGAATTGTTTGTCCTGTTGTATCTGTTCCGAATGGGCAGGGAAAATGGCGTTGTGCAACTCGCAAAACCGGCACTTGGTGGTGTTTCCGCATGCGCTGTTTTCCGTCACCGCATTGACGCAACCGCTGACCTGCCCGAAGGAGCGGTCCAGAATGCAATCCGGTGTACAATCGAACAGGTCAAGAAAACTAGCGTTGAACTGGTGGATATCGAGATTGTCGTCAACGACCAGTATCGCCGAGTCGATGTTGTCCAGCAACAGGTTTAAAAACACACTGGAATCTTTCAGGTCTTTTATATCGTTTCCCATGGGAGCCACCCCCGTTATCTATAGGATTGGAATTCCGTTGATGCCAAGATTAGGCGAATACCCCAAAAAATGGTTTGACGTATGTCAAAACAATGGGCGATGATATCATTTTGGAATCTGGAAAGGGTAAGAGGAAAAGGAAAAATGATCAAACAACTATTTTGGATGGCTCTCGTGGTAGGGTTGGTGGGATGTGCCACCATGGATAGGATGAAAACCCTGAAACGGTTCCAGGAAACCGAGAGGAGCTACCGGTCCCTCATTCAGCGATCCCAATTTGAACCGGCAACGGGATACGTCGATCCAAACTGGTGGACAGATCACCCACCTGAGATTGAGAGACTTAAAAACTATCGGATCACCAACTGCGATGTGGAAAAAGCGGCCATATCCGAAGACGGGACCCAGGTGACCCAAAAGGTTGTCATCCATTATTTCAAAACGGATCGAATGATACTGAAAACAACGATCAATCATCAAAAATGGCAATACAACAGCGACGACCGCCGTTGGTTGCTCATGAACGGGCTGCCCAATTTTAAATAGTGTCCCTCAAAGATCGGCAAGCTCCTCTTTCAGGATTCTCCACGCATGAGGATTCTCCATTTTCATGACAGGGTGGCCTAACTCTTCAAGGATGTCGTCCACATAATCCGGTTTCCGCATTCCCACCAGGACCGATGATATACCCGGAGTTGAACGCACCGCCCGAAACGCCTTCTGGCTGAGAGTGCCGGTCCTCCCCCATGATTCCTCGGCCGTCGACAAGGCCCGGCTGATGCGCTGGCATTTTACAGAGGCCGACTCGGCGTATATCGATCCGACAGCTGTGTAGGCCTTCTGCAGGCGATTTGGATGGGATGTCATCCATTCGGCCAGATCCGGATGTTTGCCGGTGTGCTGGTCCAGAAAATCCAGGACACCCCGTACCCGAGGTGTAAAATTACCGTCTCTCAATTGGCAGAATCGTTCCCATGAACCGAAATTCTTCCAATAGTATTTCAAGGTATCGGCGACGGCGACCTGTTCCTTGACCCGCATTTTCAATCCTTGCGGCATATCGATCCCGGGAAGTATCTGTTTCCAGAGCTCGATTTCAGACTTGGCCACAGCCCGGATGCTGCGAATGATCTCTTTTTCACCCACCGCCCGGGTGATTTCGATGTCTGCCAGGCGAATGAGGTGGTTTCCGGAAAATGCATTAAGGGGTCTGTTGACCAGCACACCGATCTCATGCCGGATCGCAAACTCCAAAACGGTCATGCCGCATTTTTGATTCTTTTCCAGTGCGGCACCGGTTTCCAGAAGATTGAAGGGCAACTGCACCACCCGGAAATGATGACGCGTTGAAATGGCCTCTGCAAGCTCCCAAACCGTTTCAAGGCTGACAAACCCGGCGTTATCTGCACCTTCCGGGAAACTGTTCGAACTGATGCCATAAAACCGGATACGCCCATTTTCAACCTCTTTTTCCAAATGTCCAAAAGCTTTCCGGATCCTTTGATAGAAAATCTTTCGCGCCTCTTTCAGGCGGATTCCCTGTTTTTCCGCCCAGTCGAGGTAATACTCCGGGTTGTGTAAAAGAAAAAGATCCAGATTTTCCAACCCGAGCCGGGAAAGGCTGCGGTCCAGCTGGTCCGCGAGGAAGTCAGGATGGATGCAATGCTCCAGTCCTTCGCCGTATTGGACCAATTCGGGAAAAGGCCGGCCTTCCCGTTTCCGCTGCTGGCTCAAGGCGAAGTTCTGTCCCTGGAGATACCCCGCTTTGGATACGACAACGACCTCCTCACGTAACAATTCCCCTGAAGCGACAAGTGTCTCTATCACCTCTCCCACGAGGGTCTCGGATCCACCGTCCCCGTAATTGGCGCTGGTATCGATCAGGTTGATCCCGGCGCGCAGCGCCTGTTTCAGTGCCCGCTCATGAACCGCCATTCCGTTGTTAATGCGGTACCCCCCGAAACCTGCCTGGGTCACTGATAAGCCGGTGGTGCCCAACGCCTTTTGTTTCAGGCAGGTCGAGGGTTTTCCCGCCATTTCAATATGACCGCTCATCACCACCTCCTGCTTGCCATGATTGTTACGATGCCATTAACCTAAGACACGATTAAAAATCCTGCAACTCCGGGACAAAATACACGACAGGCCTTAACCTTGACAGAACCCAACTGCAACAAACAAAACCGTATGTCCACAAATACGGTTCACATTTTTTTATGGGATTGATCCGATAAATGAAAGAATTCTGTTGAATCTTCCACGACATCTACGATAGATTCTCTGGCAAAAGGAGCCGGCACACACATTGCGGCATCCTTGTTTTGTCTGCGGTAACCATCAGGATCTCACGGAGAAGGATATCGATGGAATTTGATCAAGAGTCTTATGCCAGGATAATAGACAGCCTCCACGACGGTTTGTATCTCATCGACAAAAACCGTAAAATCACATACTGGAACAAAGCCGCCGAACAAATTTCGGGTTTTACTGCCGAGGAGGTCGTCGGCAGATCCTGTTCCGATAGCATTCTCGCCCACATTGACAGTGACGGTAAGAGTTTGTGCCTGGAGGGATGCCCACTGGAGGTAACGATGAAGGACGGGATGCCGCGGGAGGCGGAAGTTTATCTCCACCATAAAAACGGGTTCAGAGTCCCGATCTCCGTTCGCGTCAGCACGTTGACCGATACCGAAGGCAACCTGGCGGGAGGGGTGGAGCTGTTTACTGACATCAGTGACCAGAAGGCCAATGCCCTGAGAATCAAAGAACTCGAAAAAATGGCCCTCCTGGATAACCTCACCCAATTGGCCAACCGAAACTATATCGAAAGGGAGCTTGAAAGCAGATTCGAGGAAAAACGGCGTCTCAACGTTCCCTTCGGGATCCTTTTCATCGATATCGACCACTTTAAAAAATTCAACGACACCTATGGTCATGATTTAGGAGACAGCGTACTCAAGTTTGTTGCCGGTACCTTCACCAACAACTCCAGGCCCTTTGATCTCTACGGAAGATGGGGAGGCGAGGAGTTTATCGGAATCATACGCAATATCAGCAACGAGGATTTAGAGCATCTCGGAAACCGGCTGCGCATCCTTGTCTCGAGTTCCTATATTGAACACGATGACGATCGCCTCCATGTTACCGTTTCCATCGGGGCGACCCTTGTCACCATGGATGATACCACCGAAACCCTGATCAAAAGGGCGGATACGCTGCTGTATGACAGCAAGAGAAACGGACGCAACCGCCTGACCATGGGTTGACCTGCATTTTCCGTCAGCAACCGCTTTGAAGAAAGGGGGTATCATGGCTTTACTCCAAAATAACGATTCGGAATCCCGTGAGGAGTTCCATTCACTGACCGTAGAAAATCCGGACCTTTCGTTGAAAGAAGCCGGGGACCTGGCCAGAGCCAAGGCAAGAGAAATTTCAGAAGACGCCATGATGCTTTCATGGTACAACGGCAAAACCGGGGAATTTTTCCCGGACTATGACTGCGGAGGATCAAGCGAACCGCCATGGCGTGTATTCGCCAAATCAAGGGGTGGGAACCTGACCGTCGATATCAATGACGGGGAATTCGTATTCATTTTTCTGAAAATCTGACCTGAATTGAGCGAATTTTTTCCCAAGAAATTCACCCAATTCAGGACTTCGGAAGCGGTTGATGCTATCAGATTCTTTTAAGCTCCGCGAGGGTCTCTTCAGGATCCGGACGCACGGTATAATCCGCGTCGATGGCAGTATGACGTACCACGCCATCCCGGTCTATTAAAATCCGTGCCGGCATCGGCAGGGTCCAGGACGCATCACCATTGTACTTCTCCAGATCAATGCCGAACTTTTGGTACAACGCCTTGAGATCTTCCGGCAGTTCGAACCGTATGCCGTACCGGGCCGCCGTTTCATTTCCCGGATCACTGAGAATATCGACAGTCAACTTTTTTTCATCTCCAATCTTCTGGTTGTATTCAATCTGTTGGGGCGCAATCAGCACCAATGTTGCCCCCAATTCGGAAAATCTATCTACGGCCTCTCCTAGAGCTTCCAGCTCCATATTGCAGTACGGTCACCAAACGCCGCGATAAAAACTGATGATCACCGGACCCTCCTTCAATAGATCACCCAGTGCAACATCCTGGTTGTTCACATTTTTAAGGGTGAATTCCGGCGCGCGGTCTCCCGGTTTGACGGTTTTTTCGAGGATCCCTGAATTGCGGAGATCATCGGTGGCCCGATGCATCAGCTCAAGAGCTTCTGCTGGGGCCTTTTTCTGGAATTCTCCTTTATAAGCATTTAATTTTTCCTGAAGCTTCATCGGCATGCCTCCTCCAGTCTGAATGTTATGTGCAATCATCACTTCTTACGCGAGCCCTTAATCAAATCGATATTATAACTATGGGGGCTAATTGTGGAAAATCAATATAGAGGGCGATAAGAGATTGTTAATTCATTGAAAAAATTGGTGCTCGCCGAAACAAATAGTTGATTACATTTTCCTGCAAATCATTTATAAGGGTTCAGGAATTAATCACCCAAGGCTGCAATAGGAAACGAAAATGCACCAACGAATTGTATCATTAACCCCCTCCATTACCGAAACGCTGTTTGCAATCGGTGCGGGGCACCGGGTCGTGGGTGTTACCGATGCCTGTGATTATCCACCCGAAGCCCACGCCATACCCCACGTCTGTTCCTGGTTTGAACCGGATGTAGAGCGGATCGCGGCGCTCTCCCCGGATCTGGTAATCGGGTTGGAAACCGCTCACAACCCGCTTCGGCCCGTGATGGAATCTCTTGGAATTCGGCTTGTACAGGTCAATCCAGGTTGTGTATCCGAAGCAATTTCAGACATCCGCCGATTCGGCCGACTTCTGGATGAGGCGCACACAGCGGAGAACCTGGTCGACGGACTGCTTCAAAGACTCAATACCCTTGCCGAAAAAGTGGACAAGATAAAGCCGGGGGAACGGTTGACTGTCTCCCGGGTCCTTGACATTGAAAAAGATGAACTGATGATCGCGGGGCCGCAGTCTTTCCAATACGATGTCATTGAACGGGCAGGCGGCATCAACGTCTCCACCGGCATGGATGCCGCCTATCCAAAAATCTCATTTAAGAAATTCAAATCGTGGGATCCGGAAATGGTATTCGTCTGCGGTTCGGACAAAAACCGGATCGAGCGGCTAAAGGCCGAGCCACAATGGCGCATCCTGAGTTCGGTAAAAAACAACAGACTTTACCAGTTTCACTGCGGCCTGACCTGCCGGACCGGACCACGAATCGTTGATATGGTCGAACTGCTGTTTCAAACCCTTTATGAAAAATCGGGAGATGGGGAAATATGGGGCTGCTGAGTCGATGGTTGGGCACAGATCCCGATAAAAGGGAGCAAAAGGGCGACCTGTTCTTTGGCAGGGGAAGCTGGGGGCCGGCCAAAATAGAGTATGAAGCGGCCCTGCACCATCTCGACGTCACTCTCCAGGACCATACCGAAACAAAGCGCCGGCTGAATCAAAAAATCGACCGGTCAAAAGAGTCTCTTGCCGCCGACCATCTGGAAAATGGTGTCAACCTCATGGAGCAGGGATATGACGGTGAGGCCGGTGAGCTGTTTCAACTGGCTCTGGAACTTACTGGGAATCCGGAGCTGGAGAACAATATCGGAAACCACCTCCTGGCATTGGCATCCAGGGCCGAGCTTCGTATCCGGGAAAACCTGCCCCTTCACATCGAACCCGCCGAAGCCCCTTTGGCCGAGTTCACATCGGAAACGGAAAATGACCGTTTCGCCATTCTATGCGGCACCCTGCCGGAGCCGGTTCAAACCGCCTATTTGTCATACGGGGAGACATTCAAATCCGGGTATATGGCACTCAACAGCGGCGACTTCCAGGCCGCCGTCAAACACCTGGCCCGGGCCATGATCCAATATGATGCCCCGGATTCCTACATCCCCCTCGAACTGGCCACGGCCCACATGAATCTGGGAGATCTGACGGAAGCCCGGCGGCTGTTGGAACCGTTCGTAGAGCGTCATCCGGATCTCCTGCCGGGGTATCAACTCTTGTGCGAGGTGCTCTGGGAAAGCGGAGATTTTGAACTGGCGGAATCGGTTTTATCCCAATGCGCCGAAGAAGTGAAAAATTCGGTGGCCCATTGTCTTTTGATGGGACAAACCCTGAGCCGGGCCGGGAGATATCAAAGCGCCCTGTCCGTTTACCAGGGTTTTTCGGACAAATTCGGCTGGAACGAATCAATAGTCCGGGCCATAGCGGAAACCTGCGAATGGATGGGGGATACAGGGAAAGCCAGAGTCTTCTATGCCCAGATACTGGATCGATGTAGCAGCTGCCATGCCCGTGTGGATCCTTTTATCAAACGCAGGTACGCGGATATCTGTTTTGGTATGGGAGAATATACCCCTGCCATTCTGGAAATCTATCTTTCCCTTGTGCGGGAGGATCCGGATAACAGGGCGCACCACTACCGGAAAATCAGCCGGATCTATGCTGCAATGGGAAACGAAACGGAAGCCGGCAGATTTCTGTCCTTTGCCAGGCAAGCAGATGAGGAAACGCGGTAAAACCCATAAATGCGGCACAGTGAATAAAGAGATCAAAGATATGGCATGTCCCCTTCGGAAATGACAGCGCATGGCCACCAAAGACAGCATCTTTTTAACTCCGAAACAAGCCGTGACATCGATCTGTACCGACTTCAGACAGTACGGTCCGCAGATCCTTCTGTTTTGCGAAGTGCTCCGGCTGATGACCGGAGATCATACATCCGTCATCAAGGAGATGAAAAGAGAGGGGGCATGGGTCCGATTGCCGGGACGTCGCAGTTCGACCTGGATGAACGGGAGAGGGCTTTGCGAACACCTGTGCCGGACCCTTGACACCATGGAACCCGATCCGAAGCTCATCGCGGCCATTTGTGCCCGGGTATTCCAAACGCGGGCAGAACCCGGACCGGACCCGGTCACGGGCGTGGAAGGAATCCATATCGAAACCGGTATCGAGGATTTTACCTGCCGCCAATGCGGCAACTGCTGCCGCTCACTGGATTATCACGATGCTGTGACGGCGGAAGACGTCCACCGGTGGGAAACCGACGGGCGTGAAGATATCATAAGGTGGGTGGGAAGGTTCAAGACCCCAAGAGGAAACACGGCATATCGGATCTGGATCACACCGGGAACGATTGAACCGGCGGGAATCTGTCCGTTTTTAGAGACCCTGTCTTCTGAAAATCGCATCATATGCCGGATCCATGACGCCAAGCCATCCATCTGCCGGCAGTATCCCATCAATCGAAAACACGCCCTCATGACCGGCTGCCCCGGCTTTAACCGGCCTCGGCCCTAACACTGCCGGCGTTCTGTCCCTTCTATGGAGACGGTTGAACAAATGTTTACCCCTTTTTAAGGTCGCAACCTCAAATTGAACCAATTTACAACACGGAGAAATTTTGATACTATCCCGTTTCAAGATCCATTCATCCTGACATCCGCCGTCCTTATCCAACGCCTAACTATTTACGAAAAGAGCCTAAAATGACGAACACCAAAGAGGAAACGGTTCAAAACTATGATGGCTGGCACGAGTTTTACGAAATTGAAGTCCGGGATAAACTGGATTTTTTTACGAAAAAGGACCGGTTGTTCGATGTGATCTTTGCCCAGCAATTCGACCGGCCGTTTTTGGACGCCATGTGCCGGCTGGCCAACCAGATCCGGTTGCTGGCAAAAACCAAAATGGGGGCCAACAAGTTAGGAAACCTTTTGTCCCATAAACGTGCCATGCTGTATTTTGTTCAGCCCTCCACCCGTACATTCATCTCATTTTTGAACGCCTGTCACATCCTGGGTATGAAAGCATCGGAAATCCGCGGAACCACCACCAGTTCGGAGGTGAAGGGAGAATCGCCGGAGGACACCATACGGACGTTCTCAAGTTACCTGGACCTCATTATCATCAGGCATCCCGAAGCCGGATTCGCCGAAAAAACCGCCTGGGTGCTGAACCAGACCGAAAGGCCGGTTACCGTGATCAACGGGGGATCGGGGCCCGATCAACATCCGACCCAGGCACTGCTTGACATTTACACTCTGGAGCGGTCATTCGAATCCATCGGTGGATTGGACGGAAAAAAAATTGCCATGGTAGGGGATCTCAAAAGGGGAAGAACCGTCCGCTCCCTGAGCTATTTGATGAAAAACTACCGGGATATCGAACTATACTTCGTCTCCCCGGAGATTTTCAGAATGAAGGAGGATATCAAATCGTTTCTGAACAAACACCATATCCGGTACCATGAAACGGAAGATTTCAAGGGCATCATGCCGACAGTAGACGCCATCTACATGACGCGCATACAGAAGGAATATTCAGAGACGCCCCAGGAGGAATCCGACGCCTACCCGGACTTTTATTTCTGCAAAGATGATCTTGAGACCATTCAATCGCACTGCATCATCATGCATCCTCTTCCCCGCCGCTACGAAATCGACGTTGAAGTGGACAAAGACCCCCGCGCCGTCTACTGGCGTCAGGAAAGAAACGGGATGTGGATTCGGGCCGCTTTGATTGCCTATCTTTTCGGTGTGGACCGGCAGATCGACCGGGAATTTAATTAAGGTACATCAAAGTGAAGCGTACTTTTAATAGTCATCGGTTTTGAACAAAGGAATTTGATGGGTTGAAAGAAGGGGTCAAGGATTCGAGGGGTCGAGGGGGACAAGGGGTAAATGAAGACCTAAAGGCAGCAAAACTGGGAGCTATTGGGTAGATCTGTGCAAGGGGTTGGGAAAAAATCGATCTTATTAGGCCAACTATATCACTTGACCTGTAAAGATCATCAATAGGTATAGTCCTTCACTTGAACCCTGGAATCCTTGACACCTTGAACCCTTACTCATAGTGTCTGGGACCCAAATCGTTTAATATATACCTCATCGTATTACTGGAAGTACGCTTAAATCGTTTTAACCTGAAACAGGAAAGAGAAAATGGGACCAAACAGCGCCTTGAAGGCCAAGCT
>CAZWAE010000006.1:31577-32695 GCA_964631805.1 uncultured Desulfobacteraceae bacterium | reverse complement strand
CACAACCCGAACCCGATTCGGATGAAACCGTCTTTTTCGACAGCAGCGAGGCACAAGAAGAGGAGGAGGAAGACCCCACCGTCTTGCGCCAGAAGCCCGCCGTGGTTGAAGAGGAGAAACAGATGATCGGGGGCTACGAAGTCATCAAACTGCTGGGAAAGGGTGGTTTCGGATCGGTCTGGAAAGCCCGAAGCAAAGAGGGTGAAACGGTGGCGGTGAAAGTGTTGAATCAGGAGGTCCTGGACAACGAGCGTGCTGTCAGAAAGTTTTTTCACGAGGCGATTATCCTGTCCAGGCTCGATCATCCGAACATCTGCCGGTTCATCGATTTCTTTCCCCACGAGGGGAATTACGCTATCGTGATGGACTTTGTGCAGGGTATAGACCTAAAGGATCTTCTGGAAAAAGAGAACGGCCCCCTGCCGGTGGACAGGGCCCGCAGAATCGCGGCTCAAACACTGGACGCCCTCCATTACGCCCATTTAAAAAAGGTCCTCCACCGGGACATCAAACCGGAAAACATCAGTCTGGATCAGGAGGAGAATGCCAAGGTGATGGATTTCGGCATCGCCAAGCTCTCTTCCTCAGAATCCCATCAGACATCCCTGTTTATGATATCCCCCGCGTACACGGCCCCGGAACGATTTGATGCCAAAAAAACCGAAGAGGTGGACCATCGCTCCGATATCTACTCTCTCGGGCTGGCCTTTTATGAATTGTTTACCGGAAGCCACCCTTTTCAAACCACCAACCCCACCGAAATGATTGTCCACCATCTCAATACGGTGCCGACGCCACCGGACCAGTTGGCGGAGGTTCCTTCCAAAATCAGCGACGCTATTTTACGATCCCTGGAAAAGGACCCGGATGATCGGTTCAAGGATTTTGCCGCCTTCAAAATGGCCATGATTGGAGAACCGCCAAGACTAACCGCCGGCGGAACCATCGAATTTTCAGGAGATTACTGCAAAACCAGCGTTAAATTATTGAAGAATTTGATCGGCATCATCAAGAAAAACCAGAAGCAGGCCAAGAAATTCAAAATACTCCAGGAGGGTAAGGAGATCCACCTGATGGTGGAAACCAAAGGAGGCAATACCATCCGCATCACCCGCCAC
>CAZWAE010000006.1:8462-31477 GCA_964631805.1 uncultured Desulfobacteraceae bacterium | reverse complement strand
GATCCACCTGATGGTGGAAACCAAAGGAGGCAATACCATCCGCATCACCCGCCACCTGGATCACCTGTAATACTATCAGGTCCCCATGTCGTCGATGAGGATCTGGTTTCGCATCAGGTCCTCCTGCGTTTCCCTTTTGCGGATCACCTCCGCCCTTCCGTTGATGATCATCACCTCCGCCGGCCTGAACCGTGAGTTGTATTGGGAGGACATGCTGAAACCGTAAGCCCCCGCGTTTTTGATCATCAGATAATCCTTTTCTCTGACCTCATGAAGGAACCGGTCTTTTCCAAGGTCATCGACCTCGCAAAGGTTCCCCACAACCGTATATTTTTTCAGATCGCCGGCAGGGTTGGAGATGTTGACGATCTCATGATATGCATCGTACATCATGGGTCTTAGCAGGTGGTTGAATCCACTGTTTACACCCGCAAACAGAATGGGCCCATTATTTTTCAATACATCCACCCGAACCAGAAGATACCCCGCCTCACTCACGAGATAGCGTCCAGGTTCAAACCACAGTTCCAGTTTTTTCCCGTACTTGCGGCAAAATTTCTCGAACACGGCCTGAAACGCAGTCCCCAGTTTTTCAAGATCGATGGACGGGTCCGTATCTTTGTGGGGAACGCTGATGCCACCACCGAAATCCAGGTAATCGAGGTGTTCGAACTGTTGCGCAATATCGAAGATGATGGAGGCGCCTTTCAGAAATACTTCCGAATTAAGGATGACATGGCTCGAATGGATATGAATACCGTTCACCCGGATCCGGTATCGGTCGACAATTTCCATCAATCGATCGAACTGGGAAATCGAGATGCCGAACTTTGACTGATTGTGCCAGTACCCGATCCTTTCGGGATCGACCTCTGCGTAATGCTCCTTGTTGATCTTGAAACGATCCAGCCCTGAGGCGTCCCCTTTTTCCACCTCGGTAATGAGGTGGGGATTGAGCCGGATGCAGCAGGACACGGAATCACCGTAGCGGGCACCGAATTTTTCGAGATTGGATAGGTTTTCGATGTTGATGGCGCACCCGATCTCAACGGCCCGGCAGATCTCATCAAAAGAAACCACATTCGGCGTAAAAACGATCTCGTTCGGTTTGAAACCGGCTTGAAGGCCCACCCGGATTTCAGGAACAGAGACGGTGTCCAGACCGGTGCCCTGTAGTTTCATCAGCTTCACGACGCTGATGTTGGCACACGATTTCATAGCGTACTTGATCTTTACATCGAGGTCTTGAAAAGCCCCATTGAACTTTTTTACCTGGCGGATCATTTTCTCCGCATCGTAAAGATAAAGGGGAGTGCCGAAATGCTCGGCGATCTCTGTCAGCCGCAAACCCTGAATCTCATATGGATCGTCATGCAGCATATTCGGATTCCTCGGTTTTGGTTTCATGTAAATGCAGCAATGGAAAAAATTCCCCGGCTCTTGCATGTACACCGGCGCATACCATTTGGCAAAACCTATTGTCAATTGGCCAGCGGGGGTCTTTTCAAAACCGGAAAACCGATTTTGAGATGATTGTTAAAAACAGGTGTGGTATTATCGTCCCGAATCTTATGAAATCAATCGGCAGAAAGGTAGAAAGGAAATGGACACAACTCATACACGTTATGCGGTAAAGGATGGTGTGGCAATGGTGACTCTCCATCGCCCCGACCAATTAAATGCTTTCACAGCCACCATGAAAAAGGAACTGATTCAGATTTTCCGAGAGGCCGACAGGGATGACAGCGTTCGGGTGATCATCGTCACCGGCAGCGGACGCGCATTTTGCGCGGGAGCCGATCTCTCCGACAAAGGCTTTCAATGGGATTTCAAAGACCCGGATGGATGTAAGGTCGACATCGACAAGCATCGTGACGGCGGCGGACAGGTCGCTCTTGCGATTTATCGGTGCCGCAAACCCTTTATCGCCGCCATCAACGGCCCGGCGGTGGGGGTCGGGATTACCATGACCTTGCCCATGGATATCCGGATCGCCGCAGAAGATGCCAAAATCGCGTTTGCCTTTACCCGCCGGGGCGTAGTTCCGGAAGCCTGCTCTTCCTGGTTTCTGCCGAGAATCGTGGGTATTTCAAATGCCGCGGAACTCATCTACACCGGAAGAGTTTTCCAGGCAAAGGAGCAGGTCGCTTCGGGGCTCTTCAACCACATCGTTCCAAGAAAGGAGGTGGTTGCAAAAGCGCTTTGGATCGCACGGGAGATCGTGGATAACACATCATCCGTTGCCGTTTCCCTGAGCAAGGCATTGCTCTGGCACGGATTGGAAGAAAAGACCCCGCAATCGGTCCATCTGATCGATTCGAAATGCTTTTACTGGGCCGGCGGACAGAGGGATGCCAAGGAGGGCGTCTCGAGTTTTCTGGAAAAGCGCGCCCCCCGTTTTGATATGAAAGTGTCAAAGGAGATGCCCGATTTTTATCCCTGGTGGTGACGACCGGCGATGGGATGGATGCGGATCCGGTTCAGGAGGGCCAACCCGCCGGTTTCCTTGGGTAGGAATTTTCCCTGAAAATTTTCCAGTTGCCGTCCGATTTCCTGAATTCCAGGATTTTATAGCTGCTCGAACGAAAGGTGTCCGATCGGTAGTACTGCCGGAAAAAAGCTTTTGCTTTCGGATTCCTGACCTGAATGCGCAGATTGGAAATCCGGACCGATATCTTCCGGTTTCGCGAATTGAGTTTCCCCTTGTAGGCTTTCCAGGCGGAAAGGTTCCGCCCTTTGTTTTTAAATGAGGGGTGATAGTGGGCGACATAGGCATTGAGCCTTTTACCCTGCCAGGCCTTACGCCAGGATTCCACCGTTGAAACGAGACGTTTGTTTTTACTTTTAGGGGCGACTTTCGCCGCTTTAGTCGAAATTCCGGATGAAGCCGCAGCTTTTGCCACAACGATTTTTTCTCTCTTTTCGCTCCATTCCCGTTTCACCAGAACCAAAAGTGTGGGACCCGGCCCGGCCAGGTAAAGTCTTGAGGTGCCGAGCACCCTCTCGGTATCATCAATTTGCACAAAATGGGTCGCAACTACGCGGTCCTTGAATCCCACAATGGTCAAGCCCCGGTTCTGAGAGGGTTTACCGGCATATTTCTCGGGAAGGGCCGCCTGCTTGAGAAAGGGAACAAGCTCCGAGAGATCCTTTTTTACCGCACCGAATCGGTAGGGCAGTTCCTGTCCGATGATCACCGCCGTCTGCTTGAAATCCACACGCCGGTCGAGGTCGGCAATATCTTTATTGTTGAGAACCAGACATCCGTTGGAGGAGTAGGGTGCCACCTTTTTATTGCTGCCGTGGATAAAAATACCGCTCCCCCTGTTGCCCTCCAGGTTGTCGAAAAAATCGGGATAGTTCAGCCCAAAAGCCCGGTCTCCGAACACGGTAACCTTCCGGTCGCGAAATGTTCTGTCATTGAAATAGATCCCCTCGGGGGTTTTCTCATCTTTCTCCGCCCTTTTCTTCCCTCTCTTTTCACCGGTGGCACAGAAATAAGACTTGACCAGATGGTAACGCCCATCGAATCGGTATAAATCGAGTTTCTGTTTCGACTTCTCGATCAGAATCAAATGGATCGGCTTTTCTAAGGGGCGATGGTAAATAACCGGCCCATCCCACAAGCCATCATCACCTGCGGCAGGTGTTTTCCCCCAGGCTTTGTTCATGGCCGCCACAACGGTTTTTTCCCCTGTATCTCCGCTTGGGGAGAAAATTCCATTGAGACTTACCATGGCCGTCAGCATCAGGAGTATACCGATAATAATTCCCAGGATAGCCAACCGTCTTCGGTTCTTTTTAACGTCGGGGCGTGGGTTGGGTCTATTTTTCATAAACGATGTTTTGACTCCCATTGCCTGTTCTTTCGCCCTTCAGGGGCTGACTTCCAAACAGTAGATATTCTCCGCACTGTAATAGATCTGACTGATATGATAATTTTCCGCTTGTTCGAGATCCAAAACGATCCTCAGTTTTTGATCGTTTTGATGCAAAAATGATCGAATCCGCCGAATCAATCTGCCGCGGACGGGGATTTCCGAATCCCCTGACCATCGCTGGACGTTCCCAATGTCGATGACAACGCGCGGCATATCCCCCTCGATGTTAAAAACATCCGGAATGAAAAACCCGTTCAGCCGAATAAATACCTTCTCGCTGCCACCCGGATCCGCATTGAATTTAATCCCCTCCCATAACCCATTTACAGATTCATGCGGGGGATCAGGATCTAAAGCCGGGGGAAAACCCAGCTTTCCAGAGGCCGCCGGAATGTTCATTCCGGCAGGCAACGGAATCCATTCTTCTGAAATGATCTTCCACCGGCCGTTGATTTGTTCGAACACCAAATTTTTTTCACCGGTATCGAAAAGCTGTTCACTTTTGTATCGCTGAACAAATCGGACAATGGCATGGGACTTCTCTTTAATAACCGACAATCCGTAGAGGTCGATGGAAACTTTTCCCGGATAATAAAAAAGCTTTGATTTCTTTTTCTTCCATCCGTGAAAGTCCAGTTTTCCGGATCGGAAAGCGGGATGATAAAAGGAGATGTACCGATTGAAATCTCTCTTTTCCCAGGCGTCACGCCAGGCAAATACATCCTGCCTGACCGTATCAATGGTGTCGCAAAAGCCCAGGGACCCTGAAACACCCAACAGGATCAGGACCAACCACAATCCGCCAATCGTTTTATACATTTTCCCTGTCCATACTTTTCCCCAAACATTCCGCAACATCCCCGAGGCGATCTGCATAAAATTCCGCTGAAAGCGCTCTGTTTCTGTAGGCGATAAAATGAACGCCGGCAGACTCAGCGGCTTTTTCATCGAGATCGGAATCACCGATATACATCATCTGGTTCGGTGAAAGCCCCAGGTTGTCGAGGATACGGATCAATGCATCCGGATGCGGTTTCGGCCGCTCAACGTCCAACGCGCATACCACTATATCGAAGTATCTCCCGAGATTAAACGTCTCAAGTATGGACGTCATACTATCCGCCCGGTTAGTTGCTATCCCGGTGTTATAATTGTGTCTCAGGCACTTTAACAACGATATCAGGTCCGGTTCCATCTCCATCTCTTTAATAAACGGCTTGTAGTCGAGGGCTTCACGATAGATGTGCGCCTTTTCCTCGAGCAGGGGATCGCTTCCGAAAAGGTAATGCACCGATTCGTAAACAGTGTGCATCTGAATGAACCGTGCCTGAACATCGCTCATGGCCGGACGTTCAAAGTGTCGAAGCAAGTGATTGTAAAAAGCGGCGTTGGTTTTGGCGGTATCGAACATCACGCCGTCGCAATCAAACACGACCGCCCGGATATCAGACCCCGGAAGATGGAACGGTTTTCCGGTCGCCGCAGGTGAAGCCGTTTTATTCTTTATCTGCATCATGGGTAATAGATGGAGTGCCCTGTCGACTCCCAACTTTTTTTTCGACACTTCCGGAAATTGTTAATTTGATTCTCGGTGTTTTTTTGTCATTGGTGTAAACGGTTGCGCTTTTTTTGAGTTTCTTCCCACCATATCCTTTTGTGCTGACCTGTAGTAATATTTTTCCCTCACCGCCGGGAGGAATCTGTCTCGGAAAGGAGACCGCTGTGCAGCCTCAACCGGTTTTGACTTTTTTGATCTCGAGGTTCTCGTTGCCTCGGTTCTCGATGATAAAATCGTGAACGACCCTGGTGCCCTCCGGAACATCGGAAAAAAAGTGGGTGCGCTCATTCACAACGGCAGCAGGTCCGTCGACACCGGTTTGATCGCCACTGTTGGCTGCACCGGCAGTAAACCAGATGAAAACGAGCACCGAAACCGGAATCAAACGACTGAATTTCATATCGACACCTCTGAATTTAATTGTAAATTTAATAGATTGCACGGTTATTGATTGTCAAGTCCAATAAAGCAGGGTAAACTGTTTTCCACTCAAATTCAACTGCTTAAAAGATTGGCAGCCCCTATGAGAACAAATAAGGATCCACATCCAAGACCACCCGGACATCCCGGGAGTTGAACAGCTTGGGGTTTTTCTTCATCAGAGCGGAAACAAACCCCTTCAGATGCTTTGCCAACGCCCCTTTCAAAATAAGCTGCCACCGGTACCGTCCGGCAATTTTCGGCATTGGGGCCTCGATGGGTCCCAGTATGTCGACCCGGCTGGAAAACATTTCCCCATCGCCCTTGAGGTGACGGCACACATCCCCAAATACCTCTGCTTGACGGCGGGTGGCGGTCTTGTCTTTTCCCGATATTTTCAACTGAACGATTCTGGAAAATGGCGGATAATTGAGTGCCTGTCTGAAACCGATCTCTTTTTGAAAGAAAGCGTCATAGTCCTGGTCTCCGGCAAACCGGATACTGAAATGACCGGGATTATAGGTTTGCAGCACGACCCGGCCCGGGGCCTCACCCCGCCCGGCTCTGCCCGATACCTGTGCAAGCAATTGAAACGTCCGTTCCGCAGCACGAAAATCGGGAAATCCCAGGGATAGATCCGCACAAACGATTCCCACCAGGGTGATGTTGGGAAAATCGTGCCCTTTGGTCACCATCTGGGTCCCCACAAGAATATCGATAATTCCGTTTTTGAGTGCCTTCAATATCTTCAGTGTCGCGCCTTTCCGGGTGGTGGTGTCCCGGTCCATCCGTGTTACGTTTGATCGGGGGAACAATTCCTTTATCGCCGTCTCCAGCTTTTCCGTTCCAAGACCCAGGTGCCGAATCTTTGAAGATCCGCACCCGGGACATTTTGCGGTTGCCGATTGTGTAAAACCGCAATAATGGCATTTATAGGCGTTCGCCCTCATGTGCAGGGTTAAAGAGATATCACAGTATTTGCAGCGAAGGTTCTCCCCGCAGGCTGAGCATACCGGATAGCTGGCATACCCTCTCCGATTCAAGAATAGGAGGACCTGTTCGCCCCGGCCGAGGGTGTCTCCCATCGCCTTTAGAAGGGTCGGTGTGAGAAATTTCCGGACCCCCGCTGAATCCCTGGTATGGCGAAGGTCAACAACGGTCATTTCCGGGAAGGGTCTTCCGTGCACCCGCTTTGTAAGCCGTAATCGCGTGAGTTTCCCGGTGGAAGCATTATGGTAGGATTGGATGGAAGGTGTGGCTGAACCCAGCAGCGCCAAGGCATTGTTCTGCCTGGCCCGAACCAGTGCCAGGTCCCTCGCATTGTACCGCAAACCGCTTTCCTGCTTGTAGGAACCGTCATGCTCCTCATCCACAATGATCATGCCGATGTTGGAAAATGGGGCAAAAAGTGCCGATCGTGCGCCGATGGCAATGGAGACATCCCCACGCAATATACGATCCCATTGGTCATACCGTTCGCCCGCGGAAAGACCACTGTGGAGAACGGCAATACGCTCTCCGAACCGGGCCCGGAACCGTCTCTCCATCTGTGTAATCAACGCGACTTCCGGAACAAGGACAATGACGGCATGTTGGCGGTCTACCGCGGCTTCGGCCAAACGCAGATAGACCTCTGTTTTGCCGCTTCCGGTCACACCAGCCAGCAGATAGGCGGCAAATCCTCCGCCCAGCGCGGGTAGTACCCTGGCAAGAACCGTTTCCTGTTCCTCGGTCAGCCGGGGCGGTGTGTCCGGCTCAATGGATTCGCCAAATGGATCACGGTATACCCTGCGGTGAAAAATTTTTAGAATACCCTTTTTCTCCAGATGTGAAATATGTCTGGGCGCCTGGGGAATCCGCATCTTCAATTGGCGAACCGGCACCTCGCCGGCATCTCTGACGAGATCAACAATCTTGTTTTTGATATCCGACAGTTCGTTCACGGAATCGGGCGATCGTTTAAAGGAAACAAACCGCTCCAGTTTTGTCTTCACACGCCCGGCTCTCAGTTCCCGCCGCTTCGCTACAAGTCCCCTCCGGGTCATAGATCGGACCAGTGAAAGGGATCTTTTTTTTGACGTCAATCGGTTTATCTCATTGAACCGGAGGGATCCTTTCAAAAGCATACGGAGAATTTTCTTCTCATGTGGTGGCAGGCTCCTTTTTCCTACGGCGTCGATTCCCGACTGTGTAATCTCTATGAGTGATACGTCTAAAGGATTCAAACCGCCTGGAAGTGCTGTCTTGATAACGGCTCCGATGGGGTGGAAATAATAGGCCGCAGCCCATTTGAAAAAGGGAATCATCACATCCGGGAAAACGGGAAGGTCATCCAAAATATCGATTATTTCCCGGATCTCAATCCCTTTTTCCGGCAGGACCGATCCCATAAGATAACCGGTCACACGGCGATTTCCAAAAGGCACCACCACCCGCTTACCCGCAAGGACATGGCGGATCAGGTTTTCCGGGACACTATAGGTAAACGTATTGAATACCGGCAGGGCAATGGCGACTTCAACACAGGTTGGATATTCTTCGGTCACGGCTGTTTGATGGACCTCTCAATTATTGGGGTCTTGATGTCCGGTAACGCCAAACACCCAAAATATCGGTGCATGCCAGGCAATTCTGATACAAGATATTGATAATTCAACTTTTTCCTTGACGACCGGGTTTGGTTTCATTAATATCGTTCTAAATGTTCGGTTTAGCATGCTATTTTTGCATGGAGATTTCAAGTCGCGATGATGTGACAATCCAACTGGATGTCTGTCCGGAAAGGGGGACACGATGCATAACTGGGGTAGAAAATTGACGGCATGTGTTTTGATATTGGGACTGCTTTTCACACCTTTGGCAGGTGTGGCCATAGCGGGGGACGCCTACGAAGAAAATGAGATCAGTACCGGAGAGATGATCGCGGATCTGGCAATTGTAAGGCCGATTGGAATCGCCTCGATGATTACCGGATCGATCCTGTTTCTCTTCACTCTGCCCTTCTCCTTTTCGGAAGAGAACATGGAACAAAACAGGGAAGAGATCGGTAAAAACATCACCCAGCTGATCGTTGAACCTTCCAAGCACACGTTCAACAGGCGCCTTGGCGATATGTAGCATCCGATTTATATCCTCGGAACATCACCGCTCATCTATGGCTACATAACGGGTTTCTTCAGGTCCCGTATAGATCTGGCGGGGTCTGCCCAACCGCCAATTGGGATCATCCATGCTCTCCTTCCATTGGGCGATCCACCCCGGCAACCTGCCGATGGCAAACATGACGGTAAACATGTTCGTGGGGATACCAATGGCACGAAGCACGATTCCACTGTAAAAATCCACGTTGGGGTAAAGATTATGGGAAATAAAATAGTCGTCCTTAAGGGCTGCCTGCTCCAGTTCCAGTGCGATATCCAGAAGCGGATCACTGATATTCAACCGGCTTAGAACCTTGTCACACATCCCTTTCATTATTTTTGCCCTCGGGTCGTAGGTCTTATAAACCCTGTGCCCGAATCCCATCAACCGGAATGGATCGCTCCGGTCCTTCGCCCTTTCGATGGCATATGATATCTTCCCCCCGCGCTTTTCAATATCGGTGAGCATCTCTATGACCGCCTGGTTGGCCCCTCCGTGAAGCGGGCCCCATAACGCCGAGATACCGGCCGATATGGCCGCATAAAGCGTCACCCTGGCACTCCCGACGAGGCGAACCGCAGAAGTCGAGCAGTTCTGCTCATGGTCTGCATGGAGAATCCAGAACACCTCGAGTGCCCGTACAACAACCGGATCTATCTCATAGGGTTTAACCGGGGAATCAAACATCATATTAAGAAAATTGGCGCAATAGGAGAGGTCTGCCCTGGGATAGACGACCTTGTGACCCCGTGATATCTTGTAGGACATGGCCGCCATGGTGCGGACTTTTGAAATCAGCCGTGTCACGGTCCGATCGATCTCCTCTTCCATGGTCTGTAGCTCGGGATAAAAGCTTCTCATGACATTGACCATGGAGGAAAGGATTCCCATGGGATGGGATGCCCGTGGAAAATTGGCGTAAAAGACCTGAAGATCTTCGTGAATCAGGGAGGCGTCATTCAGCATCACCGACCACCTGTTCAACTCTTCGCGAGTCGGCAACCTGCCGGTGATGAGTAAAAAGGCGGTCTCCGTAAATATGGAATGCTCTGCCAGTTGCTCAACGGGAATGCCCCGATATCGCAAAATCCCCTTCTCGCCGTCCATGAAAGTGATGGCACTGGTACAGCTTCCCGTGTTGGCGTAACCGGGATCGACAGTTATCAATCCCGTCTGGTCTCTGAGTTTGACGATATCGATCCCCTTTTCACCTTCAGATCCAGTCAGTACCGGCAGCTCTATTGTCCGCCCGCCGTAGGTCAATGTCACATATTCCGTCATATTGCATTCCTTTCCAAAGTACGGCACGCGCAAGCGATGCCCTGCCCTCTTTTGCTATTAAAAAGTAACACGATCATCCCCTAAAGGTGAGCGGGTTTCTATATCAGCTCGGACATCTTTTTGCAATAATGCCTTCGGAAGGCAGCGGCATACCTGGTATATCCGGTTGAATTTTCAGATATCTTCCCGTATGATGTGATGATAATGAACCTCACAATCGAAAACATGCAAACAAACCGTGTCTTTTAAACAAAGTATCCTGAAAAAAATTGAGATCAACAAGCTTGCCGCAAAGGTTTGCGCCTCCCTTGTGCCCAAAGGAGACGTACAGAAAGTAGACAAAACGAGCATGCAACAATTACTGGGCCTGGCCGGCTATGAAAGGACCCATCGCAGAGATCTCGAACTCTACATCGGGACCGGTGTGGAGAAGCCTGAAAGAATACTGGTTCTGGACAACGGTCTGGCCATTTTTCAAACGACAATTGAAGATGTGGTTCTGAGGAAAAGTCCCACTATCAAAGAGATGATCAGCATCCGGAACGTGGTGAAGATTTTAAAGGATGATGATGTGGTGGTCTCCAAGAAAACCGATTCTGTGAAAGCCGTCCGAAAGGAGGCGATCGAGACCCTTGATCTCAGTTATACGAATGAAGAGATAGACGCCATCCGATTGGATGGGGCCGCTTCTCTGGAGAGTGGCTATGCGGACGGCATCATCGAGTCGCTGGATATCTTTTCCGAGCTGCTGGGTTACCAGCCCCCCCCCAGGGCATTCACCCTGCCCCACCACCAAATATCCGGGGATAGGCCAGGCGGCACGGGAAATGAACTGCGCTACGGGCCTATGGTTTTGTTCAGCAGGGTTCACCAAACGTTGAAAATGATCGACACCCCCCTGAATGCTTCGGACCGGGAACAGATGACCTACTTCCAAAAGGTCGCGGATAATCAGGAAAAAGCACCCTATGAAGGGGTCGAGGTGTTCCGGTATCTGATGTCAACAACCGTCGGAAGCGATAAGGGTTGCAGGAAAAACCTGTAGAACTTCACCTATATTGCAACCCTGTCAGTTTTCAAAAGTAAGGCGACAAGAATCCCGCTGATGAAAGCCGCGGCCAGATTGACCGTTAAAGTGATGGCCAGCATGATCAAAACAACGAAGAGATCTTTTCTTTCCGTGAGGTCCTGGATCATCAGTGCCAACTGCGCCCCTGCGAAAACGAGCAGAACTCCCAGCAGAGACAGGGGGAGAAGGCGCAGCAGGGATAGGGCGGTCTGCCCGAATATTAGGGCCAGCAGGATAAAGATACTGCCGATGATAAGGTTGGCACCGGCGGTGCGGGCGCCGAACCGATACATGGCAGCCAGCCCCCCCGCTCCATGACACATGGGAATCCCGCCGAGAATAAAGCTTAGGAGCCCTGCAATTCCCTGGCTGTTGGCGATGGAACGATAAGACACCCGGTCGGCACGCTCCCCGAAATATTCCTGTGCAAGATCGGTATTGGCCAAAATGGCATTACCGATGGTCATGGGAATCTGGGGCAAAACCACTACCGGCAGCACCCATAGAAGATCATTCATGGCAGGGAGACCATACGGAAACAGTTCCGGAAGATGGAGCCCTAACTTCATCTCCTCTGTGTCGATGGGACGGCCGATAAGCAACCCCACCAGCATCCCGCCGCACACCACGACGATTGCCGCAGGGAGTTTCCGGTTCTCCAGAAGAAAAAACGTGACCACCAAACCTGTAACGCCAAGGACGATGCCCATGCCGACGGGACCGATAAATTGGACCGACAGGTTAGGATCCGGTTCGATCATGAATCCCAATCCTTTGGTCATTAAAACGATGCCAACGGCCATTTGAACACCGCGGACGGTACATCTTGGGGTGTACTTCCCGATAAAATGGATCAGGCCGGTGGTCCCCAGTAAAAGGACAATTCCTCCCATCCACAGGCTGGATGCGATAATCTGGGTGGGTGTCAGACCGGCGGCGATGGCATAAGCGCCGATGACCTTCATGGGTTGAACCGGAATTGGAACCCTGAAATAAATTCCGGCGATAAGGTAGTATAACCCCACCGTCGCCATCACATTGGTGGCATTCAGGCCATTGATAACGATCATGCCGATGGCAAGAGGCAGCAAGGTCCCCAGATCTCCCATGGATCCGGAGAATTCCATCCGGTCAAAATGAAAAATTTTGCCATACGTCCCCGGGGGGTCTTCGGGTGGAGTGTGGATCGAATCGGCCATATAAAAACCCTTCGTAGTTAGTGCTCATGATAGGTACCATTTCTCAGATTTCATTGCAATTCGCTTTTGGTGGGTCCGGCCTCCCCTATGGTCATTTCCGGACAGTACATATGCCTGGGGTGCAGATCACTATTTGGTGGTCACCTCCTGGATCCCGTTGGACGCCGGGGACACATTGGTGGCAATTTCCCGGGTGGTCACAGACTGCTCTTCCACGGCGGTGGCGATGGTGGAGACCATAAACGTCAAAACTTTGGCTGTTGCGGAGGGGAGGTGTCAGCCACTTCACCAGGCCGGTATGAACTGAAGGCGCCGGTTTTTTCGCCATTGCTATTGGCAATGAATTTTTAATTGAAGATAATCCTATTAATTTCAAGCAGAAAGACAGGTTTTAAGGGGGGGAATCGAGAATGGTGATGCAATGGGAAAGGGATGAAGTCCATCCCATTTTGCGACTTAATATTGCCTAATCGGCAAAAGACGTATATAGAGCTATGGACATTATTTTCCTGACCATTGGCGATACGCACCTATCGCTTTGAATTCATTCAGGAAATTTGTTTCGGAGGGATCATGCGTCAAATTCCGCACAACCGTGCGTTAAAAAAGTTTGGGTTCAGCCCACGTAATCGGCGGCTTGAAAACATGGGTGCGATCAACTGAGCCCAGACCGACTTGTGAGACTCCCGATGTGAAATCAAAACGATCTAATGAGACCTTCGGATCGTTAAAAACATAAGGAGGGTTATATTTATGGAGCGGTTTTCAATAACGGAGTTAATGGTTCCCCTTGCCGAATACGCAACGGTTTCCAAGGACGCAACACTGTTCGATGCGGTATCCGCCTTAGAAAAGGCGCAGGAAGAGTTTGATGCCACACGGTACCGCCACCGGGCGATCCTGGTCCTGGACCAAAAAAAACAGGTGGTTGGGAAAATGAGCCAGCTGGATGTCTTAAGGGCTCTTGAGCCCAAATACGAGGAAATGCTGGACAAAAGCCAATCCCACCAGCGTTTCGGTTTTACCAAAAAGTTCATGAAATCCATACTGACGCAATATAAGATGTGGGCTGTTCCCCTGGATGACATATGTAAAAAAGCGGGGAATCAGACGGTGCGCAAGTTTATGCGTGCCCCCAGCGAGGAAGAGCTCATCAGTGAATCGGCCACTCTTAACGAGGCCATCCACCAGTTGGTCATGGGGAATTTCCAGTCGTTGCTGGTAACAAAGGACAATGAGATCATCGGAATTCTCAGGCTCACCGACGTATTCGCGGCGGTTTTTCACACCATCAAGGCGTGCGGCATATAGTGAAAGGGAGAAAGGCAGGTCGTTTCCCGGACGTTTCCGGGGAACTCGGGTTTCTAAAATAATACATATTGAAATATATAGATTTGGACTATCCAAGAAGGAGGATATAGATGAGTGAGGGGATTCAGGTTGAAGCAGTGGAGAATTCGTTTAGTTGGGGCAAACTGATCGCTCTGTTTGTCGGGGTGCTGCTGTTTGTGGTGGTATACTATATGCCCCCGTGGCCGGATGCCGTCGATCCCATGGGAAAACATTTCGCATTGAGTCAGGAGGGTAAGGGCGCTTTGGCCGTCTTTTTGCTGGCCGGCACCTGGTGGGTTTTTGAGGTGGTGCCGATCGGGGTCACCAGCCTTGCCATCGGTGTGTTACAGGCGCTGTTTCTTATCAGGCCTGCCAGCGCGGCTTTCAAGGATTTCATGGACCCTTCGGTCATGTTCATCTTCGGGTCCATCGTCATCGGCCTGGTATTCACCAAAACCGGACTGACGCGCCGCCTCGCCTATAAGATGTTGTCCATCGTCGGTGAAAGGACCAGCATGATCTATCTCGGTTGTTTTCTGGTGACCTCCGCGCTGGCGCACATCATGGCGCATACTGCGGTGGCGGCCACCATCTACCCGCTGCTGGTGGCCATCTACGCCATGTACGGCGAGGGGGACAAGCCGACCAAGTTCGGCAAGGGCCTTTTCATCGGCATGGCCTACGTGGCCGGAGCCGGCAGCATCGTCACCCTTCTGGGCGCGGCCCGCGGTGCCGTGGCCATCGGTTTTTACAACGATGTGGTGAATAAGGATGTAGGTTTTTTCGAACTGAGTTACTACATGTTCCCCATTGGCTGGATTATGACGTTCGTGCTGTGGGGATTTTTCATGATTGTGCTCAAACCGGAGAAGGACCGGATTCCCGGACTAAAAGATAAAGCCACCCGGCTCTACAAGGAGCTGGGAGGGATTACCCGCAAGGAGGTGATCGCCGCCAGCATTGTCGGCCTCTGTATCTTTGCCCTGGCGCTGTTTGCCATCCTTAAATCCTTCGTTCCCGGATTCGTGCCGCCCCACAAAACAGCGGTGATCCTGCTGTCCACGATCCTGTTTTTCATCACCGGCATTCTGGACATCGACGACCTGGAGGAGATCCCGTGGAACATCATCCTGCTTTTTGCCGGCGCCATGAGTATCGGTTTCTGCCTGTGGCAGACCGGCGCCGCCGAGTGGATGGCCATCAACTGGCTGGCCATGTTCCAGGAATCCCACTGGTTCGTGTTCGTGATGAGCATCTCCTTTTTCGTTATGATGATGACCAACTTCATCATGAACGTGGCGGCCATCGCTATTTCTCTGCCGGTGGCCCTGGTCATCGCGCCCTATCTGGGCGTAGCGGGAGAGGTGATCCTCTACTCCTCCCTGGTGGTGGCCGGCATGCCGTTCCTGCTGCTGGTGGGGGCGGCCCCCAATGCCATCGCGTACGACTCCGGGCAGTTCACCACAGGGGAGTTCTTTTTGTGGGGCATCCCGGCCAGCGTCCTGCTGATGATCGTCACTGGATTTGCGGTATACGTCCTGTGGCCCATCATGGGAATGCCCATCACGGTGCCTGTGCCGGGCTAAACCCGCCGCTGACAACGTTAACAGAAGATCCCCGCAGTCCGCTGCGGGGATCTTTTTATTTTGGAACACTAAAACCCGTATTTCTTAATGATCGATTTGATGTTGGCATCCTGCTTTTTTTCAACGATCAAGGTTTTCTCCGATTTGGCGATTTTGATCTTCTCGGTGAGGATTTCAAGATCCGCCGGCTTTTCCATGACGTCCATCGCCCCGAGTTTCATCGCCTCGACACCCTTTTGAACGGTGGCATGGCCGGTGAGAAGAATGATCTGCAGCTCCGGTTTTGCAGCTTTTATCGCCTTTAAGGTTTCGATACCGTCCATCCCGGGCATCATAAAATCCAGTATGACGGCATCGAACGATTCCTTCTCGATCAGGACCAGTGCCTCCTCGGCGGAGGTGGATGTGGACACTTCCATTCCACGGCTCTTCATTCGTTCGGCCATTACCTCCAGAAAATCCTCTTCATCGTCGACAATCAACACTTTTTCAGACATCTTTTTCTCCTTTTCAATGAATTTGCAGATCTTCCCGATCCTCCGGGAGTGCACTGCCTCAAAGTCATATGGGTCAGCGGTTCAAATCGATATCCCCTGTTCGACACGGTCCGGCAACTCAATGGTCAATTCACCGGCATCGGCATTCAGGGCCAAATTCGCCCTTAGTCTTAGCGCCAGGGCCGCCTCTGTCTCACTCGGAAAAAGTTGGCCTTCGGCATCGGGAGGCTCACCGATACCGCAGATCGAAACACTTTTGCCCATATCGGTGTTGTTGATGAAAACACGGATATGGCGATCGCTGCCAACGGCACCCATGGCAAAATCAAGGGATCGCCAGATCAGGTTTTCCAGCACAAAGGGATAGGTCCTGACCTGCCAAACGGTTCCTGATCCGGTGGATTCGACAACAATATCTTTCATCTGCGCGAGCCGGTCGGCAATGGCAATCAACAGATCCACCATCCGGGACAGATCGACCTCTTTTAACGGTTCATCCACACTATGGGCAAAACGATTCATTCTTTTAACGATTCCATCCGCCCGGCGGACTTGATTCTGGATCGTTTCCGCCACCTTTTTGAGGCGCTCCGGATCCATGGGCATCCCCCGATCCATCATCGCGGAGAGATCTCCCAGAAGCCCTGCATTCTCGTTAATGATGGCAAGGGTATTCTTGATTTCGTGGGATATTGAAGCGGACACCTTACCGAAAAACTGGAGGCCCTCCCATCCGATGATATTGTTCTGATCTTTCATCCGCTTTCCTTCGGAATTTGATTGTTTCCGGAATCGGTTTCATACGTTTCTGCCTTGACAGGAAGCGTCATAGTAAAAAGTGTGCCCTTTCCAGGCGAGCTTTCGACCTGGATCCGACCGCCGATTTTCTGCACCAGCCCATGGGTAATGGACAATCCCAGTCCAGTGCCCCCGTTTTGGGATTTCGTCGTAAAAAAAGGCTCGAAAACCCGTTTGAGATCTTCGGGCGGGATCCCGCACCCATTGTCTTCCACGCAGACCAAAAGGTCCGCACCGTTTGGGCTGTTAAGGACGATATCGAGACGTCCGCCGTTTCCCATGGCCATGAAGCTGTTGTTAATGATGTTTAAAAAGATCTGTTGGAGGTGGCTGGGGTCGCTCTCTATTACCGGCAGGTCATCGGGAATGGCAACCCGGATATCGATGCCCTGTTCCTCAGCTTCCCTTGCAACAAAATCGACCATCCCCTGAAGGATCTCACCCAAATTAACGGGTTGAATGGCAACATCGATCTGGCGGGCGAAATTCAGCAACCGTTGGGTGATCTTCCCGCACCGCTGTACCGACAGCAGGATCGTGTCCAGAAGACCCATCATTCGTTCATCATCCGATGCGATCTTCTGCATATGAACGAGATCGCGTATCAATCCGGTTTTTTGGTTGATCACGGCCAATGGATTGTTGATTTCATGGGCAAGGCCAGCTGCCAGGCGTTCAATGGCTGTCAGTTTGTTGGCGTATTCCACCTGGTGCAGAGCAGAAATCCTTTTCTGATCCGCCTCGTGTATTTTATGGACCAGAAAAGTGGCCATGGCGAGAACCGCCAGCAGGACGCCGCCAATGGACAATGCCAGAAACCCCACAAGTTCGATCCTCGGCTTATACCACAGGTCCAATAATTGGGCCTTCTGCCTGATAATCATCAGGATGAAGGAGGTCCCGGGTACGTAGGCATAACCGAGTATCACCGGTTCACCATCCGGGGTCGTGGTTTCGATCACACGGGCTGGAATGGAAAACTCAGGGATCGGTATGTTGATTTTATCCATTACGCCGCCATGACGGCGGGAGGAGGTTTGGAGAACACCTTGTTTGTTGATGAGAAACGCATCATCCGCCTTCCCGATATCCAGTTCTGTCAGCAGCCTGCTCAGGAAATCGGTATCAAGCAAGGTCCTCAGTACGAAGAATTGGCCCTCCGGATTTTCCCGTTTTATGGCAATCACCAGCCGATTGGGCCCGGCAATTTCCTGGGAATCCAAACTGCTGACAAACTCACCGTGTGTAACAGCCGCTTTGAAGCAGGACTCGTCACAGAGATTATCCCCCATTTTCCGGTAGGGGCCCGCATATCGATTCAGCCTGCCGCCGGAATCGACCACGCCGATATCCACAAATCCGCCGATCCCATTTTGCAGGTTAGTCAGGATTTTCTCGAGACGCCCTGGAACCATCAATTGTTCCGGAGAATTGTCCTCCAGAATAAATTTCAAAGCTGCCTTACGCTCCCTGAAAAAGTAGGAAACGGTCCGCCATGTGCTTGAAACCAGGTTCGCTGTTCTTATGGCAAGCTGCTCCTTCATGGTTGCCCGGGTCAATCGGTATTCGACAAACGCCATGACCAGAAGCGGTGTCAGGGTAACAATGAGACTCAACACCACGATCATCCGCCATTTGCGTCTGAAATTGAAAAGACCCGAATACGGCCCGGAAGCCACGTCATGGTGGTCCCAGAATTTTGGTTTGAATTTTGAAAAAATAGATATATCGGACATTCAATCCACTCGATATTCAATAACCGCTGGTAATGCTGGAAATTTACCGATGATGATCAGCGGGTTCAAGTTTTTCATTCCACAGGGTCTCGGCCTGTCCTGACTTTTTCATGTGCTTTTTTAAGAATATCACTGAGTCGGTCAATATCCACCGGCTTTTGAAGGTAACCGAAGGCACCCAGGGCCATGCATTCCTCCATCTCCGCATCCGCGCCGTGGCCTGTCAGGACAATCACCTCGATTTCCGGCCGGGATGCCTTAACCTGCTGCAACACCTCGATACCGCTGATGCCCGGCATTTTCAGATCAATGATCATCACATCCGGAGCATCATCCCGGACCAGGGTCAATGCAGACTCTCCGTCAAAAGCAACGGCGGAGCCCATATCCCTCAATTCCAGGCGTTCGGAAAGCGTCTGGACGAATTCACGTTCATCATCCACCAGAAGGACCTTGGAGGGAAGTTCAAAATCGTGTTTTCGATATACATCGCTTCGGTGATAGGCCTCCCCCACGCGGGTTTCAACGGAACCGACACCCGTCAATTTGGTGGCAACCGAGGCCAGTTCCTCCTCCAGTCTCGACAACATCAAAACGTGTTTGTTAATGGTTAGAGTGACCGCCTCTCCCCGGGCTGTCACGCCGACATTGTGCCCCTCCAGCGTCAGGGCGACCTCGACCCTGGCAGCAAGCCGAAAGTCATCCAATGCACTCATGGAGCGATCCGTGGGCGTCACCACATCCTTTAAAAGATTCTCCGCAATCAGGGCACCGGCTTTTGCCACCCCGGTTTGATCCGTGGGAATAACCAGATCATAAAGGGAAGGCACCCACGGATCTTTCTGTGAGTACAGAAGATCTATCCATGAGGCACAGTCCTCATCCCTGCTGCGGATACGTCTGGCCGCCTCCTTTTTCGACAGATCCTGGGTCTCGACCGCCCGGGCGATCCTGGAATTCATGTCCGCTATCAGGCATACTTTCAGGACATGGCTGACCGTCTGGGGGATCAGGATTCCTGAAAACCCGCTGATCAGAAAATGATCCCCGGTTAGCATCTCACCCAGGGCGAGTTTGAGATAGGCGATCGAAATCTCTTTTTCTCTTGTAAACCTGTTGAATACAGAAGTTTTTGCTGAAAACGCCCGGCCGATTTTCTCTTCGGCGATGCCGGACAATTTGCAGGCGTGGGCGAGCACCTCATCATCGGTGATGAGGCGACAATCAGTACTGTTCAGGATGTCCCTGACCACAGAATTCTTCCTGCAAAAGGCGCCGCTGAATATGGTGATGATTCGCATGTCATTTCCCCCCGGAGGTATCACACTCAGACGCGACACATGTGGTCAGCGGACATTCCCGCTCCGACTCACCCTTGTGGGTGATGCTGTGCACGGCGTTGATCGCGTCACTGAGATTGGGATATATATTATGCTTACCGATTTTAGCAAGCAGATGGGTTCGTCGAAGCGTTTCGGCCACCGATTCGTTGATGCCGCTCAATGAAATATCGATGCCGGCGCTACGAACGCGATCCACCGTTAAGGACAAGGCTTCTTCACCGGATGCATCAATATCGTTGATCCCGTTCGACACCATGATGATGTGCTTCAATTCTTTTTTTGTGGCTCTCCGTTTTCGAATCTGATCCTCCAAATAGCTGGCATTGGCGAAAAAAAGGGGGCCATCAAATCTTACCACATCGATGTACCGGCACTCTTTCAAACCAAAAGCCACAACATCGTGCAGAGCGCGATCAAGACCCAGTGAAAGGTCCACCACCGTGGGCCGCATGCTTTTGTACAAAAAGACGCAAATGGACAAGGCCGCGCCGATGAGGATTCCGCGATCCAGATGGGGGGCAAAACCGAGGGTACAACCAAACGTGATCACCGAGATGACACCGTCATACCACTGGGCTCGCCATGCATGAAAAACACCCTTGACGTTGATCAGCCCAACCACCGCTATCATGATAATGGCGGCAAGCACGGATTGGGGCAGATGGTAAAGCAACGGTGTAAAAACCAACAGCACCACAACGACGGCAACACCGGTAAAAACACCGGACAACCCTGAAATCGCACCGGACTGAAGGTTCACGGCTGACCGGGAAAAGGATCCGGATGTCGGAAAGCTCCCGGCAAATGAACCGGCAAAATTGGCAAGCCCCTGCCCGATCAGTTCCTGATTGGGATCGATCCGCTGGCCGGTTTTGGCAGCCATGGCCTTGGCGATGGAGATCGCCTCCATGAATCCCAGCAGTGATATGATCAATGCAAAGGGCACCAGATATAGGACCACATCCTTTTCCATGTCAGGGACGGCCCATTCGGGCAGCCCACCCGGTACGCTGCCAACCACTTCGCCTCCTGCGGTGACAGAGATACGGTCAAGTGCCAGGGGCCGGTTCCCCACTTTCAAACGCCAGATCCGTCCGTCGCCTTTCAGAGCACCGGGGAGGTGGCCGGCATTGAACAACCGGAGCCGGCCATCATCGGATACCGCCCCTTCAAGCAGCAGATCGCGAACCGTCCTTCTCAAACGGCGGGCACGATCTGACGTCTCCTCGATTCGGATCTCTACGATGTCGGCGGCACGCACGGCATTAACCGCTGCAATGCGATCCCCGGCAGCCCTTGCCTCGACCACTTGCCGCCGAAGCACCGAACGCTCCTTTGCCAGATACCCGGTTTCCCCGACGGCGGCATTGAACTGTCGCACCAATGATCGGGCTTCCGGCCACTCGATGCTTGAAACCGGTACGACGGCGGTATGCTCAAACCCGATTCCCCACGAGACCAGGGTTGTTATCACAACGGCCATCAGCACGCCGGGGATTCGAGGGGAGATTTTTTTAAGTGCCAGCATGATCACAAATGCTGACAAACCGAGCATCAATGTCGGCCAGTGGGTGTAATGGAGGGCCGCATTCACCACCCTTATGACCGTTTCGTAGTGTTGTTCACTCTTATCGACGCTGACGCCAAATATTTTTGAGAGCTGCGACGTCGCAATGATAATCGCAGCCGCGTTTGTAAATCCGTTGACCACGGGATGGGAGAGAAAATTCACAAGCATTCCCAGTCTGAAAAGCCCCAATGAAAACTGAAAAATACCGACCAGAAAAGCCAGCAGGATCGCATAGGCAATATACTGCTGGCCGCCTGCAGCCGCCAGAGGTTCAAGGGCCACCGCTGTCATAAGGGAAACGACGGCCACCGGCCCTGTGGCCAGTTGGCGGCTCGAACCGAAAAGGGATGCCACAACTGGCGGCAAAAAAGCGGCATAGAGCCCATAAAATGGGGGCAGTCCCGCCAATTGCGCATAGGCCATGGATTGGGGTATCAGCACCAGCGCAACCGTCAACCCGCCTATGATATCCCGTTTCAGGTGGCCCGAACGGTACCCGTCAAACCATTCCAGGAATGGAAAGAACATGTGAGGTATCAGATGCAAAAGATTATCATCCTTTAAACACGTATCATACGGCGACAGGCCGCCACCAGTTCATGATACAGTGCGCTCGCCTCATAAAGCTTGAAGGTATCCAGGCGAACGATGCCATCCACCATGGAAAAAATAATCAATGCCGTTTTCCGGGCCGGAAGTTTCCGGATGGTCCCATCTTTTTGACCGGTACGGATTGCACGCTCAAAAATATCCACCAGACAATTGTAAACCGTTTCGAGATGCTGCCGGCAAACGGGATGGGCTTCCGCCAGCCGATGGGGGTCGTGACGCTGCAGGAGCAGAAACCGATCCTCCATTTTCCCGGCGATATCGAGATAAAACGTAATGGCGCCCTCCACCATTTTCAGACCGTTTTCATGACGCTGTTCCCTGAAATACTGTTCAAAACCAGTGAGTATTTTATCTTTTACATCTGCCAATATAGCGAAAAAAAGATCCTCTTTGCTTTTGAAGTGATAGAATATGGTGCCACCGGCCACACCGGACACTTGTGAGAGTTCCGCCATGGATGTGTTTTTGAATCCCTTTCTGGCGAACAAGGTCGTTGCCGAACGCAGGATGTCCATTTTTTTTGACACGGCATAGCCCGATATGGTATGAAATTTTCGACTGATTGGTCAGTCAGTTTTTACACAAAAGGATCTGGGAAGTCAAGCATATAAGAGGCGCCTGCGAATTCGACGCTGCCCTCTTTACCTTGACCGATCCTGTAGTATTATAAACCATGATTCCGTAATCCTTCTATAACTCCTGGTGACATATGAAAAAACAGAATGCTCTAAAAACTTGTCCACTGCCCGAAAAAGCGCGACTCCTCAAACGGTTGAAGGCAGGCAATTTCTATGTACCTGATTTTATTTTTGTTCCTGCGATTGATTTTGAAAAGGAAAACTTCGACCAATTGGAGGCCTTTCTAAAAAATCACCGGGAAAACTTCAAAGTGATCGCCAGAAGCGCCCATCCCAAAGAGGAGTTTTTCAAGAGCGGCACTTTTGATTCGGTGGAAACCTATGCCGATATCGGCGGGGTCAAATACGCGAGAA
>CAZWAE010000006.1:0-8362 GCA_964631805.1 uncultured Desulfobacteraceae bacterium | reverse complement strand
ACTTTTGATTCGGTGGAAACCTATGCCGATATCGGCGGGGTCAAATACGCGAGAAAACGGATGTTACGGCTCGCCGGGACTGCAAAACAGCTTTCCATAAAACGCCAACAGATCTTTTACTGCGCACCCGAAGTCATACCCGATGAGATGGGCATCATCGTGATGCCCTTCATAGAGGGATCCAGCGTCATGGCGAAAATGATCGGGCATCAATGGGAATTCGGCTATTGCCGTGATCGGATCCACAAGGTTCAAAGCGAACCCTATATCACCAACACCCCCCATGATCGCAAATTGCTCCAGCTGTCAAAAGAGATTCAAGACCATTTGGGATTTCGGTGCGAGATCGAATATATTATCTCTAGCGACGGCGAAATCCATGTGGTCCAGGCCAAGGATATTTCCAGCATCGAAACCCTCGAGCAGAAGGAGAGCGAAAGGTCGGTCAGTCTGGACGGTATCCGCCGCATCAGAAAACGCCGGAACTACAGAGAACGCACCATATATGTCATGGACACCAAGGCCTTTTATCTGGACTTGATCAGCAAATGTGAGGATCTGGTGCATGCCTGCGAGGGGCCCAGGCCCGGCATCGAAGATGTCATGGCCATGGTCGAAGCCTTCGAAGCTGAGCTGGAAGCGTTTGCCATGCGGCACCAGAGGTTCGGTGTTTTAGGCCTCACCATAGATAACCCGGACGACCTTTACCAGGTGGCCAATCACTATCTTGACGAGATGCCCGAATTGCAGGAGCAACTGTCTAAAACACTCCACAATAACCTGTATCACATCGACAACTTCCTATCTGAGGCCGACACGCTCATCGCCAAAGACAAGTTCAGGGTCAACCTGTGCAGCCACGACGCCTACGGTATCGACACGGTTCGGAATCCAAACTGGAATGTTTACTGGGCTCTGGATCGGCATGAAACGGTGATTGATGAATTTGTATCGTTGGGGTTCAAGACAGGCGACACCATCGGCATTGACATCGATGAAGAGGAAAAACCGACTGTATTCCGGCTTTAGCCCCGTTTTTTAGTCACAGCGGCCAATAGATTCCTCCCCACAACGGCGGCCGTCGACCCATACGGCACCGATCATGAAAGCCCCCGTGAAATCAGCCCCGTCGACAATGGCTCCCTTCAAGTTGGCACCCTGAAGATTGGCGCCTTTGAGCGAGGCATTTATCAAACGGGCCTGCCAAAGATTTGCTCCGGCAAGATCTGCACTGTCCAGGTTCGCCGCCTCCAGATTCGCCCCCTGCAATACTCCCCCCCGGATGTCGGCCCCGCCCAGTTGGGTCCGGACCAGGATGGCTCCCGTCATGTGGCTGCCCTGAAGGTACGCCACCTTTAAATCCGCTCCGCTGAAATCGGCTTCGACCATGTCCGCATTGGAAAGATTGGCGTTTTCAAGTCCGGCATTAACGAAATTGGCCTGGTGCAGGCGGCTGTTCCTGAAATCGGTCCATTGCAGTTCTGCGCCTTCCAAATTGGCCCGTTGCAGGTCTGCCCCGACCAGATATCCGTTTTTCAAATCGAGCCCCTGCATCTGGGCGGATCTCAAATCGCACCGATGGCATCGACCCGTCGTCAACAGGGTGTTTACATCCGGGGTCAGGCATCTATCCGCAGTCGCCGGACCGCAAATTTTCCCGTTGACCCAAATCGCATCATTTAGCCGGCTTTGACCGAAACGGGTTCCCCGCACATCCGCACCCGTCAAATTGGCGCTTCGAAGATCGGCCCCCCTAAAATCGGTGTATTTCAAGTCAGCACCGCGAAGATCAACCTGCAACAACTTTCCATCTCTGAGATCGGCCTTTTGAAGATCACAGGCTTTGCATTGGCCCGAGTCTTCAAGGCGCTGCAGAACGGTGCGCTGGGGTGTGAAATGTAAAAAAAATGCCAGACCGAAAAGGAGGAGACAAAACGATAAACAAAAAAGGATTTTCCGTGCCAGCTGCGACTGGGCGGTGGCACGCCTGAATTTCCAAGGGTCTGGATTCATTTTGGGTTCTTCCCGCCATTCGCTACCTGCCGATCCCCATATAGGTAAATCCGAGTTCGGTCATCTCGTTCTTATCGTATATATTTCTTCCGTCGACAACGATGGGCTGACGGAGAAGCACCTTCACCGCCCGCATATCCAGGTTTCTGAATTCATCCCATTCCGTAATCACAATAAGGGCATCGCAATCCCGGATCGCTTCGTACGGATCTTCAAAATACCGGACTTCGGAAAGTACACTCCCGGCATTGTCCATGGCAACAGGATCAAAGGCGTGGATAACTGCTCCCATCTCCTGAAGGCTCCGGATCACCGTCAACGATGGCGCCTCCCTGATATCATCGGTCTTGGGTTTAAAGGAGATGCCCCAGACGGCAATGGTGCTTTCCTTAACATCCAGAACAGACGTCAACTTCTCCACCGCAACCGATTTCTGCTTTTCGTTGATATGGTCCACCGCCTCGAAAAGATCGGCATCACAACCGTGTTGTTTCAGCGTGGCGATCAGTGCTTTGACATCCTTGGGGAAACAACTTCCCCCGTAGCCCACACCCGCCTGTAGAAATCTGGGACCGATTCTTCCGTCCAATCCCATTCCACGGGACACCGATCTGATATCGGCACCCGTTTTCTCACAGAGGTGGGCCAGCTGATTCATAAAGCTGATGCGAGTGGCCAGCATGGCATTGCTGGCATACTTGGTAATCTCGGCACTTTTCACGTCGGTAACGATAATGGGCCGGTCGGTTCTGGCTACCGATCGGTAGAGAGACATCAATATCTCTTCCGCCTTTTCGCTGTCCGTTCCAATAATCACCCGGTTCGGGTTTTCAAAATCCTTTACGGCCGCTCCTTCCCGCAAAAATTCGGGGTTGGAGACCACATCGAATTCAACTGTGTTCTCCTGGTTTTCCAGAATGATTTTCCGGACAAGGTCCGCCGTTCCCACAGGCACCGTGCTTTTATTGACGATCACCTTATACTCATTCATGAACTTGCCGACCGCTTTGGCAACCTCTTTAACGGCGGTGAGATCGGCCTCCTCCCTTTCGTTGGTGGGCGTTCCCACACAGATAAAAATGATATCCGACTCCAAAATCGCAGCCTGAACATCCGTTGTAAATCTGAGCCGTCCCCCCTTGAAATTTCTGTTGAACAATTCCTGGAGTCCGGGTTCGTATATGGTCAATTGCCCGTTTTCGAGGGTGTCGATCTTCTCCTTGTCAATATCCAGGCAGATCACACTATTACCCAGGTTGGCAAAACCCACGCCCGTCACCAATCCGACATAACCTGTTCCGACAACCGTCAAATTCATTGATCATCTCCTTTTCCGTCTTCAGCGACTTCGTAGTAATGTCGATACCACTCGATAAATTGCCGGATACCGGTTGAAAGGGGTGTGCTCGGTTTGAACCCCGTATCGTCGATCAGATCATCAATATCCGCATAAGTGGCCGGGACATCGCCGGGTTGAAGGTCTAAATAGGTCTTTTCCGCCGTCTTTCCCAGGGCTTTTTCAATTTCACCGATAAAGGTCATCAATTCCACGGGACTGTTGTTCCCGATGTTGTAGATCCGGTAGGGCGCATAGGAGGTACCGGGGTCCGGGTCGGATCCGCTCCACTCCGGATTGGATCCGGGGAGCCTTTTCATGATTCGAACGATCCCCTCGACAATATCGTCGATATAGGTAAAATCCCGTTTCATTTTGCCATGGTTGAACACCTTGATCGGCTTTCCCGCCAGAATGGCTTTTGTAAAGAGAAACAATGCCATGTCCGGACGGCCCCAGGGTCCGTAAACCGTAAAAAATCGGAGTCCGGTGCAGTGGAGCCCGTAGAGGTGGCTGTAAGTATGCGCCATGAGTTCATTGGCTTTCTTGGTCGCCGCATACAGGGATACCGGATGGTCCACATTGTGATGGACTGAAAACGGCATGCCGGTGTTGGCGCCGTATACGGAACTCGAGGATGCAAAAACAAGATGCCCGACGCCGTTATGGCGACACCCTTCCAGGATATGAGTGAAACCCGAGAGGTTTGACTGGATATAGGAATGGGGGTTTTCAAGGGAATAGCGGACTCCGGCCTGGGCCGCCAGATTGACAACCACCTGGAACGAGTGGTTACTGAAAACCGCTTCCATTTTGGCCTGGTCCGACAGATCTGCCTGTATGAAGGTAAACCGGTCATGGGGCAACAAACGGTTCAACCGGTTCTTTTTGAGTTCCACGTCGTAATAGGTGTTCAGATTGTCGAGCCCGACGACACGGCACCCCTCGTCCAGCAGTCGTTCCGAAAGATGGTACCCGATAAATCCTGCAGCGCCGGTTACCAGGACCTGATCATACGAAAAAACCATCCCCCCCCTTTCACCTGTATGTTATAATTCATATCCGCAGTTCACGACTTGGAATTTCCACCCCGGCAAGCCGCTTAAAAATTGCAGATCCGCTTTACCGACTGCAGGCACCGCGAAACCATGCATAGGTTTCCTCAAGGCCCTTTTCAAAAGAAAATGCCGGATGATAGTCCAGCACCTTTTCAGCGTGCCGGATACTTGAAACCGATTCCACAATATCACCGGGCCGGGCCTGCGCATATTCGGGAACCCCTTCGTAACCCGACAGCTCTGATACCATGCCCCAAAGATCATTAATGGAGATATGTCTCCCCGTTCCGATGTTGAATTTACCACCCGCCGCATTCGAAGAAACCGCCGCCAGCATATTGGCCCGAACGACATCCTTGACATATACAAAATCCCGGTACTGGTCTCCATCTCCGTAGATCACGGGGCATATATTGGAAACCGACCTGTCCATGAAAATGGAAATAACACCCGAATAGGGCGATGAGGGATCCTGTCGCGGTCCGAAAACATTGAAATAACGCAGGCACACCGTTTCAAGTCCCCACAGATCGTTATAGGTACGGGCATATAACTCGTTGGCCAGCTTTTGGACGGCATAAGGGCTTTTGGGCCTGGGAATCATCTCCTCCCGATTGGGGACATCCGAATCATCGCCGTACACGGCGGCCGAACTTGCGAAGATGACACGCCGGATCCCGTTTTCCCGCGCCGACTCAAGAAGATTCAATGCCCCGATGTCGTTCACCATAGCGGACTGGATGGGCTCCCTGACCGTCTCGACGACGGACACAACGGCGGCCTCATGAAAAACCAGGTCGCACCCCTTAACGGCCCGGTCGAGATCCGCCTTTTCTCGAATATCCCCTTGAATGAACTCTATCCTGTCACGAACAGGATCCAGATTGGAGATGTTGCCCGAGGAAAGGTTGTCCAGCACCGTCACATTGCATCCCGCCGACAGGAGTGCGTCCACCAGATGGGAACCGATAAAACCGGCCCCGCCGGTCACCAGCGCCTTTTTGTATTTGAATTGCATATTCATTTCTCTACATTCAGGCTGTGTTGCCTGTATTAGGGATTCCGGGCATCCCGATCAAAATCGTTTTCAGGCGGGCAGCCCCCCATCGTGGTCCTCATGCCGCGACGTTTAACCAAAGGGCAAATGTCACGGGAGACAGCAAGGTCGTCCCGGAAACAGCAGCTATTGCAAGATCCGTATCCCCGCCTATCTCCCTGGCCATCACATAGGTCAGTGTGGCAGAGGGTGACGCCAAAAGTATGAGGCCGGGAATGTAACGGGCTTCCGGCACATTGCAAACGACCATCAACCCGAATCCCAAGGCGGGCAACAACAGCAGTTTGACAACGGCGATGGGAGCGACAAGCGCAACATTTTGCCATAAACCGCGGAACGTCAGCGAGGCCCCGATGAGCATCAACGCCAGGGGCAGTGCCATGTTACCGACGATTTCCAGGCTGCGATCCACAACCATCGGAATCGGCACCTCCAGGACAGAAAACAGGATACCGGCAAATGCGGAGACAACAACCGGATTCCCCAGTACCCGGCGCATCGTATTTCCGAATCCCCCCCGATCCAAAACGCCGTCACAATATATCTGAAGCACCATCACTGCAAGGAAATTATGTACGATCATAATAAACCCGGCCAGAATGCCTGCCTGCACCAACCCATCATCTCCCAACGCATAAAAAGCGACGGCCAGTCCGATATAACCGAGATTTCCATGAAAAGCGCCCTGCGTGAAGGTCCCCCGCCTGCCCCTCTCTACACGAAACACCAGACAAGCTGACAACGCCACGAAACAGGCCGCCACGACCGATATCAATGCGATAAACAGCACGTCGAGATGCAGGTCTGATTTCAGGGAGCTTTTGGAGACAGCCTGAAAAATCATGGCCGGGATGGCCAGATGATACACCAGGCCATTGGCAGGGGTCAGAAATTCTGATGGCAGATACCCCCTTTTCTTCACACACCACCCCAAAAATATGACGGCAAATATGGGTATGATGGTATTAAACAGATACACAAACACCTCTCAAAGCGGTCAGGTCAAGGATAACACCGGACCCAATGAGATTTAGGGCGGCCGGCTATGCCCCCGACAGCACCGATCCGAGGGTCGTGACGCTATTGACTTTCACCCGGTTTATCCCTACATTTTATGCCGTCATCTCGGTGATTGGAATTTTCGTGACGTCCCGTGCGAGGCCCCCTGCAGCCCCCGATAAGAGAGGGCATATGACCGTAAACGGGATCGATATTTCCTAAAAAATGGGGTGACGGCGAAAAAGGTAACAGTTGTTTTATTGGCCGGTGCTATACCACCTATGGATTGAAACCGGAAGCATTAACCTTAGCCCGATCGAAATCATGACCGCATATATAGAAATAAAGCTGTTTGCCACCCTCTCCGAGTTTCAACCCGATTCGTCGGATCGTTATCAGATCCTGGAGGGATGGACGGTGGGAGATCTCCTTGCCCAACTGAAAGTTCCCGAAGAAAAGGCAAAGCTGATCTTTATTAATGGCGTAAAATCAGGGGTATCCTCAAGCCTAGAGCCGGACGACCGGGTGGGAATATTCCCGCCCGTCGGAGGAGGTTGAGCCACAGTTTTTGCAGGGTCGGAATGGACGCCCCGCTTTTACCCTGCCGATGCCGAACGTCTGTCCATCTGGGCCAGCCTGTATTCCTCGTCAAGCGAATCCATCAGTTCTTTCACGGAGACGATCCTGTCAACCCGGTAGGCATTTTCTCCTGCAAACGCAAAGCCTTGTTTTAATTTTCCTTTTTTCGCACTTGCCAGGGCGAGGGCAATACAATAGGGGCTTTCCTTCTGTTTACAGGGCTTGATACAATGAAACGGACAGTGAAACGGCTGTCGTTTGCCCAGATTCACGTCGTTGATGAAGGCGTTTCGAATGGCACGCCCCGGCATGCCCACGGGGCTTTTGATGATGGCGATATCCTCTTTTCCGGCATCAATGTAGGCCTGTTTGAACTTGATGTCGGCATCGCATTCATGGGTTGCCACAAAACGGGTTCCCAGTTGAACGCCGGCAGCCCCCATTTCAAGAAATTTCAGGATGTCGTTCCCCGTATAGACACCACCTGCAGCGATAACGGGGATTTTTTGTTTCCGATCTTTTTCAAAGGGTTTAACAGCCTCGATAACCTCGGGGACCAGTTTTTCCAGTGTAAAATCCGGGTCGTCAATCTGTTCATATTTGAAACCGATATGCCCGCCGGCCATGGGACCCTCCACAACAAACGCATCGGGCAGATAATCGTACCGGGCCAACCATTTTTTGCACAGGATAACGGCAGCCCTGGCGGATGAGACAATGGGAACAAGCTTCGTTTTCGACCCCGGCGTCAGGTATCCGGGCAGACTGAGCGGCAGGCCGGCCCCGGAGAAAATCACATCGATTCCCTCTTCGATGGAAGCCGCGGCCAGGTCGCCGAAGTCGGTCAGGGCGACCATGATATTGACCCCCACAATCCCCTGGCTTTTTTCTCTCGCTTTGCGGATCTCCCTTTTTAACGCCCTTGCATTGGCTTTAACGGAATCGGATTTGATGTCGGATTCCCCAAGCCCTGTCAGAACGGCTGCGATGACACCGATCCCTCCCTCATTGGCCACTGCCGAGGCCAGGCCTGATAATGAGATGCCCACCCCCATGCCGCCTTGAATGATGGGAACCCTGCTGGTCAGATCACCGATTTTTAATTCTGGTAATGTCATTGTCATACGCCTCTTTGCAGTGGAAAGGTCTTTCGCCGACCTGCAGGACCGGCTCGATTTGGCGGGAGCATAGAAAATGGGAATGCTATTTACAAGGGAGCGTCAGCATTTTACAAAAGTTTTACATTCTCAGAAAAGGATCAAACTGCGGGTGAGTATGGTATTCATTTTCCATTGCAAACAGATTTATGGTTTGCGATGA